>JAJKIP010000352.1 GCA_021154405.1 Segetibacter sp. | reverse complement strand
TGCTGAATCTAGAATTGACTGGATATCATTTTGTGATCCAGGTGTGAATGGGAACCATGTGTTATCGATAACAATATGATCGGCATGCTGCTGCCATGAAATGGATTCACAGTCTCCGTTTTCCGATTTAGCCTGTATAGCGAGTATGATCCTGGACCCATTGTCATTATTGGATTTAAGGATAATATTTAAACTTACAGGATATCTTGAAAAGCTGAAACGTTTTTCAAGAGAATCAACATCCCTGAGTGTAACTGATGCTGAATAAATATGTTCAAAAACGGCGGAATAAATTTCATCAGCAGTCGGAATGGAACTACCGCTGATAGTAATTAATGATAACACTCCGTCTACTATGTTCCATTCCCTAAACTCAATATTCTCGTTCATAAGTGGTGTATGTATAAAAGTATAAAAACTAACGTGCATATTATAGTCTGTAGAATTAGTATGGGATATGAGTATCAGTAGAAATTGCTGATGAAATTGTAGGCATAAAGCAGTAATTAATTTTTGAGTTACCAGTTTCTCAATCGGGAGTAAAATATTTCGCAATCGGGAGGATTAGCCACTGTAAAGGCTTTCATCTGATTTATTGGCCTGTTTTATCATCTTTTTCAAAGAAGTGTTTAGTCCAACTGTTAGTTTTTCATTTATTAGATTCTTATATCTGACCCTTATAAACGTTTATTCACTTGCATTAATCGCATAAAAAAGCCATTTACGGATGCACCCGCAAATGGCAATCAGATTCTGCAATATGTCTTTGGAACCTATTAACTAACCTGATAACCCAAATGTAATGGAATTATTACATTCGGTAGCAACGCTGCTGGTTGTTCCAGCCGGGATTGCTATACTTGTTTTTGCAAAATCCAATAATAGACCTGAATTAATTAAGGAGAAAAAGAGTGAGAAAAGGAAGGGGAACTCATGGGTTAATATCAGGATAAAAATTAAGAAGAAGAAGGTCAGGTTCAATATTCATATAAGGAAACAATTTTCGATCAATAAATGGGACCTGATCAAACTTCTAGTTACAATGGCCCTTTGCCTCTTAAACTTTGCGGCGCATTAATAAAGGTTATTGGATCCTGACAGATTGGACCTGAAATTAGGTTTTTATCTAAACAAACAATTGTCATCTAACAGGTTGATGAGTGAGAACTTTAAAAAGTAGCCAGTGTTGAATTTTGTCATCAGGACTACCGCCAACGAACGAATTGAACTTTTGCCAGGATCGCCGGAAGGTAATCCTTGTACCCATTTGCCCGGTGGAAATAAATGGAGTGCCAAAGGAGATTTTGGTACTATCCTTATTGAGGAATACAATGCAGGATCATTTACCATCAGGTATACATTTTTCAGTTTACTGAAAAAACTGACAGCACAGTTTAGAACACAATCCCCAACTATCTGTACAAGAATTGCTACCAGGAGCGACTGGCATTTTTCTCTGGGCGCCGCCAATGATATAAGGCTAAAGCAGGGGCAGTTTATTTTATATAACCTGAATGAAGCCAAAGAAAAAATTGTATTTGAGAAGGGGAGGGAGTACAGAAGTTTTGATGTACTTCAGCATTCCTTGAAACTGGAAGAACTGGTACAGCAGTTTCCGACACTTGCACGGATCATAAATTCAGATAGCCAGGGGAAATCTGTATTTCCATTGAGACCAGGATGGGCGGCGCCTGAGATGATGGATATTCTGAGGGATATACCAGAGTGCAATCTGGATGGAGACCTGAGAAAATATTATTTTTCCCACCGTATGCAGGAATTATTTTTTTTATTACTTACGTGGACCTCAAAATATGTAAATGTAGAATATGAAGAAATACCATCGGAAGAAGAGATAATTGCTGTTAGTCAAGTAGAAAAGATCATTACATCAGATATTCGGAAGCATTATTCAATTCCTTCGCTTGCGAAAAGGGTAATGTTAAATGAATTCAGGTTGAAACATGTGTTCAAGCATACCTATAATGTAGGGATCTTCGAATACCTTTTAAAAGCGAGAATGGAAGAAGCGAAAAGTCTATTATCTCAAACTGACTTGCCAATTACAGAAATAGCGAATTCAACAGGCTATCAACGAATTACCAGTTTCATCACTGCATTTCGAAGGCATTTTAATGTTACACCAGGATCGATGAGAAGAGAAATAGAAAGAAGGAAAAGCTGATGAGGTTACACTTAACGTATTGCTTCAGGGTTTTTCGGTAAGGGATTTTCGATTATAATTACCTTATTGTTTCTTTTTTTTGACTTACCTTTTTTAGTTGTAATTACTATTACTCCATTTGCACCTCTCACTCCGTAAATTGATGTTGCTGCAGTGTCCTTAAGGATTGTAATGCTCTCTATACTTTTAGGATTTATAGTTTCAAGATCTCCTTCAAACGGTTTATCGTCCAGTACAATCAATGGAAGGGATGATCCATTTATCAGACTTGGACAGCGGATAGGTTGCTGGATAATTACGGTATCAGATTTTCGGGCATTGAAAATTAGACAGCCATGGACCATAGTTAATCTTTGCAGAATATTTTGATCAAATTGTTCTTTTAAAAGGTACTTACTAATTACACTTAAGGAATTATTCGGCTGGTACTTATTATAGCAACCTCCTGTACAGCACACACTATCATATTTTTTAATAATTATACTAACTCCAATTAGATTTTGTGAATACACCTTGATACTCATCAAAATAGAAATCACCAAGGATGTTATGACAAATCGGTGGCTCATATGTTAACATGATACCGGTGGAATACTTAAAAGCTCTATGTCTCCTGAAAATTCATTTATCAGCATTGCGTATAAGTATTTTCACCTAAGAGTTGCCTTATAGAGTAACACTATTTTCCTAAAAACTCTTACTCATTTTCCATTTACATCAATAAAAGATTTTACCTTGCAATACTTGCTTTAATTCCAGGTTTAGAAAAAACGATTGCTGATTGCCTGGTCATTTTGGTTATGATTTGATTAGTTATGCTATGCTGCCTTTGAATGTCTCGGGAAAGCATGGTTAGCGTTAAATGCTTTGAAGTTATGGATCTGACCATCAGGACAAAAAACAACCAAAACATTGTGCTATTTCCCGGCGTGTCCGCCGGTGATTATTATAGCTTGCCAGGCAGCAGCTCCTGGTTTTCCGAAACACAATACGGTAATCTTTACTTTCAGGAGAAACAGTCCGGTCCCTTCACTATACGACTTTCTTTTCTCAAGATCCTCCGAAATATCACACTTAATTTTCAGAGTCATACGCCAAGAGCGGGTGTACGCCTTGCCCTCGAGAACCAGTGGAACGTGGGTTTGCTGGGAGGAGATGCTGTGAAGCTTCAGCAAAATCAGTTTGTATTATTTTCTCCAGGGATCAAAGGAGAGAAGATGGTGTTTGAGGAAGGGCAGCAATACCGTGGAATCGAGATTTTATGTGATCCCGAAAAGCTAGGAGACCTCATGGACCTATTTCCAGGTATAGCCGAATATGTAGGAGAAGGAGAAAACGACCATTCCATTTTTCTTCAAAAGAAACCGCTTTGGGCTCCGGATAGAGTGATGAATATTGTAAATGAACTGGTTGGACTTGGCACTGACGATAATCTATTTCTGTTAATGAATTTTCTGATGATGCAGGTGGAGCATGTGATGGAGGATAAACTGCCAACGCTGGAAGAGATTGAAGCGGTTGATAAAGCGCATAAGTTAATACTCAGGGATATGAAGGTGCAGTATGCCATACCCTCCCTGGCCAATAGAGTGAAACTCAATGAAACCCGGCTGAAGTATGTATTCCGGCATGTATTCAAGACCAATATCTATCAATATATGCTGGGTGCAAGAATGGAAAAGGCGAAGTATCTTTTGCAGCATACGAAAAAGCCGATGGAAGAGATTGCAACTCAGACCGGATACCGGTATTTGACCAAATTCATAATAGCGTTCCGGAAATATCATGGAATTGCTCCAAGGGCAATAGATCGCAAGGCTGATAAACAGTGATATTGTTTAGCCCTTTTAATACTTTCAAACATCTTAATAATAGACGGTTTTTACTAATTATTTGAGGTAATCAAGCAACGGCTTGAGGCAGATAGTTTAAGGTCCCAGCATATTTAAGTATTTACACCTGACAGTTCATTTATAACTAACAGGATTATATTTAAAAAAGGGATGACTTTGGAATCACTCAATCAAAAATTTTTTACCTTTCAATAACTGAATTAGGCCTTGTTTCTAACGATTATTTTTTGCCCCAGGTCAAGATGCGAATAATTAGTATAGCTGCAGGTGTCTGTGATATTACAGATAGTGGCAGCAAAGCGTTTAAAGCCTCCAGTCATGGATCTGACCATAAAGACTTCTGCAAACCAAAACCTCCTGCTTGGTCCCGGTGTGTCCACCGGAGCCTATTATTATGATTTGCCGGGAAGCAGCATCTGGTCGTCAGTATCAGAGCATGGAATTATCCATTACCAGGAGATTAAATTAGGCAGCTTTATCCTGCGTTATTCCTTTTTCCAACTCTTCAAAAAGATCGCACTGTACTTCAAAATGGAGAACCCTCAGGCCGGGGTAAGAATTGCCATTGAAAACCGATGGAATGTAAGCCTGCAGGGAGAAAATTCAGTGAGGATATTAAAGAATCATTTTATCTTATTTTTCCCAGGCAGCAAAGGTGAGAAGATTGTATTTGAAAAGGATCAGAAGTATAGGGGAGTTGAGATATTGTGTGAGCCGGAGAAGATGGCAGAGCTGATGGATGTGTTTCCAGGTATGGATGAATTTGTAACGGAAGGAGAGAAGTATTCCACCTATTTACGGAGGCCATTATTGGCGCCAGAGCAGGCGCTGGATATGTTGCAGGAAAATATGGACTTCACAAGTCTTGACCGGTTGATAATATTTCTTAATTCTATCCTGCTTAGGGTAGAACATATGGTAGAGGAAATGATGCCTACCCCTGAAGAAGCCAAAGCAGTGAGGATGGCCGAAAAGTTAATAATGAAGGATTTTAGAGTTCATTATCGCATTCCGGAAATAGCCCGAAAGGTGAACTTGAATGAATACCGCCTGAAGTACATTTTCCGTTATTTCTATAAGGAGAGTATATATCATTATCAGATGAAAGCCAGGCTGGAAAAAGCCAAAAAGCTTTTGCAGGAAACCGATAAATCAATGGAGGCCATTGCAAAGGCAATCGGTTACTTGTATTTAACCAGTTTTATTACGGCTTTCCGCAAACATTTCGGATATACTCCCCGGTCAGTGAGAAGACCCTAATAACGTGAAAGGTTCCTTCGGTCTGTTAAAGCGTGGTATATGGTATCTACCATCAGGTAAGTGAAAAGCACCTGCAACGCTACTGCGATGAATTTGCATCCCCTTATAACTCCCGTGAAACAAATAGCAATAAAAGTTTTGAGGCAAGCATTCAGAACAGCGACGGAAGATTGAAATACAGAGATCTTCCAGGTAAGGAAAAACAGTAAAGTTCAAAAGGACTAAAAGGTGGAAAAATAAATATGATTATTTTTTTCACCATAATTCTTTGTTTTTTAGACTAAAAGTTTTTTTGAAGGCTTACAAAATAAGTATATTGCATTAGCTCTTTTGGATATAAAGAAAAAAGCTACAGCAGGAACTGTAGCTTTGGAAATTTTTAAGTGGACGTGTTTAACTGCCAACAATTTACTACTTCTAATGTCTCCTTCCAAATATTTCCTCTTTATAACTAGACATAGTAAACTCTAATACAACTGATTGAGGTACAAGCTAAATTTTGGAAATTCCAAAAATTTTATCACTTTTGCCTCATAACCATCCAGATGTTCTCGCGAAACCAATACCATTGGAGCGAGGAAGGATATAATAATTAATCTCAGTTGTGCGGCAACTGGGATTTTTTTATCTCCTAAACTGAATTAGCTCACTAAAGGGCTGATAGGTTAACGACTACCTTAAAGTCGCATTTTTTATGTTGAGAACATCTGGAGAAGTGTGTCCACATTGTGGCCAGCCTTACCAAATCCAAATCAGAAAGTGGAGCACCCACTGGAGAAATGGAAAGAGGATAAGGCCGGTTCGCACACAAGCCCTCACTATTAGGGTCTGTGGATGCACTAAGAAGAAGTAGCAGTACTTTTTCGTATGGTTGAAATAAACCGGTGCCGCACACTGGTTTTTTCGGGGGTGGATTACGGTGATTGACTCATCGCCACCCCTTTTTTTCTTCTAGGAAAACGAAAATATATAGATTTTATTATAAGACGATATTTGTTATACAAAAGCTGCAAAATAAATATTTAACCGGTAAAATGACTACTGTTAATGTAAGCTTGTTAAATGTTATCTAACTCTTCTGTAGGCCATTAGTATTTCTATAGGAAATACTCCCAAAAAGGTGCCAAGTCCCTAATGTATAGAATTTAGCAAATTCTACCCAAGCTCCTAAAAATAGCCCGCCATTTTGTAACCTTTAGCAAACCTGTAAGTAATTCGAAAGTTACTATATTCAGCCTAATAAACTCCTGCTTTTTGCTGGAAATTAGGGGGTTAAAGCCTTGACGCTTTGAACCTGACCAGAGGAAGCGTCACAGGATGCTAACATAGGGATAACTGCCTTCACGGTAATCCGTTACCTTGCTTATTTTTAGAAACCCCGCAACTTGTCGGGGTGACTGCTCAAGAGTTAACAGCTTTATATAAAAAGTTTGGAAAGAAGCTGAAAAAGATCAGCGAAGCAAAGGGCATGTCATTACTCCAAGTATCTTACAACTGCACAATTGACGAATCTGATATTTCCAAAATAGAACAGGGCCAGTTCAATATCACACTTTCAGCTATTGCTGAACTTGCGAAAGGCCTGGATATAATCTTTCCAAACTGATGGAATACTAATACCACCTGAACGCTTAGACTATTAGACTGTTTTGAGTGTCTTGGTAGGAGTGGATTTCTTTGATCAAATATCAATCGAATTAATAGGAGGTCTCCTCGTCAACTTCATCTCCTTTCTCTGCTATGGAATACATGCCTCGGTTAAAAAAAGCCTGTTTTGTCAAACCAAGGGTTAACGATTACTCTTATCATTATTCTTACTACAAAACATCTATTTTTTTCGTACTCCCGGTAATCTTGGAAGTCCCAAAAATGGCAATGGGCCGGATAAAACTCGCAACTCATTTATACCAATCTATTACTCAATTACCTTTATCCCAACACGTATGTAGTTACGACTTTATTCA
>JAJKIP010000351.1 GCA_021154405.1 Segetibacter sp. | reverse complement strand
TGCAAAAGATGAAACGGGTGATCCGCAACCATTATTGACAGTATATGTAATGTTAGCAGTTCCTGCTCCTGTACCGGTTACCAGTCCTGAAATGGCATCAACTGTTGCCACAGCAGTATTGGAGCTTGACCAGCTTCCACCTGCTGTTCCATTTGAATTATAAGTTGTAGAAGCTCCGATGCAAAGTGGAGAGGAACCTGATATCGTTCCTGCCAAAACGTTTGGACTAACAGTCAATGTTTTAAATGCACTTACACCACTGATAGTATATGTGATATCGGTTGTACCTGCACCAACTGCATTAACCTGGCCAGTTGTTGCATTTACAGTTGCTACGGCTGTATTGGAAGAACTCCAGGTACCGCCTTCAGTCCCATCTGAAGAATAGTTTGCAGTGGCTCCGATACAAAGCGGTGAAGTACCGCTAACCGTGCCGGCATTAACAGCCGCCATTAATTGTGCATATCCCGCTGCGGCAGTGCCGCCGACAATTGAATTACCAGGAGATGCATAAAAGTTTCCAATTGAATTTGCCGTAACGTAATAATTACCCACGGCATCCTGAGTATAAAAATTTCCCTGCCCATCGCTACCGCCATCCTGGTAATCAGCAAGCTTTGCTTTAAAATCAGCAGGAGTGCCGGAATAAGTAAATGTACCTGTCAAAACTTTGAACTCGGTTCCGGCTGTCCAGCTTTGGTTGTTAGAAGCCCCGGCTCCCACTCTAACCAACTGCAGATTAATATACTTTTCAGTGCCAGAAGTACTAAGAGCAGCTGGGTTCACCGTCACAACATAATTATTACCGAAACTCGCAGTAAATCCCGGATCCAATATATATGCCAGCCCAGTCGGCTGAGGAGATGCTGCAGCAGGAAAAGCAATAGGTAATCCTATTTGGAATAGATAAGTTGAATTCGAGTTTGTAAAATTTGGCTTAAGCCAAATTTCAAACTGTGTGCTTGTGCTTCCAGCTTTTATCGTACCCTGGATCAATTGCTGAGCATTGATATGCCCAAGAAGTAGCACGAAGAAACAAAGCAGTAATACTCTTGGTTTCATGGTAAATATTTTGAGAGATTCGAATCTCCTTTTGTAAAATAAATTTCTCAAACATCACACGTCCTTTCCCCACCATTCCCATGGATGATTCATAGATACTTTGGTTCTTCGTGGCTACGGAAATATCTGGAAATTCAAAAATCTATTGATGTTGGGTAAATAGATTACTTTGATTTCCATTTAGGGCCGTTAATAGGACCCCGGCGTCATTATTTAAGCCCGTAAAACGTACGGTTCCATCAAGGTTTAAGTCAGCCATGTTATATCCACTGGCAGTTGCACCCTGATTACCACCTAGAGCAGTTAAAATCACCCCTGCATCATTATTTAAGCCTGTAAACCTTATATTATTATTGGCGTTCGCATTTCCAGCAAACATGCCAAATACGCCACCACTTAGGTCTTTCATTGCAGCATTAGTTAAAATAGCTGGATCCTGATATGCTTGTGCCTGAGCAGTAGTGAAATCATACAGGACGGGGGTTGCTCCATTTACAAAAACTGTAGTAGAACTGCGGACTGGTAAATGATTTCTGTGTTTAATAACTATGTAGTAATTATTAGCACCAACACCAGTAAATGTTGGATCAGAAATACCATCAAGTCCTACTACCTTACCATCCTCACGAACAAAAGCTGCCTGTCTTGCAACAATTGTAGATGGTGTTGTTGCATCATGCAATTCAAGTAGAACCCAATCTGTTATATCGGTTGTACCGGCAGTTGATGTGAAAAAACCATTTATTACACTTTCAGTTCCTGCATAGTTAAATGGTGCACCAGCAAATGGCTGGCTTAGTGCGTTAGCATTTAAGGTAGATGCCCATGTTGTAGTTACGTCTTTATGACGACTGAGACCGGAGTTGTAAGCACCCTGGAGGAAGATTTTGGTGGATAGGGAAACGGATAGAGGTTGGGGAGCCATAGCAACGCCCTTAAAAAATTTGTTTGCTCCTGGTGTCGCAATTATAGTAGGCGTACCTGTGAAAGAGCCAGATGCTAAAGTATGACCAGTATTGTCAGTAAGTGTTACAAGTTCTCCGCCTGCAGTTGTGCTGCTACTAGGTATCTTCCTCGTTGCATAAAGCGTTACAGTTGTTCCATTAACAACACCCGTAATTCCTCTATAATCATCTCCTACACCAATTGTCCCATTTAAAACCCAAACTCCTGCACCTTGATCAAAAGAAAACTTACTAAGTGCATAACTATTATTATCGGTAAAATAAATAACGTCAAATCCTGGAATTGATGGATTGAGGTCAGCAAGAAACATTTGTGATGAGCTTCCTGATCCAGACGCAATGCCTGGTAATGGAGTTGCGGTTTGAGGTCCAGTAGTAGGCAGTCCGCCACTTATTACAGTAGGTCTACCAGTACGAGTACAATATAATTGTCCATTGTCTATATTTAAAGTTTTTATTGTACTTGATGTAATTATGTTAGTCGATGTAGATTGCCCTAGCAAAGAATATCGGATTCCACCGCCAAGTGCTGATTCATGCACAGTCCAAAACCTAGTTCCATCGTCAGTAATAACGGACATAGGAAACCCTGTAGTGCCAGAAGGTACTACATCAGTTCCTAAAATTGCAGTCGAAGAATTTACTGCGCCATTATAATCAACCTTGGCAATTGTTCGGTCAAAAGAAGAGCTATTTATACCAGAAGTGGACGTTCCTGGACTCGCCTTGAATCCTACTAATGTCAAGAACTCCTTATTAGGAGAAAGGGTTAAAAGAGAAATGTCCCCGTTATAAAAAACCTGAGACATCCTTAGATTGGAGCCATTATCAACTGTAGGTAGTGCAACCGATTGTACAAAGGCTCCAGTTGGAGTATATTCATCCAGGAACATAGGTACTGTTGGGTTTTGGGGATCTATAGCACTTCCATCTCCCAAACGAACCACTACAATATTTCCGCTTTTAAAGGGAGCCTGGCTATTGACGCCAAAAGGAATCAGGAAACAGGCTATTAATAACCAATGATTTATTTTCTTCATAATGTCAGTTTTATTAAATGAAAACAATTATTATATTCTGTATGATTGATTTGTTGAACCTGCTATCCAGGATTTTGAGTCATGCCAGTTAAAAGTACTATCTCGTTTGGCAAAGGTTGAGCATAGCGGTTATCATTAGGGGGGAGTGTGATGGTCTGTCCGTTTATAATTCTGGTCAATGTCTTATTGGCTCCTTCTTTGTTTAATCGTTTTAGATCGGCCCATCTAAGGCCTCGCATTAACAATTCTTTTCTACGTTCATTCAAAATAATTGAAAGTGCTTCCATTGCATTGTTTGCAGAATAAGGCATATAACTATTCTTGTCATATCTATTTATTAGTAACTGATTCAAATTATTTAACGCTGCATCTTTATCCCCTTTTTTATCTGAGCCTCCTATCCTAGCAATGCATTCAGCCCTTGTAAGCCACAATTCATCTGTTGCAATTCCTGTAAATTGAGATTGCAACGAAAAAGTATAGGTTCCTTTAAAAGAATAATAGCTATTCAATGGATTAAAAAATATTTTTTTTCGTAGATCCTTTATATCGTAACTATTATATAGTATTGAATCAATTCTCGCATATGTAGGAAAGTAAGTCGGGTAAATTGTATTCATTGTAGTAAAGAATACAATTTCTTTATTATACTTCTTAAAAGGGCTTATATTCAAAGCTAAATCCCCGGTAATATCAACGTCGCCATTATAGTTCATCAGCTTATCATAAATCTTCAAGGCCATATCTGAAAATTTCAGTGCATTTTCGTAATCTCTCATTGATAGATATGTCCTTGCCAATAATCCATAAACAGCCATCTTTGATGGCCTGAGAGGATGTATTGATTGTGTAGGTAGTAAATCTACCGCTGCCTTTGCATCACTTATAATCTGTTGATAAGTTTGCTCAACATTCGCTCTCACAGAATTTTCTCCAATATCAGATGTTAACCGCAGGACTATTCCAAGATCATGATTTGCAGAAGCCAGATCATAAGCCTTAGAATATGTCCATGCCAGTTCGAGAAAATAATATGCCCGGATAAAAAAAGCCGAACCCTTAACATTGTCCCATGCCTGACCATTTAGATCAGTCCTTTGGATTTTATCCACCTGCTGTAAACACAGATTTGCTACATATATCGGGTAATAACATTTCTTCCAATCATTATCCCTTTCAAAGGGATCTGTTTCCCATCTATAAGGGGCAATCCTGCTATGGGTTGCTGAAATCACATTATACTCAGAGGGCAGAAGAAAATAATCATCGGCTGAAGCTTCCAGCATGGAGGGGGTTACGTTTTCGTTTAGATTCGTATTATCGTCTAATAGTGCCTGTAAATCTTCCAAATGTGTAGGCACTGACAGGTTTTCTGTTTGGGGTTTGTCCAGCCATTTTTTACAGCCTTGCAGAAAGAGTAATCCGGAAATAATTACCATAAAAAATCTAACTTTCATACGTCACATTTGGGTTCTAAAACCTATTGTAAATGATTTAGGGATCATATAACCGCCCGGATTGTCCGGATCAATTTTTTCTGTTGTGGCTTTCCATAGAAATCCAAGGTTTGATACATTTCCATACACATTAATTTTCTTGATGAAGCCTTTCATTCTGATATCGTAGCTGACATTAATATATTGCAATCGAATATTATCTGCTTTGGGAATATTTATTTCAGCTGATTTATAGAAGAGATCCCGAAGGCTATAATCAATCCCGGGAGTATATGGATAAACAAAAGATGGAACAGTTGTTACCAATTCATCTCCAGGCTTAATCCACCTTTTTTGAAAGTCCACATGCCCGATCCCAGCATCTATAAAACTAGTTTCCTGGAAAGATGGCCGGAGAAAATAATAGCCGAATTTGAAGATAATATTTACAGCAACGCTAAATCCTCTCCAACTAATTCGATTGCCTATTGATCCAAATTGTGTTGGGGCGCCAGGTCCCATGTATACAATTTGTTCCCTGTATATATTTGCCGGTCCCAGCATTGTTCTATAATCTGTAGAAAGATGTCCATTCAGGTATCCCTGAGGATTTCCATTTCCATCAAGCCCTCCCCAGCGATAAGCAATAAGAGCATATAATGGCTTTCCGACCACCGGTATCATTTTGTTCCCATCACCACCAATAAGAAGTGTTCCATCTGCTGAAACAGGGGCATTGTATTTTGTAGTTACATTGGCATTGTAATTATAAAGCAGACTTGTATTCAATTTAAATTTTCTGGAATCTATTACTTTGATGTTCATATCAACATCAACGCCAGTAGTTCTCAGGTTAGCCACATTTTGAGTTATACTGTTTGTTAAGCCAAAGACTGTGTAATCATAAGGTGTTTCGCCATAAAGATCAGTCCCTTTTTTCTGATAATATTCTATACTACCTGAAATACGCTGTTGTGGGGTTGAAAAATTCAGCGCGATGTTATATTGTCTTGATTTTTCCCATTTCAGTCTTGGATTGTTTGGCTGGGAAACATAAGCTGATACTGTATTAAGGTCAATATTCGTGTTATAATTGACTAAGGGTAATGCGGTTTTGTTATTATCGAGGTTACCACTATAGCCCCAAGTTACCCGTAGCTTAAGCATGGGAAAAACAGATTGCAATGGATAAAAACTCTCTCTTGAAATCTCCCAGCCGATACCTGCGGACCACAGTGGATTCCATTTGTCATTGGCCTTCACTCCAAAGATGTTTGAAGCATCTTTTCTAAAACTGCCGCTTAGAGAATATTTTCCACTAAAAGCGTAGGAAATATTGCCATATAAACTTATAAAGCGGTTAATCGTGGGAGGATTAATGGTTGGTCTGTCGGGAATTACTTGTCCATATCCATAAACGAAGTTTCTGAATGGAGTAACATAATCGACCGAGCTGTTGCTAACCGGTTTTTCTCTGTAACCATAGATTGATGTTAGAACTGTCGGTAAGGATTTTGTCTCTCTTACCTCATGCCCAAAAATCCCTTCTATACTATGTTTATGCCATGATTTCTTATAATTTGCCTGAAACCTGAAGTTTTGCGCTTTAATCCCATAATCTTCTAATCGAATAATGCCACCAATTGGTACAGGGTATTTATCATTCAATGAAGTTGCCTGTAAATTAGTAAATGAATTGATCAGGTTCCTTGTATAAAAACTTTCCTGATCAGCAAAACGTTTATTATTGGTATTCTCTTTTTGATATTGATATGAAGCATTTACATGTAAATTGCTCGAAACCTTGTAATCTATATTGATGTTTGCCAGTAATTGTTCCCTAGTGGTCTTGAATTTATCATGCTCATAATCAGTAAGAGGATAAAAATTCCAATCCAACAACTGGCCATTACCAGCTGTATTTGTATAATCAACATTGTAGGTTTTGCCTACAGGCAATGGTCTTCCATATTCATCAGCAAATTGCTCATACATTGAATTTCGAATAACGATACTTTCAAGTCTTGGTTTACCTGAAACTGATTTAAAATTGGTATAATAGCCACCGATTGAAACCGTCAGGTTATCCAATACCTTATAAATATTGTTGAACCGTAAATTCAACTTTTCAAGAAACGCATCCTGACTTGAAATATTCTTATCATAAGAGCCGGAAAGCAACCATCCAATATTGTTACTACCACCACTAAGAGAAATATAATGTTGCTGGGTAATTGCCGCAGAGTTGAAATATTTGTTATATTGTTCTCTGCTATCTATCTGTTTTAATCCATTAATCCGACTTGCCGAATCGGCTGCAGAAATCTCTCCTCTTAATCTTTTATTGAAAATGTTAACTGCAGGAGTTATAGGCGCATATCCCAATGCAATTGAGTTGTTATAAAATCCATTATTGAATAAAATCTGTTCAGCATCTATATAATCGCTTACCGGCATCATTGGTACGGAATATAAATCCTGTTTTTGGGTAATATTTAC
>JAJKIP010000350.1 GCA_021154405.1 Segetibacter sp. | reverse complement strand
GTTCTGTTTTCAGGATCAAGACCTTTGTAGCTGGTGACGGTGAGCAGGTTTTGACCCTGCACAAACAGACGACACTGATGGAAATCTATTTTTTTGATCCATGATTCTGGCAATTGCCAGGAGAAAGAAGCATTCCGTAACCGGATATAGGAAGCATCTGAATATCCGGCCCTGCTGTCCATGGCATTTCTACCTGTAGTGAGGGAACCAAACGCAGTACCTGATACCGCTCGTTGATGAGAAGTGTTATCCCCGGGTTTTCTCCAGTGATCCAACACCCAAACAGGCTGGTTACCATAGATACCAGGAAAATACCCATAATAATAATTCTTCCCCATTTGTTTAGTAAACTGAAACAGGAAATCGAATTCAAATCTTTTATACTTAATAGTATTGGTAAAGCCACCATAAAATTCGGGGGCTGTATTCACAAATTGTGTCCTGTCTGTTAGAAAGCCGGGAGTACTGGTTGGCGTACCATTCACGCTACGTACTTCATATAAACCGGTAGCTGAATTCACGCCTATGAAATCATAAACCTTGTTAATATTCAACGGCTTTCCCAGTATGAGGTAGTTTACCCATGGTGATTTTTCCAGTTGGGGAAATTTTGCCAGTTTGTTCTTTGGGATAGTAATATTGAAAGAACTGCTCCAGCTAATATCCCTCCGTTTAATATTGACAGTATTGATTGAGAACTCCCACCCCGTGTTTTCTACAGTGGCGGGAAAATTGACAGCATTAATAGCACCATAGCCAGTAAGCGTAGGTAATGGAAAAGTTAACAGCTGATTAGATGATCTGTTATGATAATAGTTAGCCGCTAAAAGAACCCTGTCATTAAACAGGCCAAGGTCTAATCCAACCTGGAATTTTTTTGTTAGCTCCCATTGCAATTTTGGATTAGGAAGTCCGGTAGGTTGTAGTCCGGTTCCTCCGCCATAAGTAAGTGGAGAACTTACTGCCTGGTAAAGATCAAGGAACAGGTAATCATTTAACTGGTCATTGCCGGTAGAACCGTAGCTTGCTCGCAACTTCCCAAAACTGATAAAAGGAAGGGCTTTTTGCAGGTAAGATTCTTTTGAAAACACCCAGGCTGCGCCAACGGAACCGAAATTATGGAACAGGTTGTCCGAACCAAAGCGGCTACTACCATCACGGCGTGCCGAAAGATTCAAAATATATTTGTCCTGCCAGTTATAATTCAGTCGGCCGAACAGCCCATTGTATTTATATTTAGAAACAAGCGTGTTGTTAACCTGGAGTGTAGCTGCTGATACCAGGTCTTTCATCACCTGATCAGTAGAATATCCTTTTCCTGTTATCTGGTACCTTTCATTATCCATGTGTTGATACGCTGCGCCTACAAGTGCTTCCAGTTTACCTCCGGCTACCTTAACCTGGTAGCTGGACTGAGGTTCAATGATCCAGGAACTCATCTTGTTATTTCCGTACAATGCAGTGCGAACGGCTGTTGGCCACTCTTCAGGTCTGTAATAATTAAGAGTAAGGCCCTGAAATTCATCAGTCAATATACTGTTGTACCCAAAACTGCTTTTAATTGTGAGCCCTGGCAGTACTTCATAACCGATCACCAGATTGGCAAGGAGTGTATGCGTCTTACTATTAAAATCCTGTCCACTCCGCGCAACTGGGTTTTCCCAGGTGGATGCAAAAGAGCCGCCAATATCCACAAGGTTCCAGTTAAGACTGCCATCTTCATTATAGATAGCTGGCGCGTTGGGAGGCAACTGAAGCGCCGAAACTGTATAATCCTGATTCGGTAACCGGTTGTCATCAAACAAATAGTTGCCTGAAAACTGTGTACGGAATTTATGATTTTCAGATTGATGATTCAGGTTTATGTGAAAAGATGCCCGTTGATCATTAAAATCCCCTGGGAAAACCGTTGTTTCTTTATGATATCCGGCACCCATCAATACCTGGGTAAATTCATTGCCTCCTGAAACAGTGGCCTGCAGATCCTTATACTTTGAAGTACCTCCTATTAATTCCTTCTGCCAGTCTGTATACCTGTTTTGGTCATATGCATACAGGTCGGGCAGCAACGTGTTTTGATACAATGGCAAATTATACGGGAAAGCATTCAGGTTTACATTATCATTGGCAAGACCTTCTTTCCGTAGCGCTAAATAATCAGCAGTCTGGAGCAGTTCCATTTTCCTTGTTACTTTACCCCACCCATCCTGGAGATTTATATTCACAGCAGATTTTCCATTCTTTCCTTTTTTGGTAGTGATAAGGATAGCTCCATTTGCCGCCCGTGAACCATAGATGGCGGTGGCATCGGCATCCTTTAATATATCAATACTTTCTATATCCGACGGATTAAGAAAAGTGAGCGGACTGCCATTGCCAGCCTGATTTAATACTGGCAGCCCTATTGAGGAACTACCCATGATGCTGTTAATAGAAGATAATAATTGGGAGGGAACAGGGACACCATCAATTACGTACAGGGGATCACTGCCAGCTAATATGCTATTCTGTCCCTGGATACGGACAACTACCCCGGTACCTGCTACTCCGCTGGCCTGTGTTATGAATAATCCCGGCACTTTACCTTCCAGTGCAAGCAAAGGATTATTGATGGGCTGCTTTTCTATTTCGGCTGCCTTGACCGTTGAAATGTTACCGGTACTTATACGTTTTGTGTTAACACGATAAGCTTCCATTTGAACAACATCAAGCGGACTCTCACTTCTCTTTAGCGAGATAATGATTTCGGTACTGTTTAGCCGACTGATGTTTATGGTTTGTTTTTCAAATCCAATAAAACTTATTTCCAGTACAGCATTTGACCGGATACCCGCCAGTGTAAAAAAACCATAGGGATTGGTGGTTGTGCCTGTATTACTACCTCTCACATGTACACTGGCTCCATATAATCCCTTGCCCTCGTCATCCATTACCCGACCTGAAAAGTCGAGCGGAGGTACTGGCATATCCTGGTTTCCTGCAACACCTGGTGCTTCCCGGATTGCAATCGTTTTCCCAATTATCTCATAGGTCAGGGGCTGATCTTTAAAAAGTAATTTTAATGCCTGGTCCAGGCTTGCATTCTGTATAGCAATATTCACCGGTTTTGTTTTTTGGATCAACTGATCCTCATACCAGAATATATAACCGGTCTGTTTTTGTATCTTTTCAAATACGGTTTGCATCAGCGCATTATTTTCCTTTAAGGTGATCAGCTGGGAATGCCCCCTGGCGCTGGCTGCCATACAGGCTAGAAAGAGGAAGATTGCCGTGAACTTCATAGTTAATATAACTATTTTACTGATTGGTCCTTTTCTTTGCAGAAGTGAAAACCTTAGCAGGAGGGAAGGACAAAGAGCCTTGAAATACATACCTTTGATTTGTTTGGGTTAAACGATAAGCAGTCCGTCGAACGATTGAATAGTTGGTTAGCCCAGGCATCCTGCCAGGAGTGGTGCAAACACTTCTGGCTTTTTGTTTAGGCCAACATAAGAGCTGTTGATATTTTCAAGGCTAGGGCATTACTACCAATTTTCTTCCTTCCATTTTAAAATGGATCTTGCTCACTTCAAATATCCTGAGCAATTCAGACAGATTTGCCTCTCTTGCTACGCCCCCACTGAATGTTCTCTCTGGAATATTTCCATTAAACTCTACATCTACATCATACCATCTTTCAACCTGTCTCATGATACTTTTAAGGTCGGCACTTTTAAAAATAGTCTTGCCATTTTTCCAGGCAACTACCAATTCCACATCTACATCTTTCACCACTCTAATATCATTTTTAAGCTGGGCCTGCTCACCAGGCCTGAGTATGATTGATTTCTGATTTTGTTTTCCGGCTGCCAGGCTGGCTTTTACTGATCCTTCCAGCAGCGTAATTTTTATATCTTCCTCATTGTCATAACTGTTCACATTAAAATGTGTGCCCAGCACTTCTACTTCTCCCTTACCTGCAATATCCACTTTAAAAGGATGTTGCTTATCTGGCATTATTTCAAAATAGGCTTCCCCGTTTATATACACCTTTCTTTCATTACTGGTAAATGCAACAGGATATTTAATTGAACTGCCGGCATTGAGCCATACTCTTGAACCATCGCCTAACGTTATATCAACTACTTTTGAGCCCCGGGGATTTGTAAGCGTGTTAAACTGAATACTGACTTCCGGATGTTCAAGACCGTATTGATAAATAAGTTTGCCTTCGCTGGTTTTGTTAATAACCACATTCCCCTGTGCCAATCTTGTAATGCTATCGAGTGCTATGATCTTCCCATCTGATAATGTTATTACTGCTTTGGATCTTTTTGGTGCAGAGATATCGGCTATCTGCCTGCGATTATCAGGTTTGGAAGTTTGTTTATTGAAGAAAGTAAAGTAAGCGCCCAGGCCAATTATTACTATTAAAGAGGCTGCTATTGACCAGCGTTTCCACGTCCCGAGCTTTCTAACTTTTGCCGATTCTTTAATCTTCTGTTGAATTTTGCTGAAAATGACCCTGCGGAGCTCATCATTTTCCGATAATTCAAAAACAGAAGATTGAATCTGGTTATCAATTATTGTTTCCAGCTCTGTATGATTCTCAGGCAATTGTAATAAGTCATACAATTCCTGTTTTTCCCTGTCTGTAATAGAATGGGTTGTGTATTTATCCAGTAATTGAAGTAATAATGTATCCGCCATACTCATTAAGAAGGGTCACAACTATTAAAGACATTCAAAAAACAGGGAAGGTACAGTGGACATGAAAAAAAATATTATTAGAGGACATCCATTCAGCCAGGAGGTACCAGAGAAGAAGGTTATTACCCTGTAATTCCAAATTACTGCGCAGGGTATTTAAAGCCCGGACAATATGATTCTTAACGGTCGACTTTTCAATTCCTAATCTGGCGGCTATCTGCTCATGGTTCAGACCCTCTTCCCTGCTAAGTTTGAAAATTAATTTTTGCCGGTCTGGTAAATTATCTATGGCTCTGCCTATATTCTGTTGAAGTTGTTTCAGATCAATTTCCTGGTGGGGTAACATGAAGTTATCAGGGATCAATTCGGCCTGTTCTTCAGTTAACCAGTCGAGGCTGATCTTCTTTTTGAGCGCATTAATTATTTCATTGCGCCCCATGATATATACGTACGATGCCGGGTTTTCAACGTGACTCAGGTTTTGCCGTTTTACCCAGATCTTCAGGAATACCTCCTGCACTACATCCTGAGCCTGAACCGAAGATTTAAGGTAAGTAAGGGCGAGAGAATATATTCGGTTCCAATGGATATTGTAGAATTGCTCAAAAGCAACCTGATCGCCATTGGCGATCTGTTTAAGCAATTGCTGCTGATCATAAGAAGAATACTCAGACAATTAAAATGGGTTGAGTGATATGCGCCTTAAAATTAAGGAAAGGATAATAATGATGAAGAGAAACTGATTACGCAGTTATTCTTTTACAGTTCGGCCAGGGGTACAGAACTAATAAAAAGCGAAAATTAGGAAAATCAGTGATTTTAGTTGATAAATAATTTTTGCGTTTTTTTAGAAGCGCCGTTTTGCCAAACCAAATAAAATATTCCTTTGGAAAAATGCTGGAGGTCCAGTGTGGTCTGCCAGCTTCCTTTTGTAATTATCTTTTGTAGAAGTAGTATGCCTGATGTATTGTAAACCATTAATGTTTCATTTCCCTTGGCTGTTTCGTGCTTTACAACAGCCCCAGTTGATTGCAAGGCAGGATTAGGATAAATAGTTAGCGCAGCATTTTGCTTATTCCCCTGTACGCTTACAACGGTGCTATAATCAAATTTGCCATCGATGTCGATTGATTTTAACCTGTATTGATTATTTCCATCAACCAAAAATTTGTCAGTGTAGGAATAAGCATGTAATTCACTACTCAATCCAACAGACTTTACACTGTCAATAGCAGTAAACACTCCATTGCCTGTACTTTTTTCGATAATGAACCAGCCCGCATTATCTTCTGAGTGAGTGAGCCATGATAAATGAGCTTCATTGTCAATTTTGCTGGCTGTGAAATCCGATAACTTCACAGGTAAAATGTTCACAGCTGAAAAAGATCTTGAACTATACGCTACAAAAGCCACATCGCTGTTTCCTGAAAGATTGATTTTAAATTTTGTAACAGACTGATAGTTCGCTAAAGTAATTCCGAACTCACTCAGGTCCGCTGCCCAAAGACGAATAGGGCGATCGGTCTTTGTAAAACCAGCAGAAAGTGTCATTGGATTAGTAATTACGTCGTAAAAATCAGCTGTCCAGTTACCAACAGGAACAATAGAGGTAAACGCGATGTCTTTATAGTTTCCAACCTGGTTGCCGGAAGCATCAGTAAAAGCGTAACGGTCAAATGAGCCGCTTGGATCGGCTACCTGGGTTACAAGAATATCAGGAATGCCATCGCCGATAGAAGCAGGATTAATGTTACTAACCAGGTAAGTCATGGAACCTGCAGGCAGGTTGGCGATGCAGGTGCCGATGTTCAATCCTTTGATTCCATCTGTAAGGTAACCAGCTATGTTATTGGATGGGGCCGGATTGGAAGCGCCATTTGTGACCCCATCATATTTTTCACCCAAACCAACTTTTGTGTTGCTGGTAATAGTACCGGAGATGGTACCAACTGGTAATGACCAGAAATCGTTGGGAATGAATGTCTGTCCTTTAGAAGTTAAAAGGGCATCATTGACGCCTGTAGAGTAGGTAGCTCCCTTGTAAGTAAAAGCAAGAAGATTGTGGCTGTTATCTGGCTTAACAGGATTAACAGACGTTGTATCTGATTTCCAATAGCCATTGAAATCCGTCACAATGCCGGTAACGCTCTGGCCGCCCGCAGTTTGGGCAAATAATAATACAGCGGCTATAAAAATGATGGAGCAGATTCGCCTGTTGCGAGAAGTTATTGATTGAGATATAGTTCTGCCTGAGTAAAAAGGGTTCATCGGGTACGTTTAGGAATTAGACTTCGATTCTAGAGGATAAAAATACTGTGACTTCTGTATTTTCCCTAGCTTTTACGCGAAAATTTACTGGACAACCACGATGGTGTTTTTACGATACCCTGTATTGCGTTGATTAGCTTTGAGCTGTGAGATACTAGCTGGAATGTACATTTGAAATTCTTTCCACGTATTGGAAGAATTGCCTGCAAAATAATCGTTCTTAAAGCTTTGAAAGTCTTCCTCCATCTACTCTAAGCATAGCGCCCTGTACAAATTCAGCCTCGTCAGATGCGAGAAAGCTTATTGCGCCAGCAATATCCCCAGGTTTTCCTACCGAATCGATATCGATTTTCTCAATTCCCGCCTTCACGTTTGGGTTGTCCCAAAGCATTGGCGTATCAATAGCGCCTGGCAATATGGCATTCACCCTGATTCCCTTTGCTTTTCCTTCCATTGATGCGGATCGGGTCAGTGAAAGCAAGGCAGCTTTTGCAGCTGCATAACAGGCAACCATAGGAGTTGTTTCTATGGCATGTATGCTTGAAATATTAATAATGGAACCGCCCTTGCTCATTCGCAGAAATGCATACTTTGTAAAAAAGAATGCGCCCAGCAAATCAACACTGAGTACCCGGTACCAGTCGTTCTCTGTCTGTTCCTCAATTTTTTTAAATATCATTAGCCCTGCATTATTGACGACAATATCGAGTCTGCCGAAATTGTCGATAGCGCCGGTAATTGTACTTTCAACTTCTTTTTCCTGGCTAACATCGCATCGTGATATCCAAACCTTTTCTGAACCCGTTTCTTTTAATTGGTCCCGGGCTTTATTTAATCCTTCAAGGTTAATATCTGCCAATACTATATTAGCGCCTTCTGAAGCGAATTTTTTTGCAGTAGCAAGACCAATACCTCCACTCGCTCCGGTTATTATTATTGTTTTCCCCTGAAATTTCATGCTGGTTTTTTAGCCTTATTTAATAATTCTGGCGTACTACTTTCATTCCTGCTATCCATTTGAGCATCCCTGTTCTCCTTTTTTGAATCCGTAATATAAGAGGGCATAACAATTGGAACATTCAGGCATACGCTGTTGGTTGGAAGAACCTGGCGCCAGTCTTCAATCAGCTGCTTATAGGAAGATCCAACCGG
>JAJKIP010000349.1 GCA_021154405.1 Segetibacter sp. | reverse complement strand
GTAAGTTCAAAGTGTTCTCCAAGATTACCGAAAGTGATAAGTGAAGATAGCAGCACTGCCAACGGCAACGCCACCGGAGTCATAAAAATCGCAAAGTAAAATAGCAATTGTCCAACCACATCCCATCCTAATCCCTTGCCGATGATATCGTCAAAGTATTTCAGCATGTGTTGCATGAATTTTTCTCCGGATACTCTCCATCGCAAGGAAGCTGAAGGGAATAGTCCATATCTGTTATCCGGACCGAAACGGGAATTTCCATCACCTCTAAGGCCGGCATTAATAATGTATTTATCCATGTAGCTGTACTGTCCATTGACCAATAATCCAACACTCCTGGTCTGTGCCTGCGAAAAAGATAATTTTGAACCCGCGTTGGTTATTCGGGATGGAGCAGACGGGTCCTGCAGGATATCCGATGCGGTATTGGATGTAAGAATTTCCTGTGATACCACTTTATTATCGTAAGTATTCAGCGATATAAAGGCAAGCAGGTTATGCCTGTCGTTTGGAATTTTAGGCGTAAAGACCAGGTTGGTTTTTGTTTGCACGTTAAATACATCCAGGTCTCCATTGTAAGCTGCATTCACTGCTGGTGAAGTCCAGGGATGACCTGTTGCGATCTGCGGAAGGAAGTTTTTATTGGTGGTATTATTGATATCAAACTGCACATCAAAAGTTGCCATTAATACATTCTTCTTAATATCATATTGCAGATTGAAGTGCGGTGTTACCCGGTTGGTAAGAATATTGTTTGGCGCTTCTTTTGCCATTGCCACAGGATTGAGCGTACCCTGTACTTTATTATCACTGGAGATGCCCGTGTACTGTCCCTGGATATTCTGGAAGGGCGAGAAATAGTTACCGGAATTATTCCCGAATTCATCATACTCATAGATGCTCATATTCGGCATCTTCCGGTAAGCGATATCACGAAGGTTAACGGCGAAATTCTGGTTATTCTTTGTATAGGAATAAGAAAGATCGGATTTAAAGCGGATGCGTTCAGATACAATATAATCCAGGTTAATGCGCGTATTGATACGGGTAAGGTAGGTGCCTTCAGTTGTGCCCTGCTGGTTGAAATATCCGAGTGAAGCGAAATACCTTGCTTTTTCACCTCCACCAGTCATGGATATGTTATGGTCCTGCGTCCAGCCTATGCGGGTGATCGCATCAATCCATTGTGTATTGTTACCATAGTTATAAAACCAGTACGGATCATTGGGGTCATAGGTGAATTCCTTAATGGTTTGCGTATTCAATGGCGTCCCCGTTGCATTCATATAGGCTTCCGGAATAAGTGTGGAGTATTGATCGCCATTCAGCATGGGAATGGCATCCGGCTGTTTCATCAGGGAGGCCTTCAGCGTATAAGTAACATTTGGTTTTCCAATCGCACCTCGTTTTGTGGCTATAACAATAACCCCGTTTGCAGCCCGTGATCCCCAAATGGCTGTTGCAGCAGCATCCTTTAAGATGGTGATCTCACGTATATCCGAAGGTGCAATATTTAATAGTTGTGCATATCCCAGTTCATCAGCAGCTCCAAAGTTGAAGTCAGAAGGGATCTGGGTTTCATATGGCATTCCATCAACTACAATCAGCGGGTCATTGGAAGAGTTGATGGAAGAGGTACCCCGTATCCTGATCTGCATTCCTGCGCCCGGATCACCTGAAGTTGCCGTTATATCTACCCCGGGCAAGCGCCCCTGTAATGCCTGGTCAATGGAAGCAGATTGCATTTCTTCAAGGTCCTTGGCACTTATCCTGGATTGTGCTGTGGTCAGGTTTTTTTCCAGTATCTGAACCATTCCGTTATCTACCCTTCGCTGTGAAACGATCACCACATCAGTCAGGTCACGCAACGAAGATTCAAGTGAAATATTGAAAGTTGTACGTCCATCTATATTCTGTTCACTGCTCTTATGACTGATATGCGAAAAGAACAACTTGTGTTTGGTACTGCTGATCTTCAAAGAGAAATTTCCTTCAATATCTGTTTTCGTGGCCTTGATGGTCCGTCCATCTACATCCACTTCAGCCACCGTCACTCCCTGCACCGGCTTTTTGTCAGGGTCAGTTACTTTCCCCTGTACGGTTACTCCCTGCGCCATCACTGTGGCATGCAGGAACAGGAGGAATACCAGACTGCAGGTTAATTTGATTAAGTGCTTGTTCATATCAGTCAGGGTGGTTTAGTTGGTATACTTCAGGTAATTATCAATTAAATGAATGACGGCCCGGTTAGATAGTTCATTTCCCTCGTTAGGCACTAAATGAGTCTTTCTGCCATAGGCATCAGTTATTTCAAAGACACCTCCCGGATATTCAATCCCGATCTGAACAACATCACCTGCTATATTCTTATATAACGTGAGGAAACCGCCTGTATCTTTTCCATCCGGAATAACTGTTCGCTTATCAATTACATGGTATAAAAGGAATTTTTCAACCAGCACTTTATCTGCAGTAGCTGTAGGATTAAAGTTTGGCGCTGCAGGAGTACCTGGCAACAAACCATCTGCAATTGCCGCACTGATTGCATTGTTGTCGGGAACAAAAATTGTGTAGAATGATCCGGCGGAAGTTCCATTAATAGCACTGTTTACCGCATCATAAGCTGTTGAATTCTTCAGGTAATTCCAGAAATAATTATATTTCGAGGTCGCTGGTGTGCCTAAAGCCTCCAATTTTTTTCCAATCGGAGCATAAGGGAAATAAAGCAAATTATTCAGGTAAATAACCCGGCCATTCTTTGCAGTCTTTATACTATCGATTGTAACCGTTATTCCTTTTTCAAGCGTTCCAGCTGTGATGATTTTGTTGCCATCAAACTTCAATATCTCTCCACCATATGTGCTCAACACAGCCTTAAAACCCGGAGTACCTAAACCATCCAGTTCGCCATGATTTGTTTCTACCACGCTTTCATTCAGTATTCGCGTTAAATTAAGTCGGATGGAATCATTCTTGACTGACCCCAGGTACCAGATATTATTGGCAGGATCATATCCAAATCCCTGATTAGCGAGTGTGGCATCTGACATCATGAAAACCGTATAATTGAAATTGGGATTGGAAATAACCGTTCTCAATTCCTGGTCAAGCAGCCTGGTCATCAGGGAGAATTTTGGATTCAGATAGGCCTTGCCATATACAGTAGAAAATACATTTGGCTCATTTACTTTGGTAGTTCCGTAAAAGATACCATTGCTCAATATTTTCTTATCTATGATATTCGTTTGAGGATCGGAATACAGGGGCTCTCCCAGGTAATTCAATGTAGTTTTAAAACGGCTGGGCCAAACTGTTGTCTGCCACATATGTGCATTCAGCAGATCTGATATTACACTAAGTGGCAATGCGTTCACGGATGGATAATTTTCGAGCAATACCCTGTTGATATAACTCTGGAGTGAATCATTGCGGGGAACTACCAGTGTCCATCCTTCTCTCTGACCATCATTATCCTGCTGCTTGAAGTAATTCTCATTATTGGGTGAAAACGCAAGGAGAAAGGAATAAACCTTTACAAAAACATTCTCTGCATTATTTCCACTCAACACCTGGTAACGATGACTGGCATCTGCATTTTGAAGAAACTGTACCATTAAACGATCAAACAGCCCCTTCATCTCACTGTATTCAGGCCGGGTGCGTATGTATTGATCCAGGCTGGGCAAAGGCGTCACCGCATGATCAATTACATGGATCACACCATTCTCTGCAGGTATATTTTGCTGTGTCACCCTCGCATTGGCCACATTAAATCCGGAAAACGGGGTATTGGGATAGAAATAGGTATAATCTGTCTGTGTTAATCCTCTTGCTGCAAGAAACTCAGTGGTAAAGAAAGGTATATACTTGTTATTATTATCGGCAGACATATAATAGCCGGCATTACCTACATTGTTTCGGTTTGATTGAATAGCGGTTACTACCTGGGAGCTGGCTGTTGTATCCTTATAAAATCCGGTATAATAGGCAGTGCGCCTTTTGAATGCATTGTCTGTTACCCAGCCAATATTGGATTGATAATCATCCAGTCTGTCGCGATTGAAGCCATTAAATATCAGCAGGTACTGAACGATAGCCTGCGCGGTAGCAGAATCAATTTCATTAACACTGTTGACCTTCCTGCCCAGCAGATAATTTTTGAAATCATTATCTGCCTGGATGGCTGAATCAGTGGGAGCGAATAAGGTCCAATAGCCTGCGGAGCTTAAGGTTTGCCTGTAACCAGCTTTGTCAATAAGGGAAAGCAGAGTATTGAACTTACCCATGGACTCCAACTGCTTATAAATTGCAGGGTCCAGGTTATTGGGCCGTTCATAGTAATCATCAAATTTCTTCTTACAGCCAAATATTACGGATGCGATAGCAATCAGGAATGCAATCCGCTTGATACTTTTTCTCATAAGCCAACCGAGCATTTAAATGAACTCTCCATGAAAGTTCATCTACAACATTTCAGAATGCTGCAGGTAGTTTGGTAGTTAATAATATGTACTGGGTGAAACGCGCAGAACTGCGAATGGTATAAATAACGGAGTGGTGCTGGAAAAAACTCATACAGCAACTTTGTTAGTTTAGCAATCGGCCTGGGAATACCCTTACAAATTAAAAATATAGGATTCAGCAGGAGTAACTATCCTGAAGCATCCTGAAAAGCAGGCTGGTGGTACACCGGCATTATGCAAAACTGAATAGCAGCGAAATCGATGTCAAATAGAACAACCGGTGAAATAACTTCCGCATTATATACGCAATCGTTACCGGAAAATAAAAAGTCCACAAAATATAATAGAAAACACCTATATAACCTTCATGTGGTCATAAAACTGAAGGGTGATCAAATTGGATGCTACTGGTTTTTTATTCCAGGCTTTATGCAATGCAAGAGCGGCACCTAAAGCAGTAGACTGGTGAATGGATGCGGCAAAGACCTCAAGCTCAGGAAAACGGGCAGCTAATAAATTCATGAACACTTCATTCTTGCTAAATCCACCATCCACAAATATTCTTTTCACCGGGGTATCGGCCAGTGATAATTGTGTGGATGCATATTGCTGTGCAACAAGATCTGTCATGAACGCGTGGTACGCTTCTTCACAGCTTGCATATGTTGCAAGATCCTTCCCTGCAAAACCCGTTTCATCAGCAAAGAATCTGGCTGCCATTTCAGGGTTAAATGATATGTTCCTGAACCGGGCAGCGGGAATATTAAAATGATCGGCTATTCTTTTTACCTGCTCATCATGAAAATGACCCGCAAATAAACGGCTTGCTTTAACAGGATCTCCTTTATAATCCAGGTAACAGAGGCAGTCCTTTTTCAATTCATCAATTGTAAGTGGTTGATGATTGAATGGGTTCAGACTGATGCACCAGGTTCCACTGGATATCAATATAAACGGCTCATGAAAATTCATGAGATAGGGGATCAGGGCAGCAGAGCTATCATGAAGGCCTATTCCTGTAAGGATTTTCTTACCGGCAAATTCTACTGGCGTCACTTCATCATATTTGGCAATGGGAGCAAGAATAGCATTGATATTTTCCTTCTTTACCCAATCATGATACTTTCTCTTTTCAAAATCCCAAAGATTGGTGTGACTTCCAATACTGGTAATATCAGAATAAGCCTTACGGGTGACCAGGAAGCTTAAGTATTGTGGTAAATGTAATGCGTATTTGATTTGGTCAAACAATGCTGGCCGCTCATGCCTGATGCGATATACCTGCATTCCGGAATTCAGACTACCGAGTACAGGTGATGCAGTTCGGGAAGAGAATACATCCTCGCCCCCATAGGTCTCATAAAACTTTTTTTGGAGCGCTTCAGGATATGCCTTTAGATAATTATACAGCGGAGTAAGTTCTTTGCCTGCTTCATCCACATAAACAAAACTGGCACCGTAAGCAGAAAAATTCAATGCCTTTACTTCAAAATCCTTCTCCTGTGCTACAGAACGTAATGAATCGAATACAGACTGCCGAAGACTGTCCAGATTCTCACAGGGATCACCATCTTCATCAATAGTCTCAGTAAATCTTGCGGACTGTTCATGCACAATTGCATAATCCTCGTTAAACAGGAATAGTTTTTTGTTGGTCTTGCCAACATCAATCACGGCTATGACAGGTTGAGGCATTTTTTATTTAGAGGCCGGTGGCCACCGTTTTCAACCCTCTTTCTTTTATAAGGTTTTCTCTTGTTTTTAACTGACGATAAACTTCAACAGGTTTCAATGCTCCTCCTTCTTTTAGGCGGGCTTCCGCAACCAGAGGTCTTACATCGGTACGGTATGCCTGCTGTAGTATTTCCTGTGCTTTAACCACATCGTTCGATTGACGGGCAGTTTCCAGCTCTTTTGCATCTACCAGTAAAGCCTGGGCATAAGCGATCATGATCGCTTCAACAGACTGGAGCAGATCTTCCAGTGGATCTTTTATATTATGAGACGCATCTATCATCCATCCCAGATCAGTAGCATGATTCATCCCTCTTGCATCCATCCCTTCTACCAATTCATTAAAGATCAGGAAGAGCTGATACGGATTGATGCTACCTACTGTAAGATCATCGTCTCCATATTTTGAATCATTAAAATGAAAACCACCCAGCTTACCTTCCATCAGTAGCAGGGAAACGATCTGTTCAATATTTGCATTTGGCAAATGATGTCCCAGATCAACCAGTGTATAGGCTTTAGGTCCCAGCTTGCTGGCATATAAATAAGACTGCCCCCAATCTCCTACTGACATGGAATAGAAATTGGGTTCAAAGGCCTTGTATTCTACAAACATTTTCCAGTTATCCGGCATAGCCGCATATATTTCTTTCAGGCCTTCCAGTACATACTGGAACGACTTGCGGAAATTCAATTGTCCGGGAAAAGAGGAACCATCAGATAACCAGACAGTAAGCGATTCTGAACCCAGTGCTATTCCATGTTTAATTACTTCAATATTATGCTCAACAGCCTGCTTGCGCACCAGTTTGTCAACATGCTGCAGTGAACCAAATTTATAACTTTGCGCCTGGTCAGGCTGATCCTGGAAAGTATTCGAGTTAACTGCATCGAATTTTAATCCATGCTGGGCAGCCAAAGCTTTCACTGAGTTTGCGTTTTCTGGAATATCCCAGGGAATATGAAGAGAGATGGCTCCACTCGATTGGTTAAGGGCATGCAACAGACCAACATCCTCAATTTTCTCTTCCAGGTTACGAGGTTCACCACCAATGGAGAAGCGTCCAAATCTTGTTCCTCCGGCACCTAATGCCCAGCTGGGTATGGCTACCTGGAAGTCGATCAGCTTTTGGATGATCTCATCCCTGTTGCTAATAGAACCAGCCACAAATTCATAGTGCTGACGATGCGTTTTCAGACTCGCATCATTCAGTTCCTGTATTTTATATTTTTCAAGTAGCATAAAAATCGTTTCCTATTAAGGTAAATAAAATACTTCATTAAGGGGAATGCTGACAGGAGAATTGTCTGAGTTGCTTTCCATGATATCAGCCATATACTTCCACCATTTTTGCATAACGGGATGAGAGGGAAGATCATTCAGTAAAGCGGGATCTGCAATCCTGAGAACGCCAAAAAGACTAAGTGTTTCCGGATCAAGGAAAATGGAATATTCTGCAATGCCGGTCTTCTTTAATAATACTTCTAACTCCGGCCAAAGCTCATCATGCCTCTTTTTGTATTCCGCTTCAAACCCCTTGTTGAGCTTCATTTTGAAAGCAACTCTTTTCATATTGAATATTTCTGCTTGTCTTTAACGTACAAATGCGTTTGCAACGCCTCCATCAATATTCAATACATTCCCGGTTGATTTATCCAGCATACCATTTACAAATACCAGGCAAGCGTTGGCAATATCATCTGGCAGGATCACTTCATTCAGCAAGGTCCTCCTGGCATAATAGGCTGGCAATTCAGCCACAGTTATCCCATAAGCCTTTGCGCGACCAGCAGCCCATTCTCCTTCCCAAATTTTGCTATCACTTATTACTGCATCGGGATTTACGGTATTCACCCGGATCTTATCTTTTCCGAGTTCCGCAGCATTCAACCGGCTTAAATGCATCTGGGCTGCCTTGGCAGAACCATACGCAGCGTTGTTTGGGCCAGATACCAATGCATTCTTGCTTACGATATTGAGTATATCACCACCCATTGCCTGTTTACGCATTATGGAAACTGCCTCCTGCGTTATCAGGAACTGGCCTTTCACTAACACATCATATAATATATCCCAATCCTTTTCCGTATGCTCTTCGATGGGTTTGGATATGGAAAGCCCGGTTCAATGCACCGCTATATCCACGGCTCGACGATTCAGAGCGGCTACTTCAATTGCTTCCCGGATATCAGGAATATTAGTTACATCCAGTAATACCGATACTGAAACATCTTTATTAAATATAGTCTGGAATTCCCTGAATGCACCTTCCAGCCTGTCTTCATCATTATCATTCAGTATTACACACGCACCTTCCTCGGTAAATTTTTTTGCAATAGCCTTACCGATACCACCTGCGCTTCCCGTCACCAGCGCTATCCTTCCTGATAATGGCTTTGGTTTAGGCATCCGCTGCAGCTTGGCTTCTTCCAGTAACCAGTATTCAATATCAAATGCTTCCTGGCGGGGCAATGAAGTATACTTTGAAATGGCTTCTGCACCACGCATTACATTTATGGCATTTACATAAAATTCAGCAGCAACCCTTGCAGTTGATTTATCCCTGGCAAAGGTGAACATGCCCACTCCCGGATAAAGGATCACAACGGGATTGGCATCCCTGATAGCGGGACTATTGGCATGTTTATGCTTTAGGTAATAGTCTTTATACAGGTTACGATACTCCTCAAACTGCGGCGCCAGCCTTTCCCTGATAGCGTTTACCTCTGAAAGATCTTCTTCCGGTTTAAGGTTTAATACAAGCGGACTGATCTTGGTACGAAGGAAATGATCAGGACAACTGGTACCCATGGGAGCCAGCCTTTCAAGATCCTTTGAATTGATGTACTGAAGCACTACATCACTATCCGTAAAATGACCGATCATTTTGGTTGCGGAAGAACAGAAGCCCCTTAATATGGGCATAAGTGCCACCGCCTTTGAAAGACGCTGGTCCTTTGGCAATGATTCAAGCTTTGATCCGCCGAAAACTGCTTTTTGTTTGCTTATCTGTGATTCGATATAAGCTGCACATTTATCAATTACTTCCAGTGAATTGATATAACAATCAAAGGCAGTATCTCCCCAGGTAAACAAACCATGAGAACCGAGCATAATGCCCCGGATACCCGGATTTTCATCCAGGCATTGTTTCAATTTTAAGCCGAGATCAAATCCAGGTCGTTGCCATTCTACCCATCCAATTGTACCCTTGAATAATTCTTTGGTTATTGCCTTTCCATCCTTGGCAGCTGCAATGGCAATGGCTGCATCTGGATGCAAATGATCAATATGTTTGAAAGGAAGGAATCCATGTAACGGTGTATCAATGGAAGGCGCTTTTGATTTGAGATCAAAAATGCAATGATTGAATAATTCTACCATTTCATCCTCGTGAGCAATCCCGCGATACACATTCCTGAGACTTCTCAGCCGGTCAACATATAAACCGGCCAACCCGCTTTTTGTTAGCGTTCCGATATCTCCTCCTGAACCCTTTACCCACATTACCTCTGTATCTTTGCCGGTAAGTGGATCCTTTTCGATGGTTTTGCAGGACGTGTTCCCTCCGCCATAATTGGTGAGCCTGAGATCGGCCCCTAATAAATTTGAACGATAGATCAACAGGCCTACTTCATCGCCGGCCAGTCCCGCGGCTTTGGTTTCATCCCATAAATAACTTACATGTTTGAAAGTTGCTGTAGCAGACATACATCACTTTTTAGAAATCACTCGGTTTTTAAATAATTACCAATTCCAACCACTATTACAGAAGCAATAATGGCGGCAACACCTATTGTTATCGTAAAACGTGTTTTTTTACTAACTCCTTTCCACTCCTTCAGAAAGAGTCCCCACATATTGGCTACCAGTATGATAAAGGCCATATGCAATATCCAGGAACTGGCACCATTTCCCAGTTTGCTTTCTCCCATTCCATAGAAAAAGAACTGGAGGAACCAGGTGGTTCCGGCTATGGCAGCAAATAGGTAATTCCTGGCCAGGGGAGTGCTGGAATTACCATAATCGGAAAAGCTTTTATTGCGGGTATTCAGGATCATACACCAGATAAAATTGGTGGTCAATCCGCCCCAAAGTAGTACAACGTACGTTACGTTATTTTGATACAGTGGATTGAAACCAGCCGCTACAGCTGCTTTAGCCATTGGCTTTCCGGCCTCGATCCCAAAGTTAAAACAGGCGCTCATAATCCCGGAAAAAATGGCCACGATCAATCCTTTTGTAAGATTGAACTCGGCTACTGATTTCTTCTTTTCAGCCTCCGGCAACTCTTTTTCCTTTAACATGCCGGCCCGGCCACATATATAAATACCCGCCAGGCAGAGGATGACACCTCCAAGCACCACCATTCCCCAGGTGGTTGAGAGCAGGTCATTTAAGGTAGTTTTTCCCGGCTCCGGGTTGAAATTATAGTAGATGGATGGTACCAGCGCCCCAAAAGCTGAGCAAAAGCCCAGCACTACTGAATTTCCTAAAGACATACCCAGGTATCTCACCCCCAACCCGTAGGTCAGACCTCCAAAACCCCAAAGTATCCCAAAGAGCATGGTATATTTAATAGTATCTGCAGGAGTGTTCTTAATGATCTCCGCAAAACCAGGTACGGTCAGATAAGCGGCAAGGGGTGGAACGATCAGCCAGGAGAACAATCCCCCGATGATCCAGTAACTCTCCCAACGCCAACCTCTTACTTTCTTGAATGGCATGTAAAAACTGCCTGACGCGAAACCTCCAATAAAGTGGAAAATAACACCTAAGATGACTTGCATAAGTATTCAGATATGGCAAAACAATAAGGGACTAAAATAAAAGTTAGGATGGGGTTACCCATCATGTACTATCATGTAAATTACTAAATTGCAAGGGCTGAGATAAGAAATCTACAAAATGAAATCATCCCCCGTTTTCAAACATATTTATTTCGATGATTTTTCCGCCACGCCGAAATACCAGCAGTTAGCCAATTCCATCATCAAGGCTATCGAGGATGGTAAATTGCAGGTGGATGACGTACTTCCTTCTATTAATGAATTGAGCTTCCAGTTTGAAATTTGCAGGGACACTGCGGAGAAAGGTTACAAATTCCTCAAAAACCAGGGCATTATTGGCTCTGTGCCTGGTAAAGGCTATTTTATCAAGAATATAGACGTTAACAGGACTACCAGGATATTCCTGATGTTCAACAAGCTTAGTCCACACAAAAAGATCATATATGATTCGTTTGTGAGCACCCTGGGAGATACCGCAACTGTCGATTTCTATATATATAATAATGACCTCGCCCTATTCAAGAAATTATTGCAGAACAGCAGGAACGATTATCATTATTATGTTATTCTTCCCCATTTTATTGAAGGAGAAGAAACTGCCCATAAGATCATTAATACCATCCCCAAAGAAAAACTCATACTGCTGGATAAGATCATACCTGGCGTAACTGGAAATTTTGGGGCAGTATATGAGAATTTTGAAAAGGATATTTACTGCAGTCTCGAACAGGCTCTGCCTCATCTGGAGAAATACCATACTATCAAGATCATCTTTCCGGAAAACAGTTATTACCCGGAAGAGATCATAAAAGGATTTACTTCCTTTTGCCATGAATATACTTTCAACTTCAAGGTGGTGCATGATATCGACAAAGAAGCAATCAACAAAAAAGAAGTCTTCATAAACCTGATGGACAATGACCTGGTAACCCTCATTGAGCGGATCATCGAATCAAAACTGGAGGTTGGAAAAGATGTGGGTGTGATCTCGTATAATGAAACTCCATTAAAAAAGATCATTCTCAATGGCATTACCACCATTTCAACAGACTTTGAAGCAATGGGTGTGGAAACGGCCCATATTATCCAGCAGAATACATTGCGACATGTAAAGATCCCTTTTGCACTTAATCTCCGCGCTTCACTATAATATCAACAGTTAGCTTGCAAGCCAATTAATGGGATGGGCACAGATAGTATGGCTCACGGAAAGATCGCAGGATCATCAGCGAAAAATTTGTTTACGCGGACTAAATGAGAAATATTTTCCCCTAGGCTTAGCTATTGAAATGCAATTGCTTACGGAAATAGTTTGCGTTGCTGCCAAAAAATGTGGCACAAAAACTGGATATAGTTCTGGAAATGCCTCTTCCATGAAACTGACAAGGTGGGGAATAATCGGTCCCGGTAATATTGCTCATACATTTGTAAAAGACCTTTCCTATATATCTAATCAGCAAAAGGTAACTGCAGTACTGGGTCACGATTCCCAGAAAACATTTGACTTTGCCAAAGAATATAATGTTGCCGATTATTATACTGAATTGCGGGACTTTGTCAGAAACAGAAATATAGATATCGCCTACATTGCTACCCCACACCCTCAGCATTATGAAGAAGCACTGGCCTGCCTGCAAAACAAAATACCAGTGCTTTGTGAAAAGCCAATGACGATTAATGAAGAGCAGTGCCGTAAACTGGTAGGTGCGGCCCGCCAAAACAATACCTTCTTAATGGAAGGAATGTGGATACGCTTTCTGCCAAGCATTCAATTGGCAAAACGGATCATTGACCAGGGAATAATCGGTAAAGTAATCTCGCTCAGAGCCTCCGTTTCTTTTAAGGCACCACATGATCCTGATAACCGGTTTTTTGATCCTGAACTGGGTGGCGGATCATTGCTTGATCTCGGCATCTATCCAATTTTCCTTGCATTACTGATTTTGGGTAAACCCTGCTCTATAAAAGCAATTGGGAAATTATCCGAAGAAGGAGTTGACGAAACCTGTTCTGTACTTTTCCATTATAAATCTGGCAGCCACGCCACTATTGAATCCTCATTGGTATCCTCACTGGATATTCCTGCAGAGATAGTAGGTGAAAAAGGGATCATTAAGATCCTTAATCCCTGGTACGAGAAAGCATCAGGAATTGAACTGCAACTGAATGGTGAAGGGAAAATAATCTATCCCTGTCATTGGGAAGGTCATGGCCTGTATTTTGAAGCTGAAGAAGCCATTCGTTGTATTGATAATAAGAGTATTGCCAGTGAAGAATTGCCACATGAATTCAGCCTCAATATGATCAGGATCCTGGATAATATCCGGAACCAGATCAACGTAACTTATGAAATGTATGAGTGACAGGAGTCGCTCGCTCCCATCGAAAATGAATAACCTTACAATATTTCAATTCTTTCACTGGTATTACAGTGCAGAGGGTAATCTCTGGAATCATGCGGCTGAGCAAGCTGCCCATTTGGCAAAATTGGGAGTTACTCATGTATGGCTTCCTCCTGCTTATAAATCAGCAAGAGGACTTGAAGAACCCGGCTATTCAGCATACGACATTTACGATTTAGGTGAATTTGATCAGAAAGGAACAGTTCGTACAAGGCACGGAACTAAAGATGAATACCTGAAATGCATCCGAAAAATACAGCGAACCAGTATGCAGGTATTGGCTGACGTTGTACTGAATCACAAGAACGGGGCAGATGAAACTGAAAAGATCACTGTACAGAAGGTTAATCCGCACAATCGTAATGAAAAAATTGGAGAACCTGAAACCATTGATGCCTGGACGAAATTTACCTTTCCCGGAAGGAAAGGAAAATATTCGCAATTCATCTGGGACCATCATTGTTTTACGGGTACCAGCTATGATCCTATGACCATTTATCTTATTCTCAATGGATATACAAATGGGCAATGGGAAGAAATGATCGAGGATGAAAATGGAAATTTCGATTACCTTATGGGGGCGGATATTGAATTCCGTAACACCTATGTAATAGAAGAATTAAAACGATGGGGTGAGTGGTACATGGATTTCGCAAAGCTTGACGGCTTCCGCCTTGACGCTCTAAAACATATTAATTTCAGATTCTTCAATGAATGGATTGATCATCTTCGCGGACATTTTCAGAAAAACTTTATGGTCATTGGAGAATATTGGCGCGAAACTGTAGATCCACTGTTAAAATACATAGAAGTCACAAATGGCCGTATTCAGTTGTTCGACTGTCCCCTGCATTTTAATTTTCATCAGGCCAGTCTTCAGAAACATGATTATGATATGCGGAAGATATTTGACAATTCTTTATTGCAGCATAAACCGGAGCTTGCCATCACCTTTGTTGACAATCATGATACACAACCATTACAATCCCTGCAATCTCCTGTTGAATTCTGGTTTAAGCCATTAGCGTATGCGCTGATTCTTCTTCGCGAGCAGGGAATTCCCTGTGTATTTTATCCTACCATTTATGAAGCAAAGTATGTAGACAAAAAAGATGGTAAGGATATTTATATTGAGTTGAACAAACTCCCCTGTGTGGAACATATGATGATGGTGAGAAAACTACTGGCTTTTGGCCAGCAGCGCGATTATTTTGACCATGGCAACACCATCGGATGGACCAGGGAAGGCATTGGTAAAAAAAGATTATCAGGTTGTGCTGTTATTATGACAAATGGAACGGCAGGAGAAAAGAACATGGAAATGGGTAAGAAACATTCTGGCCAAACCTTTGTAGATGTTTGTGGTGGCAGACAGGAAAAAATAGTGATTGACAAAAATGGCTGGGGCAAATTCTTTGTGAACGATGCCTCAGTATCTGTCTGGGTAAGGGAAGAAGCAAAAAAATATGT
>JAJKIP010000348.1 GCA_021154405.1 Segetibacter sp. | reverse complement strand
AACATGACAAAAACGACTCTGCCCCCAAAAACCAGGAAAATATTGATTGTTGAGGACGAAGGCGAAATGTGCTTATTGCTGAACATTTTGCTGGATGCAAAGGAAATGGAGCTGGACCATGTTAAATACCTTTCCAATGCAGTAGAATACCTTGAAAAGGAACACCCATCTGTAGTATTGCTTGATAATAAGCTGCCTGACGGTTATGGCGTTGACTTTATCAGTTATATCAAAAAGAATTACCCGGGAATTAAAGTGATCATGATCTCGGGATTTGATTCTTCTGCCAAAGATGTTGCGATGGCAAATGGGGCAGATGACTATATTGAAAAGCCATTTACGAAAAATCAGCTTTTTGATTCCATCACACGGCTGGTGAATTAATCCATTCCTAAATTATTCTTTCGAGCTGTTTCCTTTGCTATTTCGTAGCCGGCATCAGCATGTCGAATAACTCCCATTCCGGGGTCATTACGAAGCACTCTGGCAAGTCGCGCTGCAGCATCTTCAGTACCATCTGCAACAATGACCATTCCGGCGTGAATGCTATAACCCATTCCTACCCCACCTCCATGGTGCAGGCTCACCCAACTTGCACCACCTGCTGTATTAACCAAAGCATTTAGAATTGGCCAGTCGGCCACGGCATCACTGCCATCCAGCATAGCTTCCGTTTCCCTGTTAGGCGAGGCTACTGAACCTGTATCCAGATGATCACGGCCAATAACAATCGGTGCCTTTACTTTTCCCGTCCTTACCAGCTCATTAAAGGCGAGCCCTGCTTTTTCCCTTTCACCCTGCCCCAGCCAGCATATGCGCGCTGGAAGGCCCTGAAATGCGATCCTTTTTTTGGCAAGTGATAACCATCGCTGTAATCCCCGGTTGGCAGGAAACAGTTTTAATATTGTCTCATCTGTAACCGCAATATCGGCTGGGTCACCGCTGAGTGCAGCCCATCTGAAAGGACCTTTTCCTTCACAAAACAGGGGGCGTATATAGGCTGGAACGAAACCGGGAAAATCAAAAGCATTCCTGACTCCCTTCTCCTGTGCACGTGCACGGATATTATTGCCATAATCAAAAGTGATGGCTCCTTTTTGCTGCAGTTCCAGCATCAGTGTTACATGACGAACCATGGAGTTATAAGCATAGGCGATATAATCTTCAGGATTTTGTTCCCTTAAAACCTTCGCCTGTTCGTAAGAAATTTCGTGCGGCCAGTAACCAATGAGTGGATCATGCGCAGAGGTTTGATCCGTTAGTGTATCGGGAATAATATTACGCTCTATCAGTCGCTCCAGGAGATGAACAGCATTGCATACCACACCAATACTTTTACCCTCTCCTGCTTTTTTATATTTCAATGCCTGATCGATGGCCTGGTCAATATCAGGGATCTTTTCATCCAGGTATTTTGTTTCAATACGTTTATCAACCCTCCATTCTTCCACTTCTGCAATCAGTGCTACTCCTTCATTCATGGTAATGGCGAGAGGTTGAGCGCCACCCATTCCTCCCAGGCCCGCACTTACATTCAAGGTTCCTTTTAGAGTGCCGTTAAAATGTTTATCAGCGGCTGCGGCATACGTTTCATAGGTACCCTGTACAATTCCCTGTGAACCGATATAGATCCAGGAGCCTGCTGTCATCTGCCCATACATCATTAGTCCTTTTTTTTCCAGCTCATCAAAATGCTGCCAGTTGGCCCAATTTGGAACAAGTTGAGAATTGCTGATCAATACACGGGGGGCATCTTTATGGGTCTTTAATATGCCAACTGGTTTACCGCTCTGTATCAGTAAGGATTCATCATTCTCCAGTACCTTAAGTGCAGCAATGATCCTGTCTAATGATTCAATATTCCTGGCAGCCTTGCCACGACCACCGTATACTATCAGATCTTCCGGACGTTCAGCTACATCAGGGTCCAGGTTATTCAGCAGCATCCGTAAGGCTGCTTCCTGTATCCATCCCTTGCAGTTTAGTTTGGTACCTGTAGGTGTTTTGTATTTGTTCACATCATACCGGGGAGACGCAGTATTCATAGTACAAAAGATTTAGTTCACTTCCCAAATTTAGGAAAATTACCAGGGGGAGGATCCAGGTAACTCGTGAATGACCGTCTAGTTCTCCTTTACCCTTTTTACAATGAAATCCCCGATTTTTCTTCCCAATTCGCCTCCTTCCAAAACACTAAGGCGGTAATGAATTCCACCATATAATCGGCTCAGGGAGCATTCATCTGCTGCCTGCAGGAAGGAATTGAAATCACGCTGCATACCTATATACCGGAGATCACTGGTATCTGTAAAAGCAAAATCATCACCATAGAGATGAGTTAGCACAGTAGCAGCAGCGCCGGTAATAGTACTATGCCCGCTTGTGTATTCAGGAAAAGGTGGAGTCTGCAATAAAGGAGTCCAGGTTTTTTCTATCGACTCATTAATTATTGTAACTGGCCTTACATAATTTGTTTTGTATTTGATGTCCCAGCAGGAAACAAAGGCATCAAATAGCGCAACAGCAGTAAGTGCATAGGTTTTAGCGATCTTCACTTCATCTGCATGGGTTTTCTTGCAGGCGATTGCCGCAATTCCCATCCAGTGGCCACCCGGTGTGATCTTTTTGTTGCCAAACATAAGGTGACCGGAATGTTCAATGACAAATGGATTATCATCCCAGAATCTTGCAATTGTGGTTTGTTCCTGAGTCAGATTCTTATTAACGTTATATACGTCTTTTACCATCCGGAAAAATTCACTGGTGGTATCCCTGCTGAATTTTGGTGGACCGTTACCCGGAAATTGGGAGCAGGAATCAATAACAAATGGCATCATGGTATTCCAGCAATATTCAACTCCGTCAAGGTAATCTGGAGGTGTTGGTCGCCACTTTCCATCTTCCATACTGCCGAGGAATTTAGGTTTACCTCTTGACTTAAGATAATTGTCAACTGCAAATCGCCTGAGTACCGCTCCGGCAATAGAATCACCAAAATCTACTGATCGGGCATAAACAGAATCCTCCAATGACTCGTGAAAGCGTTCCAGAAGATCCTGGTAGTATGCTTTCAAACTATCTACTGAAAAAGTGACTTTTTTCGCCACAGTAAAAAACGCTTCAGTTGCAGCCAGTACATAATTATAATTTTTGGAGGTGTCAGGCACAGGCATCTTTCCAAAGCCGTGCATTTGCTCTGCAAGTGAAGGATTACCAGGCTGCATATATCTTAGTGCTTCATAGGATGCCAAAGAAGTGTAGGCATAAATTCTTGCCGCCACAGGTGGAGAAAATACATCGTAAATGATGAGTTGGGTCAGTTCATCCTGGTTATTATGAAGGATATCTGCATTATTTAAAACGATGTCCTTTTTTTGTTTGCAGGAAGCCAGAATAATTGATAGAAATACGGTGGCAACAACAGCACGAAAAACAAGTTTATTCATTGGTCACAATGGTTAAATCAATACAATTTATACTTTTTCAATTTGTTATTCAAACAAAAACTGTCCTGGGCCTTTTAGATCCGCCATTATTTTTCATACACTCATCAATTGGTGATTTTCAGTCTCCTGGTATTGCCTTTCCTGTCTGTAATGATACACTCTTTTACCCCTTCAGGTAATGAAAGGAAGCGGCCGCTTTGGGACAGGAATGAAGCACCATAATTGAATTCAACGCGCTGCTGCTTTCCATTTGATAACCTGATTTGTGCAAATGCATCTCCCGGCAAAACAGATACAGTTCGGCCGGTCTTCTTTCCTTTAAAGACCAGCAGGGGCCCTCTATTTTGAGTTGCAACCAGTAGAAATTTGCCATCTGCAGCGCGCAGCTTTGCCAGTCCTTTTCCATTTCCATTGATGTATAGACCACTTTGTAATATGGAAAGTGGAATGAATTCTCCATTGCCCTCACCCTTTAATACAAGACCATTTAATGCATCATATCTCCCGACGCCTGGGTCTGTTCCGTAATCATTGGTATTGAATGCAATGTCTGGATTTCCATCTCCATCAAAATCATCAACAACAATTCCATTCAGTTGAGAAAGCTGTGCAGGCATCGGCAATTGGCTAATGCTGAATTTTCCTCCCCCTTCATTTTTTATAAAGGCTGAAGCCATATAATTGGCGGATAGTGTTAAAGCATCCTTTCTTTTGTCGGCAGGCAGTACTTCATCCATTGGAGAAGTGGCATAGCTCCTGTAGTTGGTATAATTTACTCTTGTACCCAATATCTGCTTTATCATATCATCCCTTCCATTGGCTGGGAATTCATGCCAGGCAGAACCCTTTTCCAGATTATCCAATAGATAAAGGGACGGCAGGGCATCATAGCTACCGTTGTTATCAAAATCCTTTCCATAAATATGTACAGGCTTTCCGGCACTGGCTTTGAAAAACGAATTGAGACCAAGATTTCCGGCGATATAATCAATATCGCCATCATTGTCGAAATCACCGGAGGTTAAACTGTTCCACCATCCTGCTTTATCATTAATGCCACTGTTTTCACTCTTATTGACAAATTTCCCTTTTTCATTATGAAGGAACATTATGGGCATCCATTCACCTGCCAATACCAGGTCAGGCCAGCCATCATTATCGTAATCGGAGAATAGGGCATCACAACATAAGCCCAGATTTATTAATGAGGGAGCCACTTCCTTTGTAACATCTGTAAAATGAACTACGCCATTCTTTGTATCATTCCGGTAAATGAAACTGCTTACTGGTTTTGGATATTCATGTGGTTCAACCCTGCCTGCTATAAACAGGTCCAGATCTCCATCCTTATCATAATCTGTTGCACGCACGCAAAACTTACTGCCCGTATTAAATGGAAGAGCCGCTGAATCTGCCGTGAATTTTCCTGTCCCATCATTTATATAGAATTGATCCAGGTAGGCTTTTGATCCACTATCATATTGATAACCGCCCGCTGAAATATAAAGGTCAAGATCATTATCATTATCTGCATCAAACAATAATACTCCCCGGTCTTCAGATGCTTTTTGCGCTTCTTTTTCGGGGGAAAGTAATGCAGTGGTTGAAAAGCTGCCATTGGATTGCTGAATAAATACCTCTGGGCTATGTACTGTTACTCCACCCGTAATAAAATCATCAAGGCCATCCCCATTAATATCTCCCACTGCAATTCCAGGAGTATATTCTGAAAGTTTGTGTGGGATCAGTTTCTGTATATTGAAGTCTATAAAATCCCTTTGTTCATGAACATAATTGATCCCGATCTGGGATGTGATATTAGTGAACCAGTTATTGGTTGCAAGCAACGGAAGACTTGTCTTTTTCCCGCTGGGGTTATTGATATCGATCGTGATCAATTTATCTACGGCAACTTCCCTGATGGTTTGTTTTCCCTGGTTAGGCCATTCAATTACCAGGGAATCGATAACAGGGTTATTGCCCAAACCAATATGCAGAATATTTGGATCAGACGAGATATATCCCCGGTAAGGGTTATTATAATAGGATTGAATGATACCTTTTTGATAGATCATTAACCTTGCACCTATTGCATCCCGGTTACTGGCAACGCCATTCAATTTAACCGCGAGGAAATGTGGTTTAGCTGAATGGTTCTCATTGACCCTGTTCTCATAAATGGCAGATGGATCTGCAATATGATTAACGATAATATCCAGGTCTCCATCATTATCAAGGTCTGCATAAGCAGCGCCATTTGAAAAAGTCGGTTCTTCAAATCCCCAGTCCATGGTCTTGTCTGTGAATTTCAGGTTGCCTTCATTCCTGTAGCAATAGTTATGGATCTTAACGGCAGGTATCTCTTTCAGCATATCCTTTTTTGAGGTAAGCTGGTAAGCCTGATTGCGATAAGTCATAAAATCTCTATCCGTTATGTCTTTGGGAAATCCATTTGTAAAAAGAATGTCCTTGTTGCCGTCATTATCCAAATCAGCCACCAATGGAGTCCAACTCCAGTCTGTTTCAGCAATTCCGGCAAAATAACCTGCATCGCCAAATACTGGATGGGTAATGGTATCCTGCTGACCAACAGCAGGACCCAGATTCAATTGAAGCATATTGCGGGTATACTGGTATTGATATCCGAACTGCTCTGTATTCTGATAAGTTTGATAGGCAATTGGGGCCTGGAACATTTTCTTCCTGAAATTATCCTGGGGCGCCATATCCACCTCAATTACATCAGCAAGACCATCATTATTGATATCCACGGCATCGCTGCCCATTGAATTGGCGGCTCCATGCTTGAAGTAGTCATTTACATGATCAGTGAAAGTGCCGTCCTGATTATTAATATATAATACGTTACTGGAAACATAGTCGTTTAATACAAGTACATCCAGCCATCCATCATTATTAAAATCCTCGATATCGGCAGCATGGGTATATCCTTCTATTAATATTCCTGCCTGCCTGGAGACATCCGTAAAGACCGGGTGTTTCAGGGAATCATTCCAGTCATTTCTGTAAAGGCGGCAGGTACTTGGATGTTCGCCATTCAGATTACGCTTACGGAAGATATTGGCGTATTCATTTACAATGATATGGTTGACACCTATGAACAGATCAAGGTCATTGTCATTATCGTAATCAAAAAAATAGGCCATGGTGCTTTGCGTGGTATCATCAAGGCCGTACTCCTTTGCCATATCTTTGAATACGGGCACATTATTCTTATCATTTCCCTGGTTTACATATAAAATATTAACGCGCTCATATGGATTTCTTTTGGCTGTGGCGCATACATACATATCCTGTTTGCCATCGTTATTAATATCTACTACGGCCACTCCCCTGCTCCAGATCCCTTTACCATCTGTTTGTGAGACTCCAGTAATATCTTCAAATTCCATATGCCCTTTATTCAGGTAAAGTTTATTGGGCACCATATTGCCTGTAAAGTAAAGGTCCTGCAGACCATCATTGTTGAAGTCTCCCACTCCTACGCCTCCTCCATTATAAATATTGGAGAAATCGAAAATGTTGATTGAATCGTTTTCTGAAATGGTATTTGTGAAATGGATATTTGTTTTATCCGGGGAGAGTTTTATGAATTTGCCGGTCTCTTTCCTGCAACTGGCAAACAGGATTACTACTATTAAAAGACTATTTATACCTTTCATACAGCACTAGAAAATCTATAGCGAGAGATTTTACAATATTAATAAAAAAGGCCGGCCTTGCGGTCTGCCTTTTTTATTCTTAATTATTTTTTACAATACTTATTACTTGAGCGTTCCATTACTCAGGTCTATCTGTTTTTGGGGAAGATCATAATAATCCCTGGTAGCGCCTGCATATTGGGCTTTGGGGTTATTCAGATCACCTTGTGACTGGTAAGGTAATGCAGCTTCATAGTTATAGAAAGAATTCAGTTCTGTCTGAGCAACACCCCAGCGGACGAGGTCAAAGAAACGACCACCTTCCATGCCCAGTTCCAGCAATCTTTCCAGACGTAATGCTGTACGCGCGGCGGCCTGGGAAGCGAAAGGAACAGTATAAGGAGCTGTTTTTGGAACACCCACTGCTGCCGGAAATACAACCGCAGGGGTATTTGCAGCTCTTGTGCGAACCTGGTTGATGAGATTGAATGCATTCACCAGTGAGCCTCCTGGGGCTTCAATTTCGGCTTCAGCTAACAACAGCAAAACATCGGAAAAACGGATCAGTGGCATATTTAATGCATTGCCACCCGCAGAGAACCAGATGCTTGCATCGTGGTAGGCTCCAACCTGCGACTGACGAATAACTGATTTCTTGCCCATGAACGGACCTGCTGTAACGTCTCTTTGCCAATCGGTTTTGTAAGTTCCCCAATCATGGAAAGGAACCTGATTTCGACCAACTGTCCAGTCAAGGCGGACATCCACGTTTCCTGCATATTGAGTAAGGCCAGCCTGCCCTGCAGGATCCAATACAGAAGTATTTTGTGGAGCTGCAACAGGTACACCCAATGCATCAGTTTTGAACTGATTAGTGAAGAAGTAGGTTGGGCAGAAGAAGCCAGCGCCACCGATACCTCCATTAGCCGGGAAATTTAACTGATCTCCCCAGTTGCCATTTCTTGCACCGGCATTATCCTGTGCCGAGGTCTGGAAGGCGAATACTGACTCCTGGCTATTTTCTGTAGATACATTGAAATTGTCTGCATAATTGGGCAGCAATCCGAATTTGCGTAAAGCGCCGCCATTGATGCTGGCTACCTGTATACCACCATTAGTTACTACATCCTGCAATACAGTTTTTGCTGTTGCATAATCTTTTGAGAACATAAGGACCTTTCCATATAGTGCTCCTGCAACCCATTTATTAACGCGACCAACTGCATCCTGTGCTACAGGAAGATTATCATAAGCATATTTAACATCAGCAATGATATTTGGCCAGATCTCTTTATCGTTAGGTACTCCGGGAATTACGCCTGCAGCAAGGTCAGCATCTGTCTTTTCGTCAAGATAAGGCACCTTGCCCCATGTAATTCTTGCATTGAAATGATACCAGGCTCTAAGGAATCTGGCTTGTCCTGTAATATTCTTTTTGGTTGCATCACTGATGCCAGTTGCCTTTTCCAAAACCTGCAAGACTGTATTGGTCCGCTTAACACCTTCATAAATTGCTCTCCACCGATCATTAAGAGAACCTGAAGTAGATGTCCCTTCATGCCTTATTTCCGGAACCATATTTCCAGCCTGATCTCCAGGTGAGGAACCTCTGTTTGCTTCTCCGCCAGCCATACTTCCGAATACGAAATTCGAACCGCCGGATCCCCATTCATTGCCTATTACTCCAAAGCTTCCGTAATGTCCATCGAGCATGGCATAGGCACCAATCAGGATAGCATTTACTCCTTTTTCAGTTGATAGGGTTGCTTCATCAAGAGCACCTACAGGCTTCTTCTCGAGGAAACTTTTCTTACAGGCATAAAAGGCCATTGCCACGACCATTATAACCAGTAAGATTTTTGATGATATATTTTTCATAATCTGTTATTTATCGATTTAATTGTGTGGTACATCTTAAAAGGTAACGTTTGCTCCAAGCAGGTATTGTCTGACAGTTGGGTAAGCTCCCGCATCAATTCCTGCTGCTCTGTCATCGTTTCCTATGATGTCAGGATTGAGGCCGGTATACTTGGTAATCGTAAACAGGTTAGTAGCCTGCAGGTATATCCTGACTCCGGAAACTTTCACCTTACTGATCAGGCTTGATGGAAGATTATATCCTAATTGCAGGTTGCGTAATCTGAAATAGGAAGCATTCTCAACATAATAAGAGTTGACCTGTTTGTGTGTGCTAAAGCCATTACCGCTTGATACATCCTGCATGGGTGTTTTAGCGTTGGGGCGACTACCATCTGGCAGCCAGCTGTCATACAAAGCACGTTTGCTTCTTCCACCAGGAAAATCGCCAGGTGTGAAATCTGTCCACCATCTTGTAAAATTAAAGGCGTCTTTGCCGGCAGCTCCATAGAAGAACAATGTCAGGTCAAAGGCCTTGTATTCACCGCCCAGATTGATGCCGTAAGTGAAATCCGGATTTGCATTACCTATGATCGTTCTGTCATCAGCATCGATTTTTTTATCACCATTGATGTCCGCATATTTAAATCTGCCAGGTGCCGCCTGATCCTGTGTTGGAGATGCGGCTACTTCAGCTGCATTCTGGAAAATACCAATTACTTTATAGCCATAAAAAGTATTCAATGAACCACCAACAAAGTTCCGGGTTGCATTCTGGCCGATACGATTGGCTTCATTAGCGGCACTATTGAAATCAAAGAATTTCAATCCCGGTGCAATGGATGTGATTTCATTACTGTACGTAGTGAATGTCAGGGTTCCATTTACTCTGACGTTTTTACTCAGATTTCTGCGGTGTGTTATTTGAAGATCCACTCCAGAATTCTTCATGCTACCAACATTACGGAAAGCCAGCGAAGCTGCTGCACCTGCAATTGCCTGCACTTCCGGATTATACAGAAGGGACTCTGTTTTTTTGTTATACCAGTCAAAGACAATTTCAGTGCTGTTGTTAAAGAGGGTCGCGTCAAAACCGATATTTGTTGATTTACTTGCTTCCCATCCACCAAGGGGATTCCCTAAAATGGAAAGGAAAAATCCTTCCTGGGGTGCATTTTGTGTTCCAAATATATCATACCAGGAACTTCCACGGGCGCTGCCAAATACTGTAAATGCATTATTGGGTAACACAGGCAGTTCATTTCCCATTTTACCCCAGCTGCCCCTTATTTTAAGATCATTAACCCAGGTAACATTCTTCATAAAACTTTCATCAGACATTCTCCATCCCAATGAAAAGGCAGGGAAATTACCAAATTTGTTAGGGTCAAGGAATTTGGATGAACCATCCCTTCTGAATGTAGCAGAGAAAAGGTATTTGCCATCATAAGAATAATCGGCCTTTGCAAAATAAGATTCGTTTGTAACAGGTGTGAATTTGCCGCTACCACTCAGATTCTGTACACTGCCATTATTCAGATTAATAAAATCAATATTGGAGTAATTGAAAAATCCTGTGGCTGCACCTATAATTGCGCGGCCTGAGAATTCCTGGGCTTCAGTACCGATAAGCGCAGATATATCATGTTTGCCAAAACTGTTCTTATAATTCACCTGATTGGTCCAGATCCAGTTTTGCATACGCTTGGTACCTTCATTATAGGTAGTATTGCCCTGGTTTTCTACATACTCATATTCAATAAACGGATAGCGCCATGCTGATTCATTATTTATATTGCCCCCAAAACTGCTTCTCGCAGTAAAATGTTTGAGAAAATCAACCTCTGCATAGACGTTTCCGAATATGTTAATGAAATTATCGCGGTTATTACGGGTTCGGAAAAGTCCCGCTAAAGGATTTTTTGCATTACCCCATGTTCCTGCCCCAGGTCCGCCGGCATTACCAGCAAAATCTCCATTTTTAATAGTATAGACAGGTACAATTGACATCGGCCGGTAAGTTTGTGCGATTACGCTTGCCTCTGTATTGTTTGGGTTAAAGTTGTTAGTATTATTGGTGCTATTCGGATCATTATCTCTTGTGGGGTCTGAACCGCCAGGAGGCACATTGCTTTCAGATGCGGATACCTGCAAATTTTCTCCAACCCTTACGGTCTTCCACAAATTGAATTCACTATTCATACGCACGGTATACCTTTTATAGAACTGGTAATACGTGATCGCATCCTGGTTGAAATAGTTAAAGCTTAATAAAAAGCGGCTATTATCATTTGAGCCACTTAATGATAAACTATGGTTTTGCATGGGGGCGGTACGTGTTGCCACATCATACCAGTTAGTACCTCCCTTGCTGGTGGGAACAATAATATAAGGTGTGTAACCCGCATCTCCCAGTTTGGCGTAATTCAGATCATATTTACTTGGGTCTACCCCTGGATTCCCTGCCATAATGGGCGTACCATTGTTTACAGCACCACTATAATAAATATAGTCTGGCAGTACAGGTGTGGATCCATTACCGAAAACTGATCCGGTTGTAGGAAGACCACTATTCTTTCGAGCCAGGAAATAAAGTTGAGCTTCTTCCTGGGCATTCAACATATCCATTCCCTTACCTGGAGACTGGATACCATAATACATGTCATAATTAATATTGACACCCCTTTTCTTTCCTTTTTTAGTGGTAACAATGATTACACCGTTGGAAGCGCGAACACCGTAGATGGAGGCTGATGCAGCATCTTTCAATACCTGCATGCTTTCAATATCATTTGGATTGAGATTGGAAATGTTTCCCGTCTGGACACCATCAACTACAAAAAGTGGGTTATTATTATTAAAAGAGCCTAAACCTCTTATTCTTACTGTAGAGGGAGCCCCGGGTACCCCATTTTGAGTGATGGTAACGCCTGATGCACGCCCCTGTAATTGAGATGCAGCATCACTGGCAGGCTGTGATTTAAGTTCGTTGACATTCACTACGGTAACTGCACCAGTGATGTCTTTTTTACGCTGGCTTGAATAACCGGTTACTACCACCACATTCAGGGTGGAAGCGGCTGACGTTAATAAAACGTCAATCTGTGATTTACCGGAAATATCAATATCCTGACTTTCATAGTCCACATAAGAAACAGTTAACGTTGAACTACCAGCAGGTACAGCAATGGAAAAAGCACCATTGGCGTCCGTAGAGGTAGCAACACTAGTGCCCTTTACCGCAACAGTAGCCCCTGCCAGACCAGTTCCACGGGTATTGTCTTTGACTGTCCCGGTAACCGTTTTCTGACCAAATACATTAAATGAAGTGAGGAAAATGAGGGATAAGAAGAATAAATGTTTTGTTACCCCAACAAAACGTTGTGAGAGATTTCTCATAAAGCAAAGCATTTAGGTGTGAAATATTGTGAAAATTTATCTAAGATTTCGTTACAGAAAAAATTTTTTTTGCCTTTAGGATAAAAAAGTATCACTACCGGATAAAATGCAATAGGTGAATACTTTATAAAGAAATTGAAGAAAGGGGAGTTTTTAATCCCCGGGTAGGATTAGTGAACCCTGAAACCCTTACCCAGCCTGATGTTCAGGGGTTTCAGAAAGTGCTGCATGAGTTAAAAGTTTTCCACTAACAAACATTAGCCTCCCGGTGTATCAACTTATAAACAGTATGTGAAAAACCTTAAAAAATACTAAAAAGTCCTCTTTATAAGCAAAATTGTACCACTAACAGGCTGCAAAGGTATTAATTGTATTTTTAACACTTCTTTGCGTCTGTTTTACAATTATTAAGTGAAAAGTGGACGGTTATCGATAAGTGTACCTGATTTAAATTTTGTAATGCTTCCCTGGAAACTTTATTCCCTTCAGTAAGGATTTAATTGCAGAAAATAAAAAAGTGGCCGTTTTTACGGTTTACAGGGGATTAATCCAGACCTGGTAGAGAGGAAATCAAGCAGGGGTAGCCTGTAGGTTTTAAACTGATGCTCGCCTTCCTTTATGGAGATATTTGTATTGATGGGCAGGTTTTCCAGCACTTGTATCTTTCCGGTTACTGGCCAGGTAATCTCAACCCTTTTTATTGAGCTGGCCTTTCCGATACCAAAATGCTGACGTAACGGACTCGAACCAAAACTGCCCCCGGAATTCACATCCCGGTAAACAGATCGTTCCTTACCGCTGTCATTAAAACTTAGTTTGATGCTGGCGCCTATTGCAGAGCGGTTTGTACTCACTCCTTCCAGGCGTATATTGATCCAGTTATTGCTGTTTTGACCAGGGTTTAAGTATAAGGAGTTTTCATACGCATCACCTGTATAGGCACCGCCCATTTCGATGTATATATCCTCATCTCCATCACCATCCAGGTCTGCGAAGGATATACCATGGCCTTTTTGAAGATTGCCTACCCTTGCTGCGGTGGTAATATCCATAAAATGATTTCCCTCCTCATTCCTGAATAGCTTATTGGGAATTAAGGATTTTAATTTGGGATTGCCTGTGCCCAGATAAAAATCCAGGTAGCCATCATTATCTATATCGCCAAAATTGGCACCCATGGCAAAACCAATTTTATTCAGGCCCAGCCTGACAGATACATCTTCAAAGGTTCCATCATGATTATTGTGGTATAAAAATATCTTTCCGGCCTTCCCGGTTGCTGCATTAATCGCTTCAGCTGCAGCATACCAGGCCAATGGTTCGTAAAACTCATACCCGCAATAGAGAATATCCAGCCATCCGTCATTATCATAATCCCAGAACCAGGTGGGAAAACTGCGAGTAGAATTTGTGCCAAATCCGGCTGCTTTTGTTACATCAACAAATTTGACTGGTCCATTTTTGGCAGTTACATTCTTCAGCAATAGCTGGTGGCCATCCAGTGCGGAAATAAAAATATCACTTAGTCCATCATGATCATAATCTCCGGAACTGACTCCTTTTACGTAATAGGATAATGCACAACCGGCCTGTACGGCTTTATTGGTAAAACTTCCATTCCTGTTATTGATATATAATTCACAGGGGTGGTCCCCTCCTGCCGGTGTTGTTTCATTGCCGATGAATACATCCAGCCACCCATCATTATTGAAATCGGCCCAGGTAGCAGTTTGTGTGGGATGAAATGATAGTATCCCGCTTTCTATTGTAACATCCGTAAATGTTCCATTGCCATTATTACGTAATAATGAATTCGGGTTACTTCCAAACCTCCCCTTCCAGGCTCCCCTCAGCACAAATATGTCTTTATACCCATCGTTGTTATAATCCACCTGCATCATATTCAGACCACCTGTTAGTGAACTTAAACCTGAAGAATCTGATACATCGGCGAAACTGCCATTCCCATTATTACGGCAAAAATGCATGTGCTCATTCAGGTCCCAGCTACTTGTTACGATATCCAGTAATCCATCATTATTAAAATCATCAACGATACTTCCGCCCCCCATATCTTTAAAATTCAATCCCGTATTGCCGGCCACATCAATAAATGGACGTATTATATGGGCTGAATCTTCGTCATTCACTTTTATCAATAAGGCTGGAGGAACCATTTGTGGATAGCCCCCTGTTGTCATATAACAGATATTCAGTAGCCACTTTGATTCCAGATCATTCGGATCCTCTTTTAGTATTTCCTTATAAAGTTCAATAGCTTTTTCCGACCCGGTTTTATCTGCATGTACGCCTGCCAGCATGATGGGAAAAATGCAGGACTGGTTCCCATGGTGCTGTATACAGTTGGTTCTTTCACCAAATCGCATCCAGGCAATGGCGAGGTCCTTTTTAAATTGCTGGCGGATATCTATCTCGGCTTGTGGAGTTCGATCAAGTAAATCCTCGTAAACAGGGATGGCTTTTTGTTCTTCTCCCAACTGAAGGAATGCAAGGGCCTTGCTGTACTTTGCCGCATTAATTTCAGTTTGCGACCTGGTGTGATTTAGAATGGAGTCTGTTCTTTCAAGAACCGCTTTGGGAGAATAAATATTATCAGCATTATAATCAAACTTTTCCGCCTGTTTCAATAGCCTGGCCATTTCCCGGTTGGGCAATGGCTTATTATTACACGAAATTAAAAGCCCGATAAAAAAAATAAGTAAACCGGTCAGCCGCATGGTCAAAAACTCTTTTACTCACAAAGAAAATAAATGCCTAAATAAAAAAATCAAAGACTATTAGAAAATAGCCTTTGATTTACTAACTGCATATGAAAATTGCTCTGGAAAAACGTTATCAATAGCCCGGGTTCTGTTTCGCTACTCCGCCTTCTCCCAGTTTTGGATTATTATCAATTTCAGCCTGGGGAATCGGAAGAAGCTCATGCTTGTTTGCGATAAAATAGTTTAAGGGTTCAGGCACAACAGATGGGTAATACCCTTTCTTTCTCCAGCGGATGATATCAATGTTCTTTAATTCTTCACCGCCCAGTTCCACACTTCTTTCATGCATGATTGCACGAGTGACCTGGTTCTTGGTTGTGGTGGGGAATTGAGCCGTGGGGTAAGCTGGCATATTAACGCTTGGTCTGGCACGCACCTGATTTAAATAAGCAACTGCAGCTGCTGGGTTATTCAATTCATTTTCACATTCAGCCAGCATTAACAGCACTTCTGCAAAACGAATTAGACGCTGGTTATTTCCGGAAGGATGGAAACCTGCATAATCTTTGCTTTCTCTATAGATCATCATGTATTTTCTCCAGCTTACTTTTTTGGACACACCATTTACAATAGATACAGTGCCCTGTACATCCACATCATTCAGCACACTGGCGCCGTTATTATAAGTATCACCGGATTCATAAACGGAATATTTGTAGCGTGGATCTGTTTT
>JAJKIP010000347.1 GCA_021154405.1 Segetibacter sp. | reverse complement strand
TCTTTCCCCAGATCTTTCTCACAACGGATTGCCTGTCTACGAAGAATTCCATACCCTAAATGTAGAATGGAAAATTTAAATTTATAGCTAAAAATACAGGAATGGATATAGTTAACTGGGGCATTATTGGCTGTGGGGATGTTACAGAAGTGAAAAGCGGACCGGCATTCAGCAAGGTAGAAAAATCGAAACTTGTTGCAGTAATGAGGAGGGATGGGGATAAGGCAAAGGATTATGCGCAAAGACATGGAGTGCCTAAATGGTATAATGATGCCAGCCAGCTGATCAATGATCCGGAAGTCAATGCAATATATATTGCCACGCCACCTTCCTCTCATGAAGAATATACCCTTGCGGCACTCAGGGCAGGAAAACCGGTGTATGTTGAAAAACCAATGACTCTCAATGCTGCATCCGCCCAACGAATGGTTAAGGCAGCTATGGAAACAAACCAGAAACTGGTAGTAGCGCATTACCGCAGGGCACAACCTTTCTATATTAAGATAAAAGAGCTGATTGAAGCTAATGCGATCGGTAGCGTATTACTGGCCCGCATTGAGTGTTACAAAAAACCGCTAACCGAAAAAGAAATGGCCGATCCTGGCCGCGCCTGGCGTGTAGATCCTGCCAGGGCTGGTGGTGGTTTGTTTCATGACCTGTCGCCACATCAATTAGATATGATGCTGTATCTATTTGGAGAAGCCGGGCGGTCCTCATGAATTGCCACTGTTCAGGGAAATTTATACAAGGCTGATGACATTGTTGCCGGTAGCATTCTCTTTAAGAATAAAGTGCTTTTTAATGGACTGTGGTGTTTTAATGTGGCGCCTGAACTTGAAAAAGACAATTGTGAAATAATTGGAACGCAAGGAAAGATCAGTTTCAGTTTCTTTGAACATAAACCAATTCTTCTGACTCATAATGGCAAAACGGAAACGATAGTAATTGATCCGTTACAGCATGTGCAGCAACCAATGATTGAAAAGATCGTTGACTATTTCCTGGATAAAAAACCTAACCCCTGTTCCGGTGAGACAGGATTGAAAGTAATGGAACTGATCGATAGCTTTACTACAGATTAAATTTATCACGCCAGTAAAGTAGCCAGTCGATCATCCGGCTCGTAAACCCATATTCATTATCAAACCAGGCAATCAGTTTAATCTGATTGCCTACGACCGAAGTTAATGATCCATCGATAACGCAGGAATGTGGATTGCCTTTAAAGTCCAGTGATACCAGCTGTTCTTCCGTATAGCCTAATATACCCCTGTATTCGCCTTCAGCCGCTTTACGGAATAAATTATTGATCTCTTCTTTTGAAGTTTCTCTGCTCATACAAACTGAGAAATCAGCCATTGCTCCATTGGCTACCGGTACCCTGATGGATACCGCGGCAATTTTATCCTTTACACCTGGCATCAATCTTTCCAGCGAATGGTGAAGATCAATCTCAACCGGTATGATGGATTCCGCTGCTGCTCTGCCACGACGGAATTGCGGATGTGATGCATCCACCAGTTCCTGCCGGGAAGTGTAGGAGTGGAGAATACTGATCTGTGAAGAAGAAATACCGATTGCGTTTAATATATAGAGCACATGCACGGAACAATTGGTCATGCATCCGCCGGGCGAAATGATATCTATATCAGGAGAAAGGCTGCTCTGATTAAAGCCATAGATCATTAATGGAATATCCGTTGAACCGGTAGTGGAAAGCAGCACTTTCTTTGCACCGGATTTTAAATGTTCGGTTGCACCTTCTTTCTTACTGAACTTACCTGAACACTCCAGTACTACATCCACTTTTAAATCCTTCCAGGGTAATTTGGCCGGATGATCTGCACGGAACACCTTTACTTTCCTTTCATTAATATGGATAACTCCATTATCCAGTGAGATATCATCAGGAAAAGTTCCATACACGGAATCATATTTGATCAGGTAAGCCAGGTTTTCTTCCGGCATAATATCATTTACAGCAACAAGCTCAACGCCGGTGTGGTGGATCAGCTTTCTGAACAATAGCCTGCCAATCCTTCCCATTCCATTAATTGCGATCCTCATTATGGTATTTCTTTTAAAGAATGCAAATATCTGCTAATTTTACTTTGAACAATACATGAAAGCAGCAACTATCCATGAACTGAAACAGGAATTATCAACCCTTTCACAAAAAGAACTGGTAGAATTATGTTTACGGTTGGGAAAATTTAAGAAGGAAAACAAAGAGTTATTAACTTATCTGCTCTACGAGGCACACGATGAACCAGGATATATTATATCAGTTAAAAAGGAAATCGATGAACAGTTTGAAGGAATGAATGTTTCACATCTCTATTTCATTAAAAAAACACTCCGGAAAATACTTCGCATCATCAGCAAACATGTACGATATACCGGATCAAAGCAGGCTGAAATTGAATGGTTGATCTACCTTTGCAAAAAAATAAATGAGGCTGGCATTCCCGTCCAAAAAAACACGGCTCTGCTCAATCTCTACAATAACCAGGTCAAAAAAATACAAACCGCCATTAGCGCCCTGCATGAGGATCTGCAGTATGATTACAAAAAAGAAATGCAGGAGCTGCGTTAAGTTTTTGTTTCCAGGTGCTGATTTTTACGTGTCTTTTAGTATTAAATACTAACTCTCCAGTGAGCCTGCTTTAAAAATTCCATATAGGAAATTTACTCCGTAGAATCCCGCTTTCACAGTGGCAATAGATTGATCATATTGCCGTTAAGTATTCTAATAAATAGAACACTATAAAGGCCCCCAGACCGCGCATTAAACTTTCACTTAAGGGCCCGGTCTATGCCTGACTTAACAAACAATATTTTATGAAAAAACAACTCGCTGGTCTATCAATTCTATTCCTTTTTTCTTCATTGATCATTATCTCCTGTAAAAAGTCAGATACAAAAGAAAAAGATTTTAATACAGAGGCCTCTGTTCAGTCAGACGACCAAAACCAGTTCTCCAATCAACTGGATGCCGTTGCCAATGAAACAAACGTTTTTCTTGAAACAACAGGAACGCTTGCCTACCGCGGACAGGAAATGCAGGATCTCGTTTGTAATGCAACTGCAGTAGCTGATTCGTCTGGAAGTGCAAGGACAATTACTATTACTTATAATGGCGCTGATTGTATGGGTTATTTCAACCGTACAGGTACTGTAACAGTTACCATACCCGCTGGAGTACATTGGAAAAATGCAGGCGCAGCCATCACTGTTAATTATACTAACCTGGTAGTTACCAGGGTTGCAGATAACAAAAGCATTACCATCAATGGCTCTCATGTTATCACTAACGTGAGTGGTGGCTTATTGATGAACCTGGCCACCCTTAATAGCATTACCCATTCGATCACCAGTTCAGGAATGACAATCAAATTCGCTGATAATACAACACGTACCTGGCAGGTTAGCAGGCAACGCGTATTCACGTACAATAATGGTTTAGTGATCACCACTACCGGAACACACGCTGATGGCCAAAACAGCAATATTGCTGAATGGGGAACTAACCGTTTTGGTAATACTTTTACTTCTGCCATTACCGCTCCGCTGGTAGTACGTCAGGATTGCAATTTTCGCCTTGTGAGTGGACAGGTTAAACATACCGTGCCGCTGTTCACAGCTACAGCAACTTTTGGCTTGAATGAACAGGGTAATCCCGGAACATGTCCTGGGGCAAACGGTCATTATTTCGTAAAGATCACATGGACCGGTTTGGCCGGTGTTTCACATACAGCCCTTTTTCCTTATTAGTATTAGATCCAGAATTAGATGTGGTTTATAAATGAGTCCAGTAAAACCGTCTCGCTTTGCGAGGCGGTTTTCATTTTTCCTCCCATTTAGAATCGCCACCTTATTCTTATGCTTATACTTATTGTTATTCTTTTATCTTAGCGGCGTCATGGCTGTTACCTTAATCACTAACATCAGGCAACTCGCTGGAGTAAGAAATGAATCCAGGTTGCTGCATGGAAAAGAGCTTGCCCAATTACCTGTTATCGATAATGCTTATTTGTTGATAGAGGAGGGGCTCATAGCAGATTATGGTCCCATGACCGAATTGCAGACCTCCAAATTAAAACCGCGGGTAAATATTGATGCAACCGGGCAGTTCATTTTACCAGCCTGGTGTGACAGTCATACCCACCTTGTATATCCAGCCAGCAGGGAAGCAGAATTCATTGACAAGATCAATGGTCTCAGTTATGCAGAAATTGCTGCCAAAGGCGGTGGTATACTCAACTCTGCCAATAAACTGGCGCAGGCATCAGAAGGAGAATTGTTCAATTCCGCCTGGAAAAGGCTGAAAGAGATCACGAAGATGGGAACGGGTGCTGTTGAAATAAAAAGTGGTTATGGCCTTACAGTGGAAGGCGAATTAAAGATGCTGCGTGTTATCAGGAAATTAAAGGAGAAGTCGGACCTGTCAATTAAAGCCACTTTTTTGGGGGCACATACATATCCGGTTGCGTACCGCGACAATCACCAGGCGTATATCGACCTAATCATAAATGAAATGCTGCCAGTGATCGCTAAGGAGAAACTGGCAGATTATATTGATGTGTTTTGTGAAACCGGGTTCTTTTCCCCGGAGGAAACAGAAACTATTGCAAGAGCAGGAATGCGGTATGGCCTGAAACCAAAACTGCATGTGAACCAGCTCAACAGTATCGGAGGCATTGAAGCAGGCTTGAAATTAAATGCGCTCTCTCTGGATCACCTGGAAACATTGACCGAAAAGGATATTAAATTACTGGCAATGGATGGTGATACAGTTGCCACCTTACTTCCCACAGCGGCCTTCTTTCTACGAATGCCATTTCAGCCAGCCAGGAAGCTGATAGATTCCGGATGTGCAGTAGCACTGGCTACAGACTTTAATCCCGGATCATCTCCTTCAGGGAATATGAACCTGGTAGTTGCCATGAGTTGTATTCAGATGCGCATGCTGCCGGAAGAAGCCATCAATGCTGCTACCATTAATGGTGCATATGCCATGGAACTGCAGGACAAACTAGGCAGTATTACTATTGGCAAAAAAGCCAATATTATATTTACAAAAACGATCCCTTCACTTGCGTATCTTCCCTACGCATTTGGCACCGATCTTATTGATAAGGTGATGATCGGTGGAAAAATGGCATAATATTTATATTAATTCCGTGATTTGCAGGAAAACTCACAATAGTTATCTCTAATCTGGTTCTAACTTCGGATTCTGCTCTATTTTCCTTAAATTGAAATGAATGTTCCTATTAAAGATCAAATTTCCCTTACAGGATCCGATACCGATTTTCACGATCGTACTATTTATTATCCTTCTTGCGCCCATCCTGCTGCGCAAATTGAGGATCCCAAGCATCATTGGATTGATCATTGCCGGCATGGCTATCGGAGACCATGGTTTCAATCTGGTTGCCAGGGGAAGCATTGATCTTTTTGGCAAGGCGGGATTACTTTATATCATGTTCCTGGCAGGCCTGGAACTGGATATGGCCGAATTTAAAAGGAACACATATAAAAGCCTCGTCTTTGGATTTTTCACATTTGCCATTCCCCTTTCATTGGGATTTGCCCTTTGTTATTATCTGTTGAAATTTGATCCCCTCGCTTCTTTGCTGGTATCTTCCATGTTTGCTACCCATACACTTGTAGCTTACCCGCTTGCAAGCCGTATGGGAATTACACGGAATGAAGCCGTTACTATTACAGTTGGCGGCACCATCATAACGGATACGGCAGTTCTCCTCATTCTGGCTGTAATTGCCGGAGCATCACAAGGCACCCTGAATCAGGAATTCTGGGTCCGGCTTTCTCTTTCATTCCTTGCCTTTGCATTTTTCATCTTATTTGGATATCCATTTATAGGCAGGTGGTTCTTTAAGAAGATCAAGGATGACAAAACCACTCACTTCATATTTGTGCTGGCATTGGTCTTCCTTGCTGCTTATCTGGCTCAATTGGCAGGAGTGGAGGGGATCATTGGAGCGTTTTTGGCAGGACTTGCATTAAATCAGCTTATACCACAAACCTCAACATTAATGAACCGGGTTGAATTTGTAGGTAATGCCATATTTATTCCGTTCTTTTTGATCAGTGTCGGAATGATCGTAGACCTCAGGGTCTTATTGAAAGGGCCAGATGCATTATACATTGCAGCCGCACTTACTGTTATGGCATTGGTCACTAAATGGCTGGCCGCCTTTTTTACCCAAAAAATATTCCGGTATTCAGCTGACCAGCGTCAATTGATATTTGGACTTAGCACTTCACATGCAGCGGCAACCATTGCAGTAATATTGATCGGTTATAATGCGCATATCATTAATGAAAATGTATTGAATGGCACCATCGTGCTCATCCTGGTTACCTGCCTCGTTGGGTCCTTTGTAACAGCAAATGCTGGTAGGCGTATCGCCATGCATGAAACTCATAAGGAAACAGAGGTGGTGAATTTGCTTGAACGATTCCTGATACCGGTTAATAATCTTCAACATACAGAAGCGCTGATTGATCTTTCCGTAATGATCCATGATGAACGGGAACGTAATCCTGTATATCTTCTCCATGTAGCCCAGGATGAAGAAGATCTTAAAGAAAAGCTGGAACAGACCCAGAAGAATATGGAATTGGCCATCAAACATGCATCCATTACCGAAACCAGGATCCAGCTGGTTAACCGGATTGATCTCAATATGGTGAATGGACTTTCCCGTGCCATTAAGGAGCTGGCAATCTCAGACCTGGTGATTGAATGGGATGACCGAAGTGGCAGTACCACTGATTTTATCTTTAACCGGTTATTTGGAACAGCCACAAACAATATTTTAGACAGTATCTGGGAAACGGTGTATATCTGCAGGTTACAACAGCCAATAAACACAGCACAGAAGATAGTTTTGGTACTCACCCGGAATGCCGAATATGAGATTGGATTTGGCCATTGGGTGAGGAAAGTAGCCCGGCTGGCCCGCCAGGTTAATGCCAGGATCCTGGTCTGCAGTACTCCGGAAACCTACACTTCTTTCCAGCAGGAGATCAAAAATACCCGCACCTATGTAGAAACCAGTTTCCGTCCATTTGAAGAAGTAGAAGATTTCCTGGTCTTATCACGTGAGATAAAGAAAGATGACCTGATTATAATGGTCAATGCCCGGAAGGGGACTATCTCCTACCATTCCTATATGGATAGCATTCCGGCCAAACTAATCCGGCATTTTGAATTCAATAGCTTCCTGGTCATCTATCCTGAACAAAAACAATCTGATACAGAAAGCGGTATGCAATCCCAGGATCTCGCACTGGCGCCCATCCAGGAGCAGATTGATAACCTCAACAAGATCGGGAAGGCTGTTAAAAAAATATTTAAGGGGGGAGCCAGGGAATAGCAGTTCCCGTTTTTTCTTTAACTTGTCTGTATGATGACAATTGAACAGAAAAAGGTAAGCCTGCAACATTTTAAGGCCTACAATAAGCAAGACATACTTTCCCTGACACGGTTGCGAAAGTTCGAAACCAAACTGGGAGAGCGGATCCATATAGCAACAGGATCTTCTGCTGCTGAATCCATTTATCAGTCAACTGCCAAATACGTATTACTAGGTAT
>JAJKIP010000346.1 GCA_021154405.1 Segetibacter sp. | reverse complement strand
TGCACAACTTTAATCACACCTGCTCCATTATAAGAATGATACTCTCCATTATACATCGCATCAGCACTTACTGGTCCCATCTTGTAATTACCTGGTGATACAGCTCGCACTGCATAATAATAGGTTTGCTTATTCATATCCGCATCGACAAAGAAATGTATCCGGTCATCCCGCACATCCAATGCAGTTGGCGTTGAAGCGTCCTTAATCCAGTCCATACCCGGTATTTCCTTCGTTCTCGGATTTTCAATTTCGAAACCGGCTGGTAAAAGATCCGTTATCACCACATTCTCTACCGGTGTGTTGAATGAACGCTCCAGCGTAATTCCAATAATGATCAGGTCATTCTGCTTGAAAGTAGTACCAGCTAACGGCGTTCCATATCTGTCATAGAAGCGTTTCCGTACTTTGATATAACTGTCTTCTTCTTTATACGCCCCGCTTACGCTTATTCCTTCTGCCTGCCAGAAATAATACAACCTGCCTGATCCGCTTGCATCTATTTCCACACTGGTACCTCCCAGTGATTTCTTGTCGGCACTCCAGCTTCCGCCTTCCACTTCTGCGATCTTTTTCCCATTCACTTTTATATCTGCAGTAACAGTAGACTTGCCTGCAGCTCTTGCATGCTTGCCAATAGCAAGGAAGGCAAACGCTCTTTCCTGTGTATTCAGGTAACGCCTGCTCTTTAATTTTTCACCCACATGTTTAATCATCACCGGTATCTGTGCATTACCCGGATCGGCATCCAGCAATGCATTCAATGCAATAGATTCATCACGTACATCGGAATAATAGCTTCCTCCTGTCTGAGTTACTGAAACCTCACCACTGAATGAAGAAGGTAATAACTGCGTAAAGGATTTCTTGTCGCCCGCGGTGGCATATGCAGCCGATAACAGGTACCGACTATCCAGTGCAAGCAATTCCGGCCTGGATTTATAATAGTTCATGGAAGGCACATTGCTTCTTCCTGCCAGTGCCAGCACATATAATCCATAGGCTACTTCTTTTGCTGCGATCTTTTTATTCTGATCACGATTATAATAATAGGTGATCATTTCCCGCTTCTTTAACCGGTTATTTATATATGATAGCATCGTCTCCAGCAAACCGTTATCTACATCAAATCCAGCTTTTCTTGCTTCCAGCAGGAAATGCGCAGAATAGATGGTTGCCCACCAGTCCTCCTTCCCTTCACCATCCCATAATGTTACTGCACCTGTATACAATTGACGCATCTTGATCTTCCTTATTGCTTCCATGATATTGTAATTGGCACTGAGCTTATTCTGCTTATTCAGTTGCATAAGATCGGCCATATCTCCATAATACAATTGAGGGAATGCAGCAGATACTGTTTGTTCAGTACAACCATAGGGATATTCTACCAGGTATTTCAGCTGTTCTCCCAGTTCCAGAGCGGGTGACCGGCTCACCACTAATGTGTAATCAGTACTGCTGGGCATGAAATCACTCAGACCAATATTGATCTTCTCACTGCTTCCTCCGGCAACTGAACCACTTCCGGAAACCTTTTGCAGAGTGGAGGGTGGTCTTACCGATATTTCAGTAGCATCTGTGAATTTCTCACCCAGTCCGTTCACAGTTACTGTGATCTTTCCGATTGCGATGTATGGATCAGCTACTACGCTAAACACAGCCCTTCCTTCACTCTTTGCATTCAATGAAACGCTTTCAGTACTTCCGCCCAGTACTTTAACAGGCCCTTCCGCTTTTATGGTCGCACTTACCGAGGTGGGTCTGTCTGTTGTATTGGTCAATGTTACTGGAACAGTTACTGTATCACCCGGGCTCAGGAATCTTGGCAACGCAGTACTGATCACGATCGGGTCAGCAACCGTCATTGTATTATCCGTTGAACCAAAGGATTCATTTTTGTAGGAAACTGCCATCAATCGCAATTCACCGCTGAACTGTGGTATATCAAATTCAAATTCCGCCTCACCATCTCCGTCTGCTTTTCTGATTCCACTCCAGTAGCTAACTACCTTTATCCGTTTTGCGGGCATGGGATTTACCCTTTTGCTCAGATCAGCCTCACCATCACCACCAGTGCTGCTGGCTCTCATTTCGGCAAACAGCAAAGGATAGAGATCAAAGGCATTTACCTGGAGCGCTTTCTTCTGATAGAAATAAGCATAAGGGTCCGGGGTTTCATAATTGCTTATTTGCAATACCCCATTATCTACAGCCGCCAGTGTAACAAAACTTCCCGGAGCTGCCTTTACTTTCACTTTCTGGTGTGTGTTGGAACGTACCTTTTTCTCCGCAGTTATAGTCATTTCTATTTTACGACTCTTCTCTTCCACCTTCACATTCTGGAATCCATGCGCCACCGTTAATGGAATATCCGAAACCTCATGTGGTTTTATCAATGTTGCAGTAATATATACATTGGGTACATGATCCCCCGTTACCGGTAAGTCCAGGCTGGCGGATCGATTGCTTCCCACTTCCACGTACTGATGTGAAATAACATGATCTGTTTCCATGGTCACCAGCATCCTTCCACTAAATGGAGTTTTAAATAATGCTTTTACTGTTTCTCCACTGAAATAAGATTTTTTATCCAGGCTGATATCGATATTTCCTTCAGTATTCACTTCAAAGGAAGTGTTGCTATTGCCCCAGTTTCCATAACTATAGAAACTCCTGCTTACATAAGTACCTGCTCCGGGTCTGTACACCTTCACTTCATAATCGCCAGGTGATCGTGGTACATAAGAATATACGGTATTGCTTCCCACACTCACAGAGCTTTCGATCATCAGCTTGTCTTCTTTTTGAGATTCATATCTGAAATAACTTCCGCTTTTGGTCAACACGGTGCGATATTCATGCTTGATTACTTCCACCCTTGCGGTAGCATTAGTTGCATTACCATCCTTATTCACTACTGCCAGCTCAAATTTTACTGGCTGATTCAGCGAATAATAATAGAACCAGTCCCGCTTAATCCCAAAGAATACATCCTGCGTATAAATATCAACGGATGCACCTCTGCTAACCGGCCTTCCGGTTTCATCAAAAACCGTTGTATAGAAATTTGTCTGCAACACGCCCATATTGGCATAAGTTGCCGGCACTTCATAATCTATCGTAGCATTGCCTTCTCCATCTGTCTTTCCTTCCTTCACTACCTTATCAAAGAAACTGGTCTGATTGGCCAGGCTGAAATCATAATCACTGAATTTCTCGGGTGAGAAATATTTCTGTTTTACCTGTATCTCGGTTTCATAATTCCTGTTTGCAGCCGGAGGTCCAAAGAAATTCAGGGCATTGATCGAGAGTGTTGCCGATTCTCCCTGCTTTAGAAATTCCTTATTTAGCTTAGTGGATACTTTAATGCGATCCGGTACAAACTCTTCAATAGAGAAACTTTTGGATGCCAGCAGCACATCATTTGAAGTATACACTTCCAGTGTATAGCTTCCTGTGATGGCAGAGATCGCAATATCCATATTTCCTTCTACCGAACCCTGCTCATTCAATGTCTTGCGAAATGATTTCAGTTCCTTGCCATTGGGCAGCAGGAATTTCAATTTCAGCGGCACATCACCCGGACATTTCCACACGCGGTCTCTTACAATCACTGAGAAATTGATTCGCTCTCCTGGTCGATAGATATTTCTTTCAGCATACACATAGGCATCAAATCCACTCATGTTATTTCTCTTGCCACCAACATCAAACCGGGAAGTATTTACAGCCGTATTATTGAATGGCAGGTAATTAAAATCATCAGCTGTCTTGGCAATGACCATTGCCGGCTTAAATCCGCTAAAATCTTTTTTGGTGATGGGGATCTCCGCCACTCCTTCTGCATTGGAATTAGCGGTTCCCAGCAACTGGTTATTGGCTGAATAAACATTAATGGTAGCCCCCTCAACCGGAGTTGCAGATTTTATTGAATTGGTAAACACCAGTAATTTATCCTGGCCCTGCTTGGTGATCAGTCCAAGATCGGAAAGAGAAATAAACCGGCTATCTCTTACCCAGTAATCTTTTGTTGACCGGATCACAACATGGTATATTCCTTTGAATTCGGGCAACCGATCTTCAAATTGAGAGAAATTCAACAGGCGGCCACTTCCACTCCTGGGCAAGGCTCTAGCATCTATTTCTTTTTCATAGATCACATCTCCTAACAACGCATCACTATTGCTCATATCATAATAATCACCGCTTGATTCCCCATCCCCCTGTTCATCTTCATTATTACTGGAGTAATCTGGCTGCGCTTCCTGTGGATTATACCCATAGCGCTGCGCCATCAGCAGGTTATTCTCATATATTTTGGAGATGATAAGCTTAACCTTGGGCACATTCGTGATCTGGACTTCAATATTCTTTCCTCCTTTTTTAGAGAGATACACCGCCTTGCTATTGGTGAAATTGATCTTTGCTTCCAGTTCACCGAAAGCGAGGCTGCTGAAATAGTCTTCTTTCAATACTCCACCGATCTTTCCACGCAGACCTTTACGTATAGTCAGTTCATAACTTTTTTCGGCATCAAATTTTTCACTATGGATTATGAATCCGTTTTCAGCAAGTTCCGTAGTATAGCTCAGTTCAGGTTCGAACTTTAAAGAAGCCTTGAGATTCTCTCCTGTTAACTGTTGGCTGGTGGTTACACGTATGGTGCCTTCCACTCCATCATGCTCGGAAACCACATTTTGAATGGTGAGTACATAAGGCGAAGGAATGGAAAGGGAAGCGGTGATCGGCTCATCTGTTGAATTACTGCCGTTCTCCGGCTTCAGTCCTTTTTCAATAGTGATCTTTGCATTGAAATCCTTGTCTTCCTGTTTTAAACCGTTAATACGTACTGATATCCTGTTATCCGTTGAAAGGGTCAAGGGTGTATAATCCACTTTGCTTCCTTCCACTTCAATCACCAGTTTATCTTTCAGATCTGCAGGGTTTATTCTGTAATTAAAGAAAAGATCAAGCTGCGGCACAGCAACCCGGCTTCCTTCATCCAGCAGCATCCAGGTCACCAGTGAATTATCGAGGTTAAGTTTTGGCGTATGAAATTTAATATCATTGCCACCTTCCACCTTATCATATTTACTGAAATGTAACACGGCATTTTTTACTTTAGCCGAATAGTTTGTAGCTGGTAACAAGGGTTGGGAAGGGGAAAAGACCAGCTGGTCTGGGCTTTCCCAGCGAAAGCGGCCAGGAATGGCTGGGTCAAAAGAGATGAATTCGGTAGAGTCCCATACATTGAGCATGGAATCTTTTACCATTGATTGGCTAAAACGGAAAGTAAGATTGCCCAGTTGGGGCACTTCTTCTTTTGCATTAGTGTAGCTGAGACTAACAGCGTTTCGGTTACAGGCAATCAAAAAAAGGATAGCAACGAAAATCGTTGAAACAAGGGATTTGACACGCATAGAGGGGTCTGGTTAAGTGGTTCGGTTATGAAACGATAAGTTAAAGAAATTTGCCGAAGCAAAAAATTCACCCGGTATTTCTTTTTAAACATAAAAGCTTATCCGACTTTTGACCGGGGAATGCAACATTAATATGGCAGGAAAGCTAAGGAGGAATATCGCGTGATGGTCGGGATGAATCAGCAGGGTCCATAAAGACTGTAAAGAATTTGAATGGAAAATTAATAGTGCGAAGGTGCGTTATGCAAATCCGGAAAGATAAATATTTGTTAAGTAGAGTAAAACGCGGGCTTATACGATTGCTCAAAGTGGTTGCCATCAGCATTCCTGCACTCTTTCTGTTTTTTTTATTGCTGAACATTCTATTTCCTCTAAAGGATACGATTGAATATTCCACTGTAGTTACAGATAATAAGGGAAACGTGGTCAATGCTTATCTGACCACTGATCAGCAATGGCGAATGAAGACTGAGCTATCCGAGATCTCACCCTTGCTAAGAAAGACAATTATTGCCAAGGAGGACAAGTACTTCTATTATCACCCCGGTGTTAATCCTGTTGCCGTAACCAGGGCTTTCTTGAAAAATCTTTTCCGGATGAAACGTACTTCGGGAGCCAGCACCATTACCATGCAGGTAGCTCGAGCCATGGAACACCGAAAACGAACTTTTGCCAGTAAAGTCATTGAAATGTTCCGGGCTTTCCAGCTGGAATGGAAATATAGCAAGAATGAAATACTGCAGCTATACCTGAACATTGTCCCTTATGGAGGAAATATTGAAGGGGTAAAAGCCGCTTCCCTCCTGTATTTCAAGAAGAATCCCGACCATCTTTCCCTTGCCGAAATTACCGCATTGAGCATCATTCCCAACCGGCCTTCTTCACTTGTTGTTGGCAGGAATAATGAGGAGATCATTAAAGAGCGTAACCGCTGGTTGCAGGTTTTTGCTGATGAAAAAGTGTTTACCAAAAAAGAAATTGAAGATGCGCTTTCAGAACCTCTGACAGCAACCAGGGGAACCGTCCCTCATTATATTCAGCACCTCGCGTATAAACTGAAAAAGCAGGGAGGTCACCT
>JAJKIP010000345.1 GCA_021154405.1 Segetibacter sp. | reverse complement strand
TCTTTAAACATCTTGTGATCCGGAAATTTGGAGAGCACTCTCCTGAGTTATTACAATATTATTACTGGATATTCCCAATGGGATTTGGGCTTACCATATACACGGTACTGGAAGCGTATGCCATTCTGCTTGGCAAATCAATACTAACCAGTTTTCTTAAAGAACTTGTCTGGAGATTGCTGACCACCGTCATGATCCTGCTATTGATCATGAAGGTCATTGGAGATTTTGATCTTTTTATAAAGCTCTATGCTTTTGGATTTCCTGTATTGGCACTCATCATATTTTGCTACCTGGTCTTCACTAAAAAAATCCATTTTACATTTAAACCGAGCAAGGTTAGTCGCAGGTATTTTAAAAAAATTGCAACTCTTTGCCTATTTGTTTATTTCGGCACCATCGTAACCACACTTTCCCAGGTATTCGATTCCATCGTTATCGCCTCTATCCTTAAAGATGGAATAAAAAAAGCAGGCATATTTGGATTAGCCCAGGTGATGACCACCATCATACAGGCGCCCCAGCGCGGAATTGTATCTGCGTCAATCCCTCATCTTTCGCGAGCATGGAAAGATAAAAACAGGGAAAGGCTCCAGAAAATATATCAGCGTTCGTCTATCAACCTGCTCATTTTTGCTACAGGGATCTTTCTCCTGATCTCTCTAAACTATAGAGAAGCAATTTTCACGCTCAGGCTCAATCAGGATTTTTTATTAGGCTTTAATGCTTTTCTCCTGCTGGGATTGACAAAGATCGTGGACATGGGAACCGGAGTAAATGCACAAATCATTGGCACTTCCAATTACTGGCGATTTGAATTATTTAGTGGAGTGGTGTTATTATTGTTTATGTTACCATTGAACATTATTCTTACGAGGCAGTATGATATCATGGGGCCTGCAATAGCAAACCTTATTTCGATTACCGTCTACAATATCATCAGGATCATTTTCCTCTGGAAAAAATTCAGATTATTTCCATTCACTAAAGAATCCGTGTACACAGGTTTGCTGGGAATTGTTTCCTTTGCCATCTGCTATTTTTTATTCCGTTCCATTCATGGCTTTGGAGGGCTGGCAATAAGAAGTATTGCATTCCTGTTGCTTTATGGAAGTGGAACAATATACCTGAAACTGACTCCGGATATTAATCCTGTTATAGCTACGTTGAAGAAAAGAATAGGATGGAAATCTGGAGATTAGAACCCTGCCTTTGCACCTGGCTTCTCAATTCTGCCGGCGCCCATATAACGTTTAAGATAATAGGGCTCAAACAGATCACTTATTTTGACTCCGTTGGTACTGGAGGCGTGAACAAACTTATTGTTCTGGAGATAGATTCCAACATGTGATATCCCACCACGGGTATTGAAGAAAACCAGGTCTCCTTCCTTTAATTCCGTGGCTGAAATGATCCGGGAATTCCTGTACTGGTCCCTGGCGGTCCGCGGAAGGTTAACAGCAAACGCGGAAAGGTATATGGCCTGTACAAAGGCTGAACAGTCAATGCCACTCTTGGTGGTACCACCCATCTTGTAACGTGTTCCATACCATTCGTCGATATAAGGAAGCAATTGATTATCTGCGAGCAATTCAACATCCGTATTCAGGAGGGCCGCATATTTGATTTCAAGGGCAGAAGCCTTGCCTGCCATTCTCTTTTCGGAATATACCCTATCAGTAGAAGCTGTGGTTGAATAATCCTTGTTGGAAATTGTGTTTTCCTTTTTGAGAGTAACATTATCACTCTTATCACGGGGAGCTGTAACAGAAATATCATCTAAAAACTTGATATCATTGCTTTTATGGGTAGTTGTTGTAGCAACAGGCGTAGCCACCTGGTTTTTGCCAGAGCTGAGCGGCTTCATGCTGGAACAGCTGGATAAAGCAGCAATGATCAGTAAAGCTGGGATCAGGGGCTTGAACATATTTTTGGTACTCTCGCTTTTCAATGGAAAATTATCAATGGTCAAAAACCCTGCCTGCCGGAAGGTAGGCGAGCAAATTTAAGACTTACTCCTGTTAAAAACAGATTCTCTTTAACGATTTTTGGGCTCCTAAATTGCCCAACTTACAAATCGTTGATGTTAAATCTTTTAAGTAGATCTGATGAGGGCTTTTTCTAGAGGAAAACGCCTCTCGGAAATGGAATATCCTGCTTACATTTAAAGAGGTTATGAGGACATTATTTGCCGGACTAGTTATACTCTTGTTAGGAGAAGGATGCCAGATCACGGCCGATTCAGGAAGAAGCGGCGGAGAACTGGTTTCAGGTACGCATTCCCATTATGCAGTCCGCCATATTCCTGCCCATAGAAATAGGGATACCCTGATCCCTGCTGTTTTGAGGCCTTATACAGATCTGAGCCACGCCAAAACAGAACTCCTAAAGGCCGCTCCAGGTACAAAGTCAGTGCTTTTTAATTCAAACGGTTCCCGGCTATATGCTATGAACCTTGAAGGAATGAGCATCTATGAATTTGACCAGCCGTCCCGGAAAGTGGGGCGCGAGTTCAAATTCAAGCCCACCAAGGGCACAGGCTGGGATTATGTCACGGATAAGCCGATCCCTTCCTACCAGGAAAAACCGGTGGAAGCCTGCCTTTCACATGACGATAAATTCTTATGGATATCACTTCATAATGCGGAAGGGATTGTACCGATCCGGGTAGATTCCCTCGCAGCAAATTATAAAATTGCAGATGGTCAGACCGTTAAAAAGGTAACTGTTCTTTATCCCGGTCTTTCCAATAAAGATTCCTTCTATGTTCCGCTGATCAGGACCGGCAAAACTCCCAAGATCATTGCACGTACAGCAGACAGCAAATATTTACTGGTCAGTAACTGGCACTCCTATAACGTAAGCGTGCTGGAAATGAACAAGGATATTTATCCTTACGCGAGCCTGGTAAGCACCATCCCGGTTTCCTCCATACCACGTGGTATTGTGGTGGACGACAGGAACAATAGATCCTACGTGGCGATTATGGGCGGATCCAGCCTCGCTGTGATCAATAATTCCGACTGGAAAAAGGACACTGATATGGTGGTAGAATCAAATCCCCGCCATATCGTAATGGATACCAGCGGACACCTGTTTGTGTCTTATAATAAACTTGCAAAGATCGCCTGTATTGATCTTGCAACCGGGCAATCTCTTTTTACGGCTACTACCCATGCCGCACCAAGGACGATCATTCTTTCAAAAAATCACAAATTCCTGTTTGTAACCTGTTATAGCAGTGATTTTGTAGACGTATTCAAGATCAATGATGACAATTTTGAGAAACTGGCTTCACTTCCCTGCAAGGGCCACCCCGTTGGCGTAGATATATTTGAAAACAATGATACATTGGAAGCCTGGGTTTGCAGCTACAGCAATGGCTCGATCAGTGTGTTTAGTTTTAACAAGAAATGAACATTGTGTCAACTTTGGATAAACTGTCGGAAATTTGGGGTTTACTGCCTGAATCTGACGATAGAATATGAAGTTTTCTCACCTCCATGTACACACTCAATTCTCCCTGCTCGATGGAGCTGCTTCAATACAGAATTTATACAAGAAAGCAATAGCCGATGGCATGCCAGCGCTTGCCATCAGTGACCATGGAAATATGTTTGGGGTGTTTGAATTTGTAGCAGAAGCCCATAAACATAAGGACGAGAACGGCAAGCTGAAAGTAAAACCTATTGTAGGTTGTGAATTCTACCTTACTATTGACCGGCATCAAAAAACATTTACCAAGGAAAAAAAGGACCCCCGGTATCACCAGATATTGCTCGCCAAAAATGAGCAGGGTTATAAGAATCTGGTGAAACTCACTTCCCTGGGATTTATTGAAGGTATGTACAGCAAGTATCCGCGGATTGACAAGGAACTGATCCTTCGTCATCATGAGGGATTGATTGCAACTACCTGCTGTCTGGGCGCTATGGTGCCACAGGCTATTCTGAAGAAAGGAGAAGAGGAAGGTGAAAATGAATTCAAATGGTGGCTGAATGTATTCCAGGAAGATTTTTATGTGGAGTTACAGCGCCACGGAATTCCGGAACAGGATAAGGTGAACCAGGTATTGATAAAGCTGGCAGGAAAATACAATGTCAAGATCATTGCCAGCAATGATTCACATTATGTAGACCAATCCGATTTCAATGCCCATGATATTCTTCTCTGTATAAATACAGGTGAAAAAGTAGCTACCCCTGCCCTTCGTGAATTCAGCGATGATGATGTGTTGGTAAAAGACAAGCGATTTGCTTTTCCGAACGACCAGTTCTATTTCAAGACGGGTGCAGAAATGAGCAAGCTGTTTCATGATCTGCCGGAAGCCATCGATAACACCAATGAGATCGTTGACAAGATCGATATCCTGAATCTGAAGAAGGAAATTCTTCTGCCCTTCTTCCAGGTACCGAAAGAATTTTCATCGCAGGACGAATACCTTGAACATATCACCTGGCAGGGCGCAAAGAAACGTTATACTGAAATAACTCCGGAAATTGATGAGCGTATTCGATTTGAATTGTTCACTATTAAAACAATGGGATTTGCCGGCTACTTCCTCATAGTAAGTGATTTCATCAGGGCAGGAAGAGAACGGGATGTATTCATTGGACCGGGACGTGGATCCGCCGCCGGATCTGTAGTGGCCTATTGTATTGAGATCACCAATATTGACCCGATCAAATACAATCTTCTGTTTGAGCGTTTCCTGAATCCTGATCGTAAGTCAATGCCCGATATCGATACGGACTTTGATGATGAAGGAAGACAGAAGGTGATCGATTATGTGGTAGATAAATATGGCAAGAACCAGGTAGCCCAGATCATTACCTATGGCACCATGGCTGCCAAGATGAGTATAAAAGATGTGGCACGTGTAATGGACCTTCCTTTACCTGAGTCCAATGCGCTTGCCAAAATGATCCCGGACCGGCCAGGCATTGAGTTGGGCAGAGTGTTGCATGCCCCGATGCGAACTAAAGATGGTGAAAAATCACTGGAAGAAAAGGACGGACTGGGCAGCGAAGATCTGGACAATGTAAAAAAGCTGAGAGAGATATATGATAAGGAAGATACCATACTCAGTAAAATATTGCATGAGGCAGAAAGACTGGAAGGATCGGTTCGCAATACAGGTATCCATGCTGCAGGTATTATCATAGCGCCAAAAGACCTTACTGAACTTATACCTGTTGCCACTTCCAAGGAATCCAGTTTATGGGTAACACAGATTGAAGGAAATGTCATCGAAGATGCCGGTGTTATCAAGATGGACTTCCTGGGGTTAAAAACGCTGACAATTATCAAGAATGCGCTTAAGCTTATCAAAGAGAATCATGGCGTAGCCATCAATATAGATGAAATACCGCTGGACGATAAGAAAACATTTGAATTGTACCAGCATGGTTCAACAATTGGGACCTTCCAGTTTGAAAGTCCTGGTATGCAGAAATACCTTCGCGAATTAAAGCCCGACAAGTTTGGCGATCTCATTGCCATGAACGCACTATATCGTCCGGGCCCGATTGCCTATATCCCCAATTACATTGACCGCAAGCATGGACGTGAACCCATTGCCTATGATCTTCCGGAAATGACCGAATACCTGGAAGAGACTTATGGGATCACTGTATATCAGGAACAGGTTATGTTGCTGGCCCAAAAACTGGCCGGCTTCAGCAAAGGTGATGCGGATGTATTGAGAAAGGCAATGGGGAAAAAGCAGAAATCAGTGCTGGATAAGATGAAGGCCCAGTTCATGAAAGGCGCCACTGAAAAATTACTGCCTCCCGAGAAACTGGAAAAGATATGGACCGACTGGGAAGCATTCGCTCAATATGCATTCAATAAATCACACTCTACCTGTTATGCATATGTAGCCTATCAAACCGCTTACCTGAAATCACATTATCCGTCGGATTACATGGCTGCGGTATTGAATAACGCAGGCAGCATTGACAAGATCACCTTCTTCATGGAAGAATGTAAGCGGATGGGTATTAAAGTGCTGGGGCCGGATATCAATGAATCATTAAAAGGATTTGCAGTAAATAAAAAAGGTGAGATACGATTTGGATTGGGAGGTTTGAAGGGCGTGGGTGAAGCAGCAGTTGAAAGTATAATTTCCGAAAGATTGAAGAGCGGACCTTTCCTGAATATTTTTGATTTCATAAAAAGGATCAATCAGCGTACTGTCAATAAAAAAACGCTGGAAAGTCTTGCATATGCAGGAGGGTTTGACTGTTTCCCTGAACACCACAGGGCACAATACTTCCATCTTGCGGAAGGAGAAGTAGCCACTGGCCTGGAAAGGATCATCAAGTATGGCCAGGTGATCGCGAATCAGAATGCATCTACCAGCAATACCTTGTTTGGAGACCTGCCAATCAGTATGGAGATACCACCTCCCAGGTTACCGGAATGCGAAGTATGGTCGCTCACCAGACAACTGGAGCATGAAAAGGAAGTGACAGGAATGTTTCTAAGCGGACATCCTCTGGACCATTACAAATTTGAAATGAGGCATTATAATGTTACGCCCATTGCAGATTTCAATGAATTCAAAGAATCCATCGCCATGCAGTCCAATCCAAACAGGATGTTTCGCATTCTTGGATTGGTGGCAGATGCACAGCACCGGATTGCCCACAGCGGGAATAAATTTGGAAGCTTTGTAATTGAAGATTATAGTGGAAAAACAGATATCGTTTTATTCAGCGAAGATTATTTGAGACTATCTCCGGTAATGGTACAGGGAACTTCTGTTTACATGACCGGTTATCTTAAACAGCGCTACAATAAAGCGGAGTTTGAATTTAAGGTAACTTCTGTTTCGCTGGCCGAGACCATGAAGAAGAGCCTGACAAAGCAGGTGAATATAGAAGTGCATCCGCAATATCTAAGTCCGGAGATGATCGCATTTGTAGAAAGGAACCTGAAACTTTATCCGGGGCCTGCCAGTTTGCGGTTTATTCTGACTGATCCCAAAATGAATATGCGGATCAGCCTGGTTACTTCAGGCAGAGGCTTTGAAATGAACGAAGAAATGATCCATTTCCTGGAAGAAAAAAAGGAATTGGAGACACAAGTGTTAACGAATTGATAAGGAGCGACTTTTTAGCAGTAAAATTGATTATAAACAAGATGTGCAAAGTGGCTGACAGAAATTATGGCAAGTTTTTCACAACTTTATGCCATCATTGCTTGTTAAGAATTACGGACTTAAATTTGCAACCTGTATAAATAAAATCAACAAAATGGCAAAAGAATTCAATGACGCTAACTTCCAGTCTGATGTGCTGGCTTCTGATAAATTGACCGTGGTAGATTTCTGGGCTGAATGGTGTGGACCTTGCCGCGCTATTGGGCCGGTAATTGAAGAATTATCCAAAGAGTATGATGGGAAAGTAAACGTGGGTAAAGTAAATGTGGACAATAATCCTCAGGTATCCATGAACTATGGAATTACTTCAATACCTGCTATCCTGTTCATTAAAGGCGGACAGGTTGTTGACAAACTGGTAGGTGCTCAGCCCAAAGGCAATTTTGTTAAAAAAATTGAGGCTCACATATAAGGTTAACAATTGAACTGGAGATCAAAAAATTGAAAAAAGTATTGCAATTGCAATACTTTTTTTATTATGCTGAAATACCTTAATGATTTACCTGCACGGCAAGAGTTGGATCATGCTTATAGCGGAATATCAGTGGGAATGTAATAGCTAATACAAGAGCATATGCAGCAAAAATCAACCACACAGGTTTCCAGTCGGTAACCTGGTCAACCGTAAATTGTTGAACTACCCACCCACTACCAAAGCTGCCAATCATTGCTCCCACCCCATTAGTCATTAACATAAAAAGCCCCTGCGCACTTGCTCTTATACTTTTCGGAGATTCTCTTTCGATAAATAAGGAACCTGAAATATTAAAAAAGTCAAATGCCATTCCATAAATAATCATTGACAATACTAGTAGCCATAATCCTGACCCCGGATCTCCAATACCAAACAATGCAAAACGTAGTACCCAGGCCAAAATACTCATTAACATTACCTTTTTAATCCCAAATTTTCCCAGAAAAAAAGGTATAGTAAGAATGAAAAGTGTTTCAGATATCTGTGAAATGGATATTAATATATTGGGGTATTTCACTCCAAAAGTATCCTTGTACGCGGGTGTTTCACTAAAGTGATTTAAAAATGGAACTCCCCATTGGTTTGTTATTTGCAAGGCACCGCCAAGAAACATGGCGAAGATGAAAAAGACAAGCAATGTCCTTCTTTTGAATAACACAAAAGCATCAAGCCCTAATGTAGCTGCGATGGATCTCTTTTCAGTTTTTCCGGAAGGAGGACAGGAAGGAATAGTAAAACAATAAACTCCCATTATTAAAGATGCTATACTGGCGACGATCAATTGAACATGACTTGGCGTCCAGTGCATAATATCCACAAACCACATGGCCGCGATAAATCCAACGGTCCCCCATACGCGTATTGGTGGAAATGCCTTCTGAGTGTCAGTAATTCCTTTCTTATTCAACACTATATAAGAAACCGTATTATTTAAAGCAATTGTAGGCATATATGTCATACATACTAAAAGAAAAACCCAGAACATGATGCCTGGATCATTTATCGTTGAGGCCCAATATAATGCAATACTGCCTGCTATATGACTTAACCCCAAAACCCGCTCAGCATTGAGCCATCTGTCTGCCACTATACCTAAAATAGTAGGCATAAAAATGGAAGCAATACCCATTGTCATAAAGATCAATCCAATATTTGCTGGTTTAAATTGTAATGTATAATACATATAACCACCAAAGGATGTGAGATATGATCCCCAAATAAAGAACTGCAGAAAATTCATAATAATGAGGCGGATCTTGATATTCATGACAGTGGCGTTTAGATGATACCGTTTCTGACCGGATATTCACGGAAGATAAGGATTTTATACCTTAATTCTTTTACGCCAGAGCCCCGGACAACGTAACTTTGCACTGCATATTCAACGCCTTATGTATACATTACCCGGAAAGCTGATGACCATTGCGGGAACAGATCCAAATCTCTCCGCAATAGCTGAAAAGGTCAGGAATAAAGAAAGGATTACGGATGGAGAAGGATTATTGCTTTTTGAAAAAGCCAGCCTTTCATTTGTTGGTTCACTCGCCAATTCCATCCGTGAAGAACTGCATGGAGATACTACCTATTTCAACCGCAATTTCCATATTGAGCCCACCAATGTTTGCGTATTCTCCTGTAATTTCTGTTCCTATAGTCGCGTCTATGCACACCGTGATGAGGGCTGGGAACTGACAATGCAACAGATGCTGGATATTGTCAGGAGTTATGATGGCAAACCAGTAACCGAAGTTCATATCGTAGGGGGAGTTCATCCAAAAATGAATCTGGAATTTTTCGCTGAGCTTTTGCGGAAGATAAAAGCGCATCGACCCGACTTACATATAAAAGGCTTTACTGCAGTAGAACTTGATTATATGTTCCGCAAAGCAAAAATGACTGTTGAAGAAGGAATTAATTATCTCCATGAAGCGGGACTGGATTCTTTACCAGGCGGTGGTGCAGAAATATTTCATGCCGAAATAAGGGAACAGATATGTGCTGATAAGGTAGATGCAGAAGGCTGGTTAAATATTCACGAAACCGCTCATCGTGCAGGCATGCATACTAATGCTACTTTACTTTATGGTCATATCGAGAAATACCATCATCGCATTGATCATATGCGCCGGCTGCGGGAATTACAGGACAGAACACATGGTTTCAACACCTTTATCCCATTAAAATTCCGCAATAAGGATAATGATATGAGCGAGGTTCCGGAATCCACATTAGTGGAGGACATGAAGATGTACGCCATTTCAAGGATCTATCTTGATAACTTCCCTCATATCAAGGCGTACTGGCCAATGCTGGGCAGACAGAATGCGCAACTCAGTCTATCCTTTGGAGTAAATGATATTGATGGAACAATTGACGACACCACCAGGATCTATTCAATGGCCGGCTCAGAAGAACAAACTCCTGCCATGAATACCGCACAACTGGTGACTTTGATAAAACAGGCCAAACGCAGACCCGTTGAAAGAGGCACCCTGTATAATGTAATTCACGATTATACTGAAACCGATTTTACAAAAGAAGGTGCTGATCCCCAGCTGAATTAAGCTGAAAAGCTGTGCCGTGGTTCGTGTCTCACGAACCACATCATTACTAACGCAGTGGCAAATGGTTCGTGAGGCGCGTGAATGAACGCGCGTGAACCATGGCCGCAGAACCAGGGCGAGAAGTGCACCCATCCCAGATTGTGCAATTACGGGTAATCCCCTACCAGAGGGGAAATATATTTTTTCCTGCCTCAATTTCTTTGTAAATTCCCATTCAAACCACGCCATATGACTAAAGTATCTTCAATCCTCGCCCGGAAGGGCAATTCAGCCATTAGTGTTCCCCCTGGAACGAGCGTACTAGATGCATTGAAAATAATGGCCGACAGAAATATAGGTTCTATTGTAGTAGTTGAGCAGGGCAAATACCTTGGCATCATTACAGAAAGGGACTATTCAAGAAAAGTGATCCTCAAAGGGAAACATTCAGTAGATACAACAGTTTCAGATATCATGTCATCCGATCTTCCCAGCGTAGGCCCCAATGACAGTATTGAAACCTGCATGGCCCTTATGTCTGATAATAATATCCGCTATCTGCCTGTATTTGAAAATAACGAACTGTCAGGTATCATCTCCATGAGTGATGTGGTTAAAGAAACCATTCTTCAGCAAAAGGAAACTATCAGTCACCTGGAAAGTTATATTCACAGTTGATCAGGTAATAATTCGCTAGCATTCAGGAAGACTCAGGGGAACATTTACAGCTAATCCTCCATCTGCTGTTTCTTTGTATTTGTGGTCCATATCAAGGGCCGTGTCCCACATTGTTTTAATGACGGCATCGAGTGAAACCTTCGCAAAATCCGGCGTGCTTTGCTGTGCCAGCTGCGAAGCCGTAATTGCTTTGATGGCACCCATGGTATTCCTTTCAATACAAGGAACCTGAACCAGGCCGCCAATAGGATCACAGGTCATTCCCAGGTGGTGTTCCATAGCTATTTCAGCAGCCATTAATGCCTGCCGCTGGTTACCCTCCACTCCTTCAGTTAGTGCGGCGGCAGCCATGGCAGAGGAAACGCCAATTTCAGCCTGACAACCACCCATTGCTGCAGAAATGGTAGCCCCTTTTTTGAAAATGCTCCCTATTTCAGCTGCAGTAAGCAAAAAGTCAACGATCTTTTTATCCCCTGCCTCAAAAAAGATGACATAGTATAATAATACGGCCGGTATTACTCCGGCAGCTCCATTGGTGGGTGCAGTAACCACCCTTCCAAAGGCAGCATTTTCCTCATTAACCGCCAGTGCAAAACAGCTCACCCAGTCCAGGATATATTTGAAATCCTTTCCCCCCTCTCTGATGGCATTCATCCAGGACACCGGGTCAGGATATACTTTACCGGCAAGCAATTTCCTGTTTAACCCTGCTGCCCTTCTTTTGACTTCAAGTCCTCCTGGAAGAACTCCTTCCGTATGACAACCCCTCCAGGCACACTCCCGCATTACCTCCCATATCCTGAGCAGGCCTTTGACAGTTTCCTGTTCCGGCCTCCAGGCATTCTCGTTTTCCATCACCACTTCATTTATGGACATTCCTGTCTTTCGGCACCAGTGAAGCAGATCTTCTGATGTATTGATGGGAAAAGGCAATTGTACAATTTTGGAAGCTGCAGGTACTTCACCTTCCTTTTTTACGAATCCGCCTCCGATGGAATAATAGGTTTCAGCTATCGAGTTTCCATTCCTTACAGTAGCAAGAAAGGTCAATGCATTTGGGTGAAAAGGGAGTGTTTCGGTGATCAGGAATTCAATGTCCTCATGAGGATTGAAATCTACCTCATGCCTTCCATCAAGGATAATCTTGTTCATGGCGGCAATATCATTCATCTTGGAATG
>JAJKIP010000344.1 GCA_021154405.1 Segetibacter sp. | reverse complement strand
TATCCTGACTGTTCAACACTACATCGTAATCTTTAAGTATCGTTTCAAAATTATCTTTCTTGTAATCAATTACAATATCCGCACCCAGACTTTTTACCAGGTTAATATTAGTTTCACCTGTTGTGGTAGCTACAGTAGCACCCAAATATTTCGCTAACTGAATGGCAAATGTGCCTACTCCACCAGAACCAGCCTGAATGAAAACCTTTTGTCCATTCACCAGATTCGCTCTTTCGATTAAAGCCTGCCAGGCAGTTAAGCCTACCAACGGGATAGAAGCGGCTTCTTCCATAGAAATATTTTTTGGTTTCAGCGCCACATCGTTTTCATTCATAGAAATCAATTCTGCAAAAGCTCCAATCCTATAGTCTGCGGGTCTTGCATACACCTCATCGCCCACTTTGAATTTACTAACTCCTGAACCAACCTTGATAACGACACCCGACACATCGTGCCCCAGCGTAAATGGGGTTTTGTATGGCAGGATCGTTTTAAATTCACCGTCTCTAATTTTTGAATCCAGAAGGTTCAGACCTGCGGAATGTACCTGAACCAAAATATCGGTTTCTTTCACCTTTGGATCTGGGATTTGCTTTAGTTGTAATTTTTCTTTTTTCCTGTAGCGGTTTACTATAAATGCTTTCATTTTATGTTTTATTAATGAATCCTTTCTTCTTCCAGTTAGGTCGCAAAAAAGTGCTAAGGCCTTTCATGAAATATAGTAATAATGTTTACCTTGAACTGAGTAGATTTATTACTATTTAAATAACTTTGTTTTGTTTCCTTTTTTAATTTTTCTCGACTTCAAATCCTGTTCAATTTTTTAAGCACTCCTTTTTCCAAAATGCCGTAAGCAAAGTGCTGCAGATTAACCAGGGCAGAAGTGCCCTTACCAACAATGTTTCTGAATTTAGGCTTATCCGTTTCAATTACTTTAACCACTTTATCTACGACTATCGAAGGATCTTCGGCTTTCTCTGCCAGGTCATTGGTGAATTTTCCAATTTTATCCCTTAACGTATTATAATCATCAATTTTCCTTAACGATGAAGATGAATTATCAAAAATGCCTGTCTTAAAAGCAGAAGGTTCAATCATAGACACACTAATATTAAACTCATTCAATTCATAACGCAATGATTTGAAATATCCTTCCAATGCGTGTTTTGAAGCTGCATAGTAAGCAGCATTGGGAAATGACACAAGTCCAATAATAGAACCTACGGTTATTATTTTACCAAATTTTTGTTTTCTAAAATATGGCAATACAGCGTTAGTTACCTTGATAGTTCCCCAAAAGTTAGTTTCTAATTGTTGCCTGCCTAAATCAATGGGCGTTTCTTCTGCAATACCAGACACTAAAAAGCCTGCATTGTTAATAAGAATATCCAACCGGCTTATTTCCTTAAAAATTCTTTCTGAAAAACTGTTAATTGATTGTTCTGAATCCAGATCTAACGCTATCATTTTGAATGGCAACTTTGTTACATACTTTTCGGGGTTACGACTTGTCCCAATTACATTATAACCCTTTCTGTGTAGCTCGTTTGCGACTAACAATCCAAAGCCCGAAGATGCACCTGTTACTAAAATAGTTTGTTTCATTTCTTATTGTTTTGTAATTTTACTTGCATATTGCAAGTGTAAATATATAACTTACTTGCATAATGCAAGTGCATTTAATGCCTATTTATTATGTTAAAATCAAAAAGAAGATCAGATTGTCCTATTAGCACTTCGCTTGATATATTCGGTGATAAATGGTCGCTGCTGATAATCAGGGACCTTATGGATGCAAAAGAGTGTACCTACGGAGACTTTTTAAAATCTCCGGAAGGAATTGCTACCAATATTTTAGCCACCCGCTTGCTGCATTTGGAAGAAAACAGGCTTATTGAAAAATTAGAACACCCGGATAGTAAGGCCAAAGTTTTGTATAGGTTAACTCCCAAAGGGATTGACCTCGTTCCCACAATGATTGAAATAAGCTTGTGGGCCGAAAAATATTTTTCAATAGCTGAAGACAGAAAAGCAATGTTGAAAGAGGTGAAAAAGGATAAACCTGGATTTATAAAAGCAGCCATAAAGGAATTGAGGGGTTAAAAGCGACCTGCATGATATTCGAAGTACCTCCGTGGATGGAATCGTTATAACAAATGACAATGGCACAGTTTTTCTTCATAGATCTCCATGAGCCTGTTATTTGAGGTACCAGCTGATTACCCGTCCGGGTTTACTTATTTTCCCAATTTTATTGCGGAAGAAGAAGAACGCTTACTGCTGAACGCTGTAAGAGAAATTGAATTACATCAGATGCAGTTTCAGGGATACACAGCCTTGCGAAAAGTGCGCAGCTTTGGTTATGATTACAATTTTAATACCCGAAAAATTACTAAAGGGTCCCCAATTCCTTCGGTTTTCGATAAACTGACGGAAAAAGTTGCTCTGCACATGCAATTACCAGTGATATCTCTGGCAGAGATGCTGATCACTGAGTATCCTCCCGGATCAGTCATAAATTGGCATCGTGATGCCCCTCCCTTTGATCAGATTGCAGGGGTTTCCCTCCTCTCAGATGTTACCTTCAAACTCAGGCCGCATGAGAAGTCAAAACAGGGCCGTAAATCAATAGTTTCCTTCCCGGTTAAACGCAGGTCACTTTATATAATACAGGGAGAAGCGCGTACTGAATGGCAGCACAGCACGGCACCAGTTTCTGCCACCCGGTTTTCCATCACCTTTCGCAGCCTTCAAAATCCCAGGTAGCAAGCCTGCAACAGGTCATGGAGAGATCATAGTACGAGGTGTTATTGGTCATACTATTTAATAGCGGCATCGCATTTAATTAAAAAAAATCACAGAGCCGGTTCGGTGAAAACATTCCATTTGTTTCCCATATATATATAAATAAGGGCAATAATTTACTTGTATCATAAATTCCTCAGATAATAATTGTGGATTTGTGTCGCCTTATTGCGACTAAAGATTCCACGCTTTCCCGCATCATATAATAGCAAACTTACATGGTATAAGCTTTGATTGTCTTAAATACCAACTATGTAATATCCCCATACTATTACATTGTCAGGCAAATAAATGATTGAAAACTCAAACGTGTGTATATTATTAGTTGATGATGATTTAGATTGGCTTCAGCTAATACAGCTCACATTAAAAAAAGAGGGCCTCAATCCTGTAGTGTCTGTTAATGGAGCTGATATTTGGGAAAAGATCGATGCCTGTAGCCCCAAAATAATTTTATTGGACATCCATATGAAGGGAATAAGTGGAGAGACATTTTGCGAATTATTAAAATCAAACCCCGCTACGTCACATATACCCGTACTCATGTATTCCTTCAACCGCAATATTGGGGAGGTTGCCGAACGATGTGGAGCTGATGGATATGTTGAAAAATCATTATCTCCAAAGGAAGTGAAGGAGCGGGTAATGCAGTACGTTTGATAAGTCCGGCTCTTATGTATTGGCATGATTTTTCAAACAGTATTACCCTATGCAGGTTATCCGCATCAAAGGGGCACGCGAAAACAATCTGAAAAATATTTCCGTTGAGATCCCCAAAAATCAAATTACCGTTTTCACGGGAGTTTCGGGTTCAGGAAAATCATCTCTTGTATTTGAAACCATCGGTGCCGAAGCTCAACGGCAGCTCAATGAAACGTACAATAGTTATATAAGAAGTAAAATGCCACATTATGGACACCCGGAGGTTAATTCCATACAAAATCTTAATGTGGCCATCATGATCAATCAAAAACGGATAGGTGGCAATGCCCGCTCAACAGTTGGAACGGTCACAGATATTTATACCTTGCTGCGCCTTTTATTCTCTCGCATTGGACAGCCATTCGTCGGATATTCAATGGTCTTCTCCTTTAACAACCCCAAAGGCATGTGCCCAATGTGTGAGGGACTCGGAACAGTTACAGACATAAACCTTGACGCATTGATCGATAATAACAAATCTTTGAATGAGGGAGCGATCCGGTTTCCCGCATTCCAGCCGGGTGGCTGGCGATGGACCCGTTACGTGAACTCCGGTTATTTCGATAACGACAGGAAAATCAAAAATTATTCAAAGGATGAACTTGATTTGCTTTTGTATGCAGAAGAGCATAAACCAAAAAAGCCAAATAAACAATGGGGAAAGACGATGTTGTATGAGGGAGTGGTTACCCGGATCAGGCGCAGCTTTTTAAAAAAAGAAACGAAAGAATCAAAGCGAAAGGAAGAAGAGCTCCGTGAAATACTTCACAGGCGCACCTGCCCGCTATGTAACGGGGCAAGATTAAGCAAGGAGGTACGTCGTTGCAAAATTCAGGGCAAAAACATCGCAGATTGCGCCGGGATGCAAATCAATCAGCTCATTGAATTTTTGAAGACAATCCCAGTCCAACAGGTAGGCACCGTGCTAAATGAGTTGATCGCCAGGCTTTCCCATCTGGAAAAAATTGGGTTAAGTTACCTTTCACTAAACCGCGAAACTTCGTCGTTGTCAGGTGGCGAATCACAACGCATTAAAATGGTGAAGCACCTGGGAAGTAGTCTCACCGGGTTGCTATATATATTTGACGAACCAAGTATTGGCCTGCATCCCAGTGATATCGACCGGCTGTCCGAAATCATTTTAGAGCTCCGAAACAAAGGGAACACCGTCCTGATTGTTGAACATGACCCCGACATTATAAAAATTGCCGATCATCTGATCGACATGGGACCCGCAGCCGGAAAAGACGGCGGACACATTGTTTACAGTGGAACACTGAATGGACTTAAACATGCCGATACACTTACTGGAAAATATTGGCGTATGCCCAGAACGCTTAATAAAAATCCGCGACTCGCTAAATCTTTTTTGACAGTCCGAAATGCAAGCTTGCACAATTTGAAAAATGTCACGGTTAAAATTCCCGAATCCGTAATTACGGTTGTAACGGGTGTGGCCGGATCAGGAAAAAGTTCTCTCATCAACCAGGAACTGCCACGCCAACATGAACATGCAAAACTTATCGACCAGGGATTGTTACGCGGCTCGAGGCGATCACATCTCGCTTCTTATACGGGCATTTTTGATGTACTACGCAGTACATTTGCAAAAGCTAACCATGTACGACCCTCACTTTTTAGTGCCAATGCCGAGGGTGCCTGCCCGCAATGCAAAGGGCTTGGTGTAATCAGACTTGATCTCGCTTTTCTGGAGGAGGTGGAGGAAATATGTGATATGTGCGATGGATCGGGTTATAAAAATGAAGTTTTGGGATACAGCTGGCATGGAAAGAATATTATTGAGTTCCTGAAGATGACGGTGGTGGAAGCGACAGATTTTTTCGACGGAGAGGATAAAGATCTATTGAGGCGAATTGGACAAATGGGACTCGGTTACATGACGCTGGGACAGCCACTAAGTACTTTTTCCGGAGGTGAACGGCAACGGTTGAAGCTCGCAATGGAATTGGATGAGCAGGGTCAGCTTTTTGTTTTTGATGAGCCCACAACAGGTCTTCACCCTTCGGATATTCAAACACTGATGTCTACGTTTCACGCCCTGAGAGACCGAGGTAACACTGTCATTATCGTTGAGCATAATCTCGATGTAATAACCCAGGCAGATTGGATAATAGATATGGGACCAGGTGGCGGATCCGAAGGGGGAAATATAGTTTTCGAAGGCCTGGTAACAGATTTGATTAAAGATCCGGATTCGAAAACAGCCACTCATCTGAAGAGATATATAAGTGAAAAAAAGCCAGACAGTGCGACAAACACCGCATTGCGCCGCCCAAAAGCAAATGATTTTCGTGAATCGTAAAACAAATGAAATGAGATATGCAGGCATGGTCCTTATTTTTATTTTTTGTTTTCTGACTGGCAAATCGCAACGTAAAACTGTTCCTGTTTTTATTTCAGGTACCGAAGGTCATCAGAGTTACCGTATTCCCGCTATCTTAAAATTATTGAATGACAATTTGCTCGCTTTTTGTGAAGGCCGCGTAAATGGTGCAGGTGATTTCGGTGATATTAATATCGTAATGAAAAGAAGTATTGACGGCGGAAAAACATGGAGCCCATTGCAAACAATTGTTGATGCTGATTCTTTACAGGCAGGCAATCCGGCACCAGTGGTAGACCTGGACGATCCTGCTTATCCGCAGGGAAGAATATTTTTATTTTATAACACCGGAAACAATCACGAAGGCGAAGTGAGAAAAGGTAAAGGTTTGCGTGAAGTATGGTATAAAACATCAACGGACAATGGGCAAAGCTGGGGTAATGCGGTAAATATTACTTTGGAGGTCCATCGCCCGAAACAATCACAAATAAATCCAGCTTACAATTTTTCCGAGGATTGGAGAAGTTTTGCAAATACACCCGGGCACGCAATGCAGTTTCAACACGGAAAATACAAGGGGAAAATTTTTGTAGCAGCAAACCATTCAACAGGCGGGCCCCAAAAACAATTCACGGATTACAAAGCATTTGGTTATTATACAGACGATCATGGAAAAACATTTCATTTTGGTAGGGATGTAAACATCCCGGGGAGTAATGAATCGATGGCTGCCGAGCTGGGCAATAATAAATTGATGATGAACAGTCGCAATCAGAAAGGTGACGTACGTGCAAGAATAGTTTCTATCAGTAGTGATGGTGGCGCAACCTGGGATACAAGTTATTTTGATAACAATTTAATTGATCCTGTAAACCAGGGAAGCATTTTAAATATCGGAACCCGAAAGCAAAATAATATTATCGCTTTTTGCAATGCAGCCAACGAAAAACGGAGGGACAATCTTACGCTTCGTATCAGCTACGATGAAGGAAAGACCTGGAAAAAAAATATCCTGATTGATAAAAGTGTTGATGAAGCAAAAGACTTTACAGCTTACTCTGACCTGGTAAAATTGTCAAAGAAACAATTGGGGGTGTTGTATGAAAGGAACGGGTACAGGGAAATTGTTTTTACTATCATAAAATGGAAATAAGATCAGCTCCAGACAATGCAGGTGTGCAACCTGCCAGCATCCTCCATTTCTCCTGACGCGTGTATATTTTTTTCGTTAAACTGTCTATATTTGAATACGTATTCAAAATTAATATCCAGTCATATCGGCTAATATCTATCAGGCAAGTCTTACAGTATGAACAAATGGTTAATGCTTGGATTCGGGTGCTTATCGTGTTTGCTACTGCGATCCCAGGTAATCAGTAAAATCATTCCTGAACCAGTATCCATTCAGGAACATAAAGGAAAGTTTATACTACCAGCGTTAGCGGTAATTGATGCCGATACATCGGGCGAAAATAAATGGGCTGTGATTTACCTGGCGAACCGAATGAAAACAGCCGGTATTCAAATTCAACTCCGAAGGAATTTCCGCAATCCTGCAATTCAGATTGCCGTCAACAGGAAGTATGACAGCAGTATTCGAAAGGAAGGATACCGACTTTGGGTAAAGCCTAACGGTGTTATCCTAAACGCTAACACCCCGCAAGGACTGTTCTACGGAGTACAGACATTGCTGCAGCTGTTTCCAAAAGAAATTGAGAGCCCGCAAAAAATTACCCCGGCAAATTGGAGGTTATCACTGGTCAGTATTGTAGATTATCCACGTTTCCAGTGGAGAGGACTCATGCTTGACGTGGTAAGGCATTTTTTTTCGGTAGCTGATGTCAAGCAGTACATCAACCAGATGTGTCGCTATAAATTCAATCTGTTACATCTGCAT
>JAJKIP010000343.1 GCA_021154405.1 Segetibacter sp. | reverse complement strand
TCAATACGGCCAATAAACGGAGACACATAAGCAGCACCTGCCTTTGCTGCCAGGATTGCCTGACCAGCAGAAAATACCAGCGTACAGTTGGTGCGGATACCATTATCAGTAAACCATTTTATCGCTTTAACGCCATCTTTTATCATCGGCACTTTTACCACGATATTCGGATGAATCGCAGCCAGTTTCTTTCCTTCTTCCACAATTTCTTTGAAATCAACCGATACTACTTCAGCACTGATATCTCCATCAACAATTTCACAAATGGTTTTATAGTGATTGAAAACAGCCTCCTGCCCTTTTACGCCTACTTTGGCCATAAGTGAAGGGTTGGTAGTAACGCCGTCCAGAATTCCTAATTCATTAGCTTCTTTGATTTGTGCAAGATCAGCCGTGTCGATAAAAAACTTCATTATTCGGAGATTTTTGTTGGTTTAAAATGTATTTATGGGTAACATTTCCAGAGAAGGTATCTACAGCAGTAAAAAAGAAAAAAAGGCAGGCTACTCACATCGCACCGCTACAACCACATATCCTTGCTGCCTTCCGGCCCTGGGGAGGTTCAGCAGGAGCTGGTCGTGTAAGACCTGCCGCCGCAAAGATAGCGGAAATTCAGGTTCTAACCTGAAGGCATTAGATGATAAATTCACCCCGTTGCTCAGCCTGGTTCGTGTCTCAACTATGCCATGGGTTGTGTCTCACGAACCACGAATAATGGATATAGCTCGTGAGGCACGTGAATGAACACGCGTGAACCATGTCGTCGGGCAATACTTCTGAATGAACGCCCTGCACATGGCCTCGAGAGATTAGATTATATAAAATATTTTTTAACTCTTTTTCGGAAGTGCAAATACCAGGTAACCTCTTGGTACATCTTCTTCTTTTAGTTTTTTATCGCGTAACGGACCACAGGAAACAACTACCAGGTACTGGCGACCATCCTTTTCAAACATTGCAGGTACACCATTTGGATTCTCACGTTGCAGATCGTATGTCCATAATTTTTTACCGTTATCAGCATCATAACAATAGATATGGCCGTCACGACTGGTTGCAAATAACAGACCCGAAGCAGTTACTACCATTCCTTTGTTGGATGAACCACCAGGATAACCCAGACCATCAATACCTACTTTGGGATCGGTACCATGACCAACAGTCCATTTTAAGATCCCTTTGTTAAGATCATAACAGGCTATACCACACCATGGCGGTGTAAGCAGGTTGGTAACGCTTATACCATTGCCTTTCACTTCAGCATATTCTGACCTGGGTCCCGTATAACCCTCAGGATAATCTTTCATACCTGCGCTGAAATTCACAGGTTTCATTGGAGCAGGGCCATCAGCCACAACAGGGCCACTGACCGGTATCGGTTCTACTTTTACGTTACTGCCACGTACAGGAGGTGCAAGGAATGCATAGATAGCAGATATGGTAGCTTCATCCAGGTGTGGCTGTGCCGGCATGCGGCCTTTACCCTGGGATACAAGCAGCTTAAATTCATTGGCATTAATACGGCTGCCAAGGTTTAATAATGAAGGGCCGTTGCCCGGGATACCTGCCTGATCGGCACCATGACAGGCCTGACAACTCAACGTATAAGCATTCTTTCCTGCAGCTGCACGTGCTGCCATTGCACTACGGGCAGTATGATCGACCTTCTTTAACTGATAGATACATGGCTCATTGGAAAATAATACGTACACAATGCCTTTATCGGGGTTGGATGCGGTATTCTCAAAATTGGCTCCGCCGAAAGCTCCAGGTATGCTCACGGTTTCATATTTATCTGAGAGAGGCTGAAATGGCGCTGATTTGGCTGCTGCCAACCGGGCACTCCATTTAGCTTTTTCTTCAGGTGAAAAGTATGGGCTGAGATCTGATAACAATGCCACATGTTTGGTAAAGGGTGGTATAACCGTAGGTATGGGTTGTGTAGGCCACGCCTTCTCATAGGGCATGTCACTTGCAGGTACGGGTGTCTCTACAATGGGCCAAATGGGCTTGCCTGTTTCGCGATCCAGCACATACAGGTAACCGCCTTTTGATGCTGCTGCTACCGCATCTACTTTTTTACCATTGTGCTTAATTGTGATAAGCTGTGGCGCCGCACTTATATCGTAATCCCATAAATCATGGTGTACAGTTTGATAATGCCATATATACTTTCCTGTACGTGCATCAAGCGCCAGCACACAGTTACCATATAGGTTTTGCCCTTCCCGGTCTGAACCATCATAATCGTAGGTTGGTGATCCCAGTGGGAAATAAGCTATACCTCGCTGCTCATCCACAGTTATATCTCCCCAGCAGTTAGCTCCGCCACCATACTTATAGGCATCCTTTGGCCACGTTTCGTAACCCGGTTCGCCGGGAAATGGGATCGTATGAAATATCCATACCTGTTTGCCTGTAATTACATCAAATGCCCGCACATGACCGGGACCTGAGAATAAGGCTTCACCGGGGAAAGACCCAAGCAGCAGCAGGTTCTCAAATACATGGCCGGGCGAAGTAGGCGTAGCCCTGCTGAATAAGGATGGATCACGGTCAAGTCCCTCTTTCAGGTCAACAGAACCGTTATCGCCAAAAGTTAATATGGATTTACCCGTTATGGCATCAATCGCCTGTAGCGAGTTGCCGAATACAGTTAGCAGACGTTTCTCTTTCCCGTCTTTACTTTGCCAGAAATTGATACCACGCTGCGTGATGCCGCGCAAACCAGTGTGAATCCAGATCTCCTTACCGGTTGCAGGGTCAAGCGCTACCAGTGAATTATTTTTGGCAAGCACATACATAATGCCGTCCACAATAATTGGATTGAATTTGTAATACTCAGTTTTATCGCCAGAAGAATAAACATAATCAAGACTGAGTTTACCAATATTCCGTTTATTGATCTGTTTAAAGTCAACAAACTTTGATTGATCGGCGCCGCCACCATAATCGTTCCACTCGCTATGCGTTTTTTTCTTTTTAGGTATGGGGGCAATAATCGCGGCAAGGGAGGCAATACATGCAGCACCAGTAACAATTATAGCGGCAGCTTTGGTGCTCCATGAACGTATCAAATTCCTGATATTCATTTTCATTTTACTTTAAGCAATTCGTTTCGGTGTTCTTTATTCGGCTGAAGCATTTAGACTATGTCTAAATGCAATATTTTCGATCGTATACTGGAAAATTGTAGAAGTAATTGTCTTTAAGACGATGATAAGGCGGAGCGATTAATAGAAGGATTAATTTCCAGGTAATTGCTGGATTAATTGCAAATTCTGCTATAGAATAGATAATAACTTATCTTGGATTAAGTGAATTTAACTGTGTTATACCAATCAGCTCATCAGCGCGGGATCCGAAAGGACGGAAATAGACCAGTATGGTATAATTATTCTCGGTATTGGTGAAATTGCCCTCGGTGTTCTCAAATGAAAAGCGGTTACCCACAGGTTTGCCTGCATTCAACGTAACATAGGAATAATTATAGTATCCCTGTTTCAGGAATAAGGTTTTCTCATAGATCCCTTTTTCCCTGTTAAATTCCAGCTTTGAATAATCATTGGGCAGATAATTGGTGAGTTCACCAATCAGATACAGGTCTTTTCCGCCATAGGCCTGGTTGCCGGGCGGTACATAAGTGAAATGCACCCAGGCATAATCACTTTGCCAGTAGGGATTATTTCCATCAGTATTCTCGATCGTAAAAAGCCCGTTAAGATCATGATAGTAGAAATAGATCTGCTGTTTACGTTCCGTATCCGGCTTTACAAACACATCAATCCTTTTACCTGTATCCACAATTTGCTGCATTCTTTCACTCATCAGTCGCACACTACGCAGATCAATCCATCTCCATTCTCTTCCAGATGGAAAAGAAGTGGCGTCATCACTGTATTCATAATAGTTACCCCGATAAATGGTTGGACGATCCACATGTGCTGCAGTAGTCCAGGTATTATTTTGAAGAACCGTAATTTTCAAATCCTGCGGAGAAAGTGTATTGATCCTTGCACTTGCGGTGCTTACCACCACCTCTACCCTTTGATCTGTCAAATAATACTGGGAATTAAAAGGCTGTTTGATCTGTGCTGCGATCTGCACCCTGTTATCTACTACCAGGAATCGTTTGGTAAAATAGAGATCAGCAGTATCATTATTCCGAAAAACTTTCAGCAGGTAATTACCTGATCGTTTTGGCATTGAATTCCGGTCTGGAAATACTGCCTGGTAATGCGTGTATTTTGTAAGGGCGATGGATGAATAGCGGTAATTGCCGATGCGGTTCTGCTGAAATCCCTGTATATAATCAAAGGTCTGCAGACTGGAAGGACTCCAGTCCGCATTGCAAAGCTGAAAAGTATAATAATAACTCTTTACGTCAGCATCCAGGTCGTCAAAATGTAACTCCAGCTGATCCCCACTATTGAGCATCAAAATGGGATAGCTATAGATATCACCATATTTAAACAGTTTTACAGAATGTATATTGGGGCGATAGATCTGATCGGGTATTTGTGCAAAGGAGGTAATGCAACAATGAATAACCACGATCAGCAACAGGAATTTGATATGATTTCGGGCTTTACTCCTCATCTGTTATGCAATTTGTGAAAAAAGGGCAAATAAAGCAGATAAATATTTTTAACCCCCTAATTTTACCGCCATAAAAAGACAATTTATTCTTCCAGATGGTTGCAACTATTATAAGAGCCTTTATTGGAAGGGACCGAAATCGGTGGGTTTCAGGTTTTATAGCAAACCGTATCGCCTTTAACCAGCACCGATCATTTTCCAGGTTTATTATACGCCTATCAATTGCAGCAACCGCCATAGGGGTAGCTGTCATGATCATTACCCTCTCCTTCGCCAATGGTTTCCAGGAAGAGATCAGTCAAAAGGTCTTCAGCTTCTGGGGCCATATCCGGATCCAGGAAAAACAGCCTTTTAAAGCCTTGATCGCTGAAGAAACACCTATCATCAAAAATGATACCCTTGTTGATCTCGTCAAAAAAGATCCCAATGTTCAGGATATTCACCCTTTTGCAACCAAGTATGCCATCCTTAAAACCAAAGAAGATATTGAAGGCGTTTTATTAAAAGGGTTTGATTCCACTTACAATTTTGGCCACTTCAAACGATTTATCAAAGAAGGCAGGCCAATCAATTTTAACAATAGAACCTATAGTCGTGAGATCATGATCTCTGCTTACACAGCTGGCCAGCTGAAATTAAAATTGAACGACGGCATTCTCATCTATTTTATCCGGCCGGATGGTACGCTGCGCCCCGATAAACTTACCGTTGCAGGCATATATAAAACAGGTATTGAAGAATACGATAAAACTTTTGCCGTTGGTGATATCCGGCTTATTCAGCGATTGAATGACTGGTATGCTGATGAGATTGGGGGTTATGAGATATTCCTACACGATTACCATAAGATCGACACTACGGTTATGTCAATCTACAACCTGGATAACTTCCCTCCCACCTGGGACACTCAGGGTGTGCAGGAAATCTCCCCAAATATCTTTGACTGGCTAAACATGCAGAACGTTACCCGCAATGTATTAATTGGATTTATGCTTGCTGTTGCTGTGATCAACCTGATCACCTGCCTCCTCATATTGGTACTTGAAAGGGTGAGGATGATAGGAGTTTTAAAATCCCTGGGAGCCAGTAACAGGCGGATACAAATGATTTTTGTTCATCATGGTGCTATCATTACAGTCACTGGCATTGTGATCGGAACGGCTTTAGCACTTGCACTTTTGTTCCTGCAAAAGGAAACAGGATTTATCAAATTGCAGGAAGAAGCTTACTATCTCAGTGAAGCGGCAGTAAAGATTGTATGGTGGCAGATAGCTGTTATAATAGCCGGAACCTTCGTGGTTTGTTTTACCATTTTAACTCTTCCTTCCATAGTAGCCAGAAATATCCAGGCGGTAAAGGCCATTCAGTTCAGGTGAGTTATTCCCTACAGTAATCTGGAAAGAATTATTCCTGTTGCCACTGCAGCATTTAGCGATTCTGCCTTTCCTTTTTTAGGTATGGTGATCTTCACTCCTGCCAGTTCCATTACTTCCGGTCGAATTCCCTTTGCTTCATTTCCGATAATGATCAACCCTTCTTTTAAAGGAGGTATTCCAGCAATATCCTTTCCACCCAGCGCAGCCGCATAAACAGGAATATTTCGCTGGAGGGGTAACCAGGTCACCAGGAAAGTGTAAAGCAATCGTACCCTCGCAATACTTCCCATAGTCGACTGCACTACTTTAGGATTATATTGATCCGCGCAATCAAGACTGCAAATGATCTGTTCAATTCCAAACCAGTCGGCTATCCGGATAATGGTTCCAAGATTTCCGGGGTCCTGTATGCCATCCAGCACCAGTGAAACTTTATCCCTGGTCTCAAATGAAGGATCAGTAGCTTTTCTTACAACAGCCAGTACCTGGTTGGGAGTAGTGAGTTGTGAAATTTTTCCCAATTCAGCTTCAGTGATAACCGTGATGGGAATGCCGTTAATGACAGCTGAATGTTCATGTGCCCAGGGTCGTAAAGCATAGATCTCCCGGACCACCTTGTTATTTTCAGCCAGCAGATCTGCAACGATCCGGGGTCCTTCCGCAATGAATAAACCCTCTTCATCTCTTGCTTTTTTCTGGCCTAAACTTTGGATATATTTGATCTTCGATTTACCAAGCATTGTCCCTTTCAATTAAATTATGTTTCCCGGCAAGCTCCTAAACCAATCATATCGATTTAAAGCAGTTATTGCCGGACTGATCATTGCTGCCTTTGCTTCCTGTACGATCGTTAAAGACTATCCTGCAGGAAAACCCTTCGTCTACCAGACAAATATCAACCTAATAGGAGATTTTTCAAACAGGGAAAAAAAAGAACTTGCTGCCAACCTCAAAGAACAGCTGGATGATAGCATGCAGGCACGCAGACTGGAAAAACTGGCCTGGCAGGTTCTCAAAAAACCTCCTGTATTTGATAGCGCGAGTGCAGAAAAGTCAATCATGTTCATGAAAGCCCTGCTTAAATCAAGGGGCTATTTCAGCGATTCAATCGGATACCAGCCAATAATAATAGACACTGTAGGCAAAAATGAGTACCGGACTACCATCAATTTCTATGTACGCCCCGGCAAACTGGTACATTTAGACACTGTAGCCTATAATTTACAGAAACAGGAGTTACAGCATCTGGCTGATTCGAGCCAGAAATCTGCATTTGTAAGGAAAGGAGATCCTTTTGACAAAAATCTTATCTCCGAGGAGCTTGACCGCCTTACTGAATTATATCGCAATAACGGTTATCTGAAATTCAATAGGGATGAACTGGTTGGCTTATGGGACACACTTGATGTATCCTTATTGACCCCTTCCCTTGATCCATTTGAGCAATTGGAAATATTACAAAAACTAAGATTGAGAAGGGAAAATCCAACGGCCAATCTGGAAATAAGACTACGAAATTTTGATAGTACCCGCATGATAAAATATTATATCGGCAATGTTACTATCTACCCCGATTACAGAACTGATACAGTTGGCCTTACCCGGCATGTCAAAGTGGTAGAAGGTATTACCGTGATCCAGCACCATAATAAATTCAAATCAAAAATATTCCCTGCCAATATTTATTTGCCTCATGATTCCATATACAGGCAACGGCGTTATTTAAGGACAATAAACAGGTTCAACGCTTTGGGCACATGGCGACTGGTCAATATAGATGCCATTCCACGAAAAAATTCAGACACTGTCGATTTTGTAATAAGGCTTACCACTGCCCGAAAATATTCCTTCAATGCCAACCTGGAAGGAAGTTTTAACCAGACAACCATCTCAGGCAATCTCTTTGGTATTGGCGCCAACGTTGGGGTACAAAACCGCAACTTCGCAAAGGGAGCCAATATTGCCAATACCAACTTTCGCTATGGTGTTGAATTGGGAAGCGCCAATGGCAGGCAATTCATTCAATCCAAGCAGGTCAGCGTGAACCATACAATTTATTTTCCGCGCTTTATTCCCAGTACCAAAAGAATTCCTGACAGGTACAGGGACAATATCCGCTCATTCTTTTCATTCAGCGCAGCTAATACCGAACGGAGATTTTTATATAACCAGACAACCATCAATGGCGCTTTTGGATGGGAATATTCGAGGAGAAATGTTTTGTGGACGCTTAAAT
>JAJKIP010000342.1 GCA_021154405.1 Segetibacter sp. | reverse complement strand
GCCGCTCTTCCTTCCCATATCAAACTGGCTTATTTACCCGCATTCGGTATGGTGAGATTGCGACTTACCTCAACAGGCAATAACAAAGAGGAAATGGAAAAAGAGATCAATGCTCTTTTTGAAACCCTCAAAACCCGGGTTAAAGAATACCTTGTAACGGATGAGGACGACAGCATGCAGGTAGTCATCGGCAAAATCTTAAAGCAAAAAGGCAAGACCATGGGTACAGCTGAAAGCTGTACCGGCGGTTATATCGCCCATCTCATCACTTCCATTGCTGGTTCTTCCAATTATTATAATGGAAGCATCGTCAGTTATGCCAATGATGTCAAAAACCGGATTTTAAATGTCTCCGCTGGTACCTTAAAGGCCAAAGGCGCCGTTAGTGAAGAGACCGTAGTAGAAATGGCAAAGGGAGCACTGGATCAATTGAAAGTGGATTTTGTCATCGCTACCTCAGGTATTATGGGACCAGATGGCGGTTCTGAAGAAAAACCTGTGGGAACAGTCTGGCTGGCTGCAGCAACCAGGGATAAGGTTATAACCAAACAGTTAAACCTTCGTTTTGACCGTGAAAGGAATATCCGCCAGACAGCCCAGATGGCCCTCGATTTCCTGCGTAAATTCATTTTGACTAACAGTTGATAGCCCTTTTAAGATCAATTTATTATCTTTGCCCCGGCAGGAATAAACCTGTCCCGAATTAACGGTTAGTTTACATAAAGAAAATCCTATGGCTGTAATAGACCTGGTAATGCCAAAATTGGGCGAAAGTATCATGGAAGCGACCATCCTTAAGTGGTTCAAACAACCCGGCGATCCTGTAAAAATGGATGAAACGGTGCTTGAGATCGCCACTGATAAGGTGGACAGCGAAGTGCCCAGCACAGCTGCAGGCGTTATTGATGAGATCCTGTTTAATGTAAACGATGTGGTACCCATTGGTTCGGTCATTGCCAGAATAAAGACCAGCACAGAAGAACCCGTTTCAGTTTCTCAACCAGTGCAAACCCCTCCCAAAACCCAGGAAGCTGAAGTACTGGAAACCGTGCATCATGCTCCACGGGAATTCAATCATGTATCCCAGCAGCCCAAACAGAGTTCAAATGGCTCTTCCAACAGATTTTATTCTCCCCTCGTTTTGAATATCGCAGCCAGTGAAGGAGTCAGTATGACCGAACTGGAAACCATTCCAGGCACCGGCAATGAAGGGCGCGTTACCAAAAAAGATATTCTTCAATACGTGAGTGAAAAGAATGCTGGCAGAAAAACTGCAACTGCCAGCTATCAATCTCCTGCCATTAGCAATCAGCAGCCTGTTGAAAATCCAGGAATGAACACTTCCTCTTCACAGGTAGCTGGCTATTCCGGCAATGTTGAAATTCTGGAAATGGACCGAATGCGCAAGCTGATCGCGGAACATATGGTCAGGAGCAAGCATACCAGCCCGCATGTGACCAGCTTTACTGAAGCTGATGTCACTAACCTGGTAATGTGGAGGGAAAAAGTAAAGAAAGATTTTGAAAAGCGTGAAGGAACCAGAATAACTTTCACTCCCCTGTTTATTGAAGCAATTGTAAAAATCATCAAGAAATTCCCGCTGATAAATTGTTCGCTGGACGGTGATAAGATCATTGTCAAGAAAGATATCAATATCGGCATGGCCACCGCTTTGCCTTCAGGCAACCTGATCGTTCCGGTTATCAGGAATGCGGATCAGTTTAACCTGGTGGGACTAACCAAACAGGTCAATATGCTTGCGGACAATGCCAGAAATGGTAAACTTAAAGCAGATGATACCACCGGCGGCACTTTTACGCTCACCAATGTAGGCACCTTCGGAAGTCTCATGGGTACGCCCATTATCAATCAGCCCCAGGTAGCCATATTAGCAGTGGGTGCTATTAAGAAGAGACCAGTGGTAATTGAAACCCCTCATGGTGATAGCATTGCCATCCGTCACATGATGTACCTCAGTATGAGCTATGATCATAGAATAGTAGATGGAAGCCTTGGCGCTACTTTCCTTACGGCTGTAGCGAAAGAGTTAGAAAATTTCAGCGATCAACGGGATTACTAAAATTGATTTAGGCCAGGAATTATTTTCCTTTCTTTATAGGAGACCTTTTTACCTCTCATTGTAACAACAAATAACCTGTTATACTGCGAATCATCCAGGTCCTTCAATTTATTTTCTCCAGTCAACGCATTCACAATATCATCCACCGTAGTACTATGTCCCACTACCAGCACATTGCCTTTATATTTTTTAAGCTCAGCAATAAATGCTGAATCCGGTCTCGGCCCATACACTTTGATCGGCAAATGGAAATAATCGGCCGTGGGTTCGACAGTCGATTTTGTCCGGATCGTATTGGTCGAATAAACGGCTTCCAGTTTCTTACCCTGCATCAGTCCCAATACCTTCTGTGCCCGGTCCTTTCCTTCTGTTGTCAACGATACATCCCCCGACATATTGGCCCCGGCTGCCTCTTTTTCTGCATGGCGCACTATATAATAACTATGATAATTGCAGGAAAAGGCAATAAGAGAGACCAGCAAAGCCAATAAAATTTTCATAACTGCGTTTTTAACAGATAAATTTAAACTTCTCTTCTAATGTATGCGTCTTTTTAGTAAATTAGGTAAACAAATTCGCCGCTATGAAGTCCCTGTCCGAAACCTGGTTCGCCGAAGGTTATATTGATTTTGAACTAAAGAAGTATACGCTTCTGGCCTACCTCCAGGAGATCAACAAATACTTCAATGAAAACAAGCTCTACCCCCAGCTTGGCGACGTTATCTTCCACTACAACAACCTGGTTGCCTTCCGCGAGAATAAGAAATACCTGCAGGAACACTTTCCCAAAAAACTCTCTGGAGTTCAATTGCAGAAACTACAATTACTGTACGAGCAACTGATAGCTGATACCGAACTCATGCAGGAACTGGAAGACATTATCCAGTACTCAGCAGACAAAATGAAAAAAACCATTGGTGAAGGTGCCGAGATCTATGAATTTGTAGAAGAGAAGATCAATATAGCACCGGTAGGAATTATCCCGCTGGACACCCAGGAAGGTTATTTCTTTCTAAGCACAGGAGAATTGCACAGCACCGGAGTCTATCATTACCGGCTTTCCTTTTTTGAAAAACATGATGAAAAATATCGCAGCATCAAAACGGTATTCGTAGACCGCTGGCACCGTAGCCTCAGCAGTACCTATGAACATATAAAATCAGAATTGATCCGCCAGCGTCGTGATCTGCCCAATCCCGCTGTATATTCCATCGAAACAGAATTGAAATTCCCGGTTGATGAAACACTACTCCCTATTGCCAAAAGACGCCTCGTGAAGTTCATTTCTTCCTATGCTGCCTGACCCGTCGGGCTCTAATTCAATCCCCAATCCTTTCCTTTTTTCACTGCAGGCACTCCTTCTGTCAGCCAACGTGTAGGCTTTTCACCTTTCAATTGCCAATCGAAGAATTGCTGCTCTCTTATCTGAATATCCTTTCTATTCCTTCTTTCCACCAGGTTGTGCGCCTCCCCATTATAGCTCAGCATCCACACCTGCTTTCCCAGCCTTCTCATTGCAGTGAACATCTCAATTCCCTGATACCACGGCACTGCTCCATCCGCATCATTTGACATGATCACTAATGGGGTCTTTACCTTTGGTAACCTGAATAAAGGAGAATTATCAATATACAATTGCGGTTTCTCCCAAATAGATGCGCCAATTCGACTTTGCCCATGCTCATATTGAAATTGCCGGTTCAATCCGCTTTCCCAACGTATTCCTCCATAAGCACTGAACATATTAACAACAGGCGCTCCTGCCCAGGCCGCCTTGAAAAAATTAGTTACAGTGATCAGGTAAGCTACCTGGTAGCCACCCCAGCTTTGCCCCTGCAATCCAATGCGGGTGCTATCCACATATCCTTTCTTAACCAGCGCTCTTGCCCCACTCACTATATAATCGTAAGCATCCTTTCCAGGATGGCCGGTTCCATAATGGATATCGGGTGCAAATACAATGTACCCGCGACTAACAAAGAAAGGTATGTTCAACCGGCTTGGAGTTGGTGCTGGTGGCAGATAGTTAAATAATCCATCCGAATGTGTTTCATAGAAATAACAGATCATTGGATATTGCTTTGATGGATCAAAATTCTCTGGCTTATATACAATGCCTTCAGATTCCTTTCCATTATAGGCTTTCCATTTAACCAGTTCTGCAGTTCCCCAGTTATAATCCTTTTGCTGGGAATTAAGCGCAGATAAACGATTGGAACTGTTTGATCCGGATAACCCTTCTCCATCAAAGAAAAACAGGTCCGGTGAACTATTATAGCTTTCTAACGTGACCAGGAAATTGTCTTTATCCTTTGACTTTACCAGGTTATTGCAATACTGTTTTCCAATTGCAACAAGGTTAGAAAGTTTTAAGCCGATCACATAATCAATCCCTGTCTCTTTGGTTATTTTATTCTGAACCCGGAAAAACAATGGACTGTTACCAGTGAAATAATGTTCAGTACTATCCAATCGCAGATAACGATATACCCTATTCAATTTTCTTCCACCTGTAATGGTTACAGGTGCGTTTACCATTTCCGGATCGAGTTTCCACACATCATACCGGTCATAGATGTAAACCGCCGAGTCATTATTGTGCCAGCCCATTAATCCATAAGCTGGAGGATCAGAAGGTAAATCATGTTCTTCATCATACAGGGGCACCCTGATCTTTTCGGTCAGTTTCCGTGCTGCCTTGCCATTCCAGATATAAAAATTCCTCTCTTTATTATCGTACCACACTATATATTTCCCGGTTGGAGAAGGATAATTTTGAGCAAGTGTTCCCTGAAGGTCCTTTTTAATAAGAGTTGTTTCACCAGTATTGGGATTTATCGAATAAATATCTTTCTTCGTATTTCCTTCCCACTGGCTTTCGATACGTTTCCCAAAATCGGTGACACCCACAAAGGAATTGCCATCACCTTCACCGGTCTTGATAATACCCGGAATTTCTTTTGATCCCAACTGCAGCATTTTATGCTGGTCCAGCAGGTATACAGCCAGGTAATTCTCCTGCAAGTCTCTTTTTAAACGGAATAATTGAGTAGGCTGGATATAATCATCCTTATAATGCCAGATATCCAGTTTTGCAGTTTCGAAATCAACCAGCGTTGTATCCTTTGGCGGTTGAATGGGTGCGGTTCCGAAGAATAATCTCTTCCCATTTTTACTGAAGCTGACCTCTCCAAATTCACTAATTGTACTACCCGGTATAATGCCGCTGGTATTCCTGTCGACCAATAAAATAGCACTGTCCATTCCCTCCCTATAATACCACAACTTATAATATTTCTGCAGTTCCTTTGGCTTTGCATCTCTTTCTGCGAGGTAAGCGATCTGTGTTCCATCTTCACTGATCGCGAAATTTTTAAAATCATTAGCTCCCATGCTTAAAGTTGCCTGCTTTCCTGTCTTGAGATCATAATACAAAATCCTGGACTGGCTCCGCGGTTCTTTTGGATCGCGCGCCTGCTCCATCAATATCTTTTCACCTTTATCATTGAATTTATATTCCAGGATATTCTTAAATATCTTTTCTTCTTCGGTTGAAAGATTGCGTAGAACGAGGTCCGTTGGTGAATTGGTAGTGGAACTGGTTGCAGTATCTTCATCAGCATCCATGTAATCGATATTGCGTGCTGGATTTGCGGGTCTGGGTTGCAATAATGCCTCCAAAGAATCAATGATCTGGTTAAGGCTGTCTACTGTTTTTGCGCTGTATAGCTGATTTTTTGAAGCGGGAGGTTCTGGTTTCTTCTCCAGATGATAAGCCACCCATCCAAATCCCTTCTCAGGAGTTTTGAATGATTTTACACGGGCAAACTTCCAGATCCTGTCGCGAGCGGGTTCAACTATGCAAAACGAGTCTTTAGGAAGATCATCTCCCCGCTTGCGCCTGATCCTTGCCTCCCTGATATCCTTATAAAAGGATTTGATCTTGCAGATAACAAATCGATTGTCTTCTGTAATTACAGCGGAATATCCCCTCAGTATTGATTTTTTATACGAAACAGAGGAATTGGTTGACTGGATGAACAGCTCATTATCTCCTTCCTGCGGATTGATTGTATACACTGCCCATTTACCATCGTTACTAATCAATTTCTCTCCAATGGATTGCCAGCCATCATACACAGAATGGTCCAGTGGTTTTTTCTGACCGTACAGGCATAGGCATGCAGATAAAGAAAGGGTTAGCAATTTAATTTTTCTCATCACAGTGAATTTTTCTAAAGTTAACAGTGAATGCTCATTTTATTCCACCGATCATCCCGTATTCCCACAATTTCCTTTTCATTCCGATGTACTGATTTTTACATGCCTGAATATTTCCTTTTTGAACAGGAGTAGTTTTATAGGAGAAGGTCATTTTTTTCCAGATAAGGTAAAGAGAAGCGAGAAAATAAAACCGGTATAACCTCCGACAGGAATTAGCTGTGAATTTACTGATGTCCCGATAGCTGATATTTCTAAAACCGGCCTGTTTCATGAAATCAGCAAAGCCTTGTGGTGTTTCAAGATAGTTTACCTGCCAGCCATCCAGCCATTGCCGGATCACCGGATGCTCATTGTTTTTGTATTGTGTCACAAATCCATCAGCAACGATCAATCGTCCTCCAGGTTTCAGCAATCGCCAGGCCTCGTTTATAAATTCCTGCTTATTGGCAGCGTAGCAAATACTTTCACAACCACAGACTATATCAAAACTTTCATCAGGAAAGCTTGTATTGCAATAATCCATTACCTGGAAATTGACATTGGGTTCAACGCCTTTTTCCTTTGCATTGTCAGTTGCCTTTTGAACCTGTTTGGCAGAAAGGGTGATGCCTGTTACGGCAGCGCCCCGTATGGATGCTAAAAAAATGGAACTGCCACCAACACCGCAACCTGCATCCAGTACTTTTTCTCCAGGCAGAATATTCGCCTGTTCAGCCATCACCTCGTTCATTCTTACCAGTGAGGCTGGAAATGAATGTACTTTTTCATCCCAGTACCCATAGTGGATAGCCAGACTATTATCGAGGTCCCAGGAATCCCGGTAAGCATGCTCGGTAGCATTGTAGTATTCAACGATCTTTTTATGATAATCCAACAACTCCATTCTTTCTGAGTTTTTGTTCTTCCCTCGCCAGCCAGATCACATGTACGATCAGGGCAATGGCAATTATGCCGAATCCATAATAGAAATATTTACCAAGCATCCTGTTTTCTCCATATACAATGAAAGCAAGCAGGATACCATACACAGGCTCCAGGTTAAAAGTAAGATTGACAGTAAAGGCCGATAATACCTTAAGGGCATACCCTGAAAACTGAAAAGCAACCACTGAGCATAACCAGGAAAGCACCAGTAACCAGCCAAAATTTTCCAAACCGGGTAAAAAGGATGCTACCGGAAAGCGATGAAGGTAAAAGGGAAGCAATGCCGAAAGTGCTAATAGTCCTCCTGTCTGCTGCCAGGCCAGCATGGTCTCCACATTGATCCTTTTTAATAATTCCCGATTGAAAATAGGAAAGACCGCCGCCAGCAAAGCGGAAATAATACCAATGATGATCCCGGTCTTATATTCGGTATCAAAATGGAATATCACATAGATTCCCAGAAGGGTGATAAGTCCCAACACCAGCTCCATTATATTCACCCGCTTTCTCAAAATAATTGGCTCCAGTATGGCGGTAAAAAAACCAATTGCCGAGAAACAGACCAGTCCTACGGATACATTCGAGTACTTGATAGAACCATAAAACGTAACCCAATGCATGGCGGCTATAAAACCTACTGCACCTGTCTTCAGGATATCGGCCAATGGTATTCGCTTCAATTTTTTCATGGCTCCAAAGAGGATCCACATGGTGATGGCTGTAATTAAGAGACGGTACCATACAATCATTCCCTCATTTAGTGTAATAAGGCGACCGAGGATTCCAGTAAATCCGGCCAGAAAAACTGCCATATGTAACTGAAGGAAGGCCTTTTTCATGAGGCTGCAAACTATGAAGGATTTTCAAATGTTGATGGGAGAATTTAATCAGTAGCCGACAGAGGAAGATCTTACAAAAAAAGTGATCAGCAGGGCAATGATGAATAATATGGTCAACAAGACAATACGCCAATAAATCTTCTTTACCATTATGCGCAGTGTTCTATTGTATTTTCTGAGAGGAGAAAATGTAGATAGTCGGTTGCTATGTGCAATCCTTCTGATCTTTAGCAGGTAAAAAATGCAGGAAATTGCCCAGGCAAGAATAAGAATCCAGATAATTGTCAGATCCATAAATAAACTGTACCCAAAAAATACGGATTATTTTGAATCTGCAAACATTTCTTTATTATGAAGATGTGCAAGTGTAACGGACTCAGTTTTTTTTACCCTATGCCTGTAGTTGGTAAACAGGCTGTACCAGCGGAGTTTGAGAACTCCCAGGATGCCCTCTTTTACGATGCCCTTGTTCATTTTGGAGATCCCGTAGGTGCGGTCCTGGAACATGATAGGCACTTCTTTCAGTTTGAAACCTAATTTCCAGGCGGCAAATTTCATTTCAATCTGGAAGGCATATCCGGTAAAATGGATCTCATCCAGGTTAATGGTATTCAATACTTCCCGGGTATAACAAACGAATCCGGCAGTAGGGTCCTTTACCGGCATCCAGGTGATCATACGTGTATACAGTGAGCCTCCTTTGGACAGTGCGATCCGATTGGCCGGCCAGTTCACAACTCCACCACCTTTTACATAACGGGAACCAATAGACAGGTCTGCACCTTCAAACCGGCAGGCTTTGTACAACCTGACCAGGTCAGCAGGATTATGCGAGAAGTCGGCATCCATTTCAAAAATAAAATGGTAACCATTCGCAAGAGCCCATTTGAACCCATAGATATAGGCAGTACCAAGGCCCAGTTTGCCTCTTCTTTCTTTGATGAATAACTGGCGGGGAAATTTAGGTTGAAGTTCTTTTACGATCTGTGCAGTGCCATCTGGTGAGCCATCATCTATAACCAGCACATGAAATCCTTCGTCGAGATTGAATATAGCGTGAATGACATTACTGATGTTCTCGCGCTCGTTATAGGTTGGTATGACTACTAATTTATCCACGACTGCTTATGCTTCCGTAATTAGGCAATTTACGAAAATCGTCCTAGACCTCATGTTAAAAATTTTACACAGAAAACTAACAATTGGTTAAGCCTTTT
>JAJKIP010000341.1 GCA_021154405.1 Segetibacter sp. | reverse complement strand
GAAATCCATCCAGAGCTGTGCGATCAGCTTATTATTCTGCATAGGCATAAGGTTCATGGTTGATTGGTTTTGACAGTGCAAAAATGCAACCGTTCGGGAATCCTGCCTATACCCGAAATACGTGATTTACTCCCCTGATGTGGGGATTGAGTAAAATACCCATCAGTACGGATCGGATGCCAATAAATTGTTTTGTTTTTTGCATCTTTACCAAAACGAACCATCTATGCGCTACCAATTTTATCGATTTGCCGCACTATCCCTATTCTTCCTGGCTCTTATGGCTTCTGTCAACGGCCAGCAAAGCTGTGACCAGGTCACCCGTCCACAACTCCGGGAAAAACTGGTGCAATTGGGCTATGATGTAAAGGACCTTGTAAAAGACGAGGGAAAGGAAAAATTCTCAGTCACACTTACCAAGGAAGGATTGGACATACCGGTTGCTGTAGAGATCAGTGGCAATACAAAGTATATCTGGCTGACAGTAAACCTGGGTAACCCACCCTCTCAACTGGAGGCTATGAACAATACGTTGCTGAAAAAAAATGCGGATATACAACCCAGTTTCTTTTATGTCACAGAAGGCGGCAAATTGATGATGGGATTGCCCTTGAATAATTGGGGAATTACGAATGCTTTTCTCCGTGATCGTATGGAATCAATAGCAGGAAATGTTGTTTCAACCAGGAGTCTCTGGCAGAGATGATCTAAAACGATTCTTCATAGGTCAGCTTTCTGTCGTCTGTCAAATGTATTTCGTCAACTGCGCCGCAACCCAAAAAACTGAAATGGAATCCGGCAATCGGGCCAAGGTCCTTGGAATAGGCGAGATGATAAACCGGTTTATCGTCTATAAAGATTGTCATGTTTTTATTAATGCATTGAATGGTAATTTTTCTCCAGTCAGACAGATCTGTACCAAATGCAGAGAGATCAAAGTTTTTTCCGTTCTTAAGAACATCACTTACATGTAAATGAATATTGGAAGTGCAGCCCGGATTGCAAAACGGTATTGATATTAAACCATTTTCACAAATAAGATTGACCTGGGCATTCTGACATACAAAGGCACCTTCCGCCAGGCTATTCTTTATTCTTGTACTAAAAATGAAATTATTGGAATTTATAGGAGGCAGGTTGCCAACCTTAAAAAAATTAACCTGGTATTCTTTATCGATAACAGGTATTTCATTTTTCAAAAGGGTTTGTTTTGAAACATATAATCTTCCTTCTGAAATGATCTGCTGTTTTGGCAGGTAATAAGGGGTTTTGGGTGCTACATCTCCATCCACCAGTGCTTCCCATCCATTGGTGGAAATATTCACTTTTTCTGTCTTAATTACTTTCTTATCAATGATAAGCTTTGCCACATGGAATCCCGGATAATAATAAATGAAGGTTTGCCAGTGGTTGTTCCTGCTAACCCTGGCCCTGAATCGCTCATCCCAGGATTGCTGGATCAATGCGCTATCAACTCCTGTTTTTGAGATATCATATTCAAATACCACAGTATTGGGAACTCCCGCTGCCATATTCTTACGACTCTTAAAAATCACATCATCGGGATTTATCTTCTTGCCAGAAGAAATTAACCAGGCTGTTGCGAGAATAGCTAATACAAGAATAATGGAAAAAATCAGCCAATGCTTTTTCAAGGAAGTCTTGGAGGCATTTGATTGTTCGTTCTTAATTTGGGAATCAGGCGGTGTAGCAGGTACAACAGGCGACTGCTGTTTCTTAAAATCGTTCCAGCTATTGAACCCGAGGACCTGGACCAGCGCATTCAGTGTATATACTTGGGGAAGATGGTTTTCAGTTTCCTTCCAGATGCGTTTGAGGGTTGACAGACTGATCCTGGCCCCTGTACGGTCCATGATCAGGTCAGACAGGTACTGGAAATCCCTTTGCTTCCAGGAGCCATTTCCGGGCAGATGAAATTTCTGCTCGATCAACTTGCGACAGGCATCAATCAGTTCAATGTCAGACATAATTGAAAAATAGGAAAATAGCCGCAAAATAAACGGCATTGAAAGGGTGAACGGGAATTGAACGCAAAATGAACGGGGTTCTTTGTCGCAAACCCTCACTATTGCAGTCATATTTACAGGAAACTAAAAATTACGCGAATGAAAAATCTTATAAGCACAGGGCATCGCAGAAAATTTCTTAGGCAATCAATGTCCCTGATAGCTGCCGCAACAGCAATTCCTTCTTTTGCCGGAACATGGATAGAAGGAAAAAAGGAGTTCTATGATTTCGAGAAAAAGCCTCCTTTGCCAGCAGATATGGTTTCGGAATTTGTGCGAGTGGCTCATTTTGACCTGGTCAAAGTGAAGGAAATGGTAGAGAAAGAGCCCATGGTGGTCAATGCCTGCTGGGATTGGGGTGGTGGAGATTTTGAAACTGGCCTGGGTGGAGCCTCTCATGTAGGCAACCGTGATATTGCCAATTACCTGATGGACCATGGAGCCCGAAAAGATATTTATTGCAGTGCAATGCTGGGAGATCGCGATCTGGTTCATGCATTTATCAATACAATCCCGGGAATTGCAAATGTGGATGGGCCGCATAAGTTATCACTTTTATACCATGTGGCAATTAGTGGTGATACCAAAATGGCAGCAATGGTGAAACCGCATATACTTGATCAGGAGGATTATAATCAGGCGCTACATGCAGCAGTTCGAAATGGAAATGCTGCCATGACGGAATGGATGCTTAAAAATGGAGTTAATGATCCTGACACGAAAGACTTTGCAGGAAATACGCCGTTGCAGAATGCGGAGAAAAAGAATTATAAAGAGATTGTGGAATTGTTGAAGAAGTATGACGCAAAATAATCCCCGCGGATCGGCAAATGTTCGCGGGTGTTGGGTGAGGTCACCGGAAGCGGTGACCTTCCATTTGGCTTCATCAACTCCAATACAAATTTCATACACTGACTTCCACAATTCTTCTCCCCATTCCTCCATCATTTCTGTGCATAAAACCTTCCTGCCTAAACACCCAATTCGCACTCTTTACAGTAATTTAGCCGCTACTAAACTTTGAAAAAGTGAGATTAAAGAGCTTAGAAATCAAGGGATTCAAGAGTTTTGCCGATAAGACAGTTGTGAGTTTTGATGACAATATCACTGGCATTGTAGGACCAAACGGTTGTGGAAAATCCAATATCGTAGACAGCATTCGCTGGGTTATTGGAGAGCAAAAGATCAGCCACCTCCGGAGTGAAAACCTGGACAGCCTGGTGTTTAATGGCTCCAAAACCCGTTCTGCCAGCGGCCTGGCAGAGGTGAGCCTCACCTTCGAAAATACCAAAAACCTCCTGCCCACAGAATTCAGCACTGTCACCGTTACCCGAAAATTCTATAAGAGCGGGGAAAGTGAATACCGACTAAATGATGTTCAGTGCCGCCTTAAGGATATCCAGAATCTCTTCATGGATACCGGTATTAGCACTGACAGCTATGCCATCATCGAACTCGGAATGGTAGATGACCTTATCAAAGACAAGGACAACAGCCGCCGTCGCATGCTTGAACAGGCAGCCGGCATCTCCATCTATAAAACAAGAAAAAAAGAAGCAAGGCTTAAACTGGATGCTACCGAACAGGACCTCGCGAGAATTGAAGATCTCCTCTTCGAGATCAATAACCAGTTAAAAGCCCTGGAAAGCCAGGCTAAGAAAGCGGAGAAATACCACGAGATCAAAAGAGACTATCGTGAAGTCAGCATTGAACTCGCCAAGGCTGCGCTGGAAGGTTTTAACCTCACGTATAAAGAACTGAACGAGCAGCAGGAAGCCGAAACAGATAAGAAGATCCGCATGGAAGCGGAGATCGCTACTGAAGAAGCGGCACTGGAACAGGAAAAGGTTTCTTTCATTGAAAAAGAACGCCAGCTGCAAAGCATGCAGCATGCATTCAATGAACTGGTTCAGTCCGTTCGAACAAAAGAGAATGAAAAGAACCTTGCTGCACAGCGACTGGAACACCTGGAAGAAAAAGAATCCAGCCTGCGTGAATTTTTACAAAAAGCGGAAGGTCAGTTAAGCGGTATCGATGAAAGCATTGGTTTTACCAACCAGCACGTGCTTGATGAAGAAGCTGCCCTGACTGGTCTGAATGATATGCTCACCAGCCTCCGTGAAGACGTTGACAACTCACGCAGCATTTTGGATGAGAAGCGCCGTACATGGGACAATCTCCGTAATGAATACCAGTATGTACAACGTAACCAGTTTGATGCCGAGAAAAAAGTAGCGGTTGCCGATACATCCGTTGAAAACCTTAAAAGAGCGATCTCCCAGATTGAAGAAGAAAAGAAACAGCGGGAAGACCAGCGCCATCATTTGGATCAGGATCGTATCCTCAAAGAAAAAGAGCTTAACATTAAAAAGGTAGACCTGGAGCAATTACAGCAACACCAGGAAAATACCCGTGAGCAGATATTGCAAACCCAATCTATTCTTGATGGCCTGCGTAATGAACTGGCCGAAGAGAATCGAAAACTTGACGCCAGAAAGAATGAACACGATCTGCTGAAAAGCATGATAGATTCCATGGAAGGATATCCGGATAGCGTTAAGTTCCTCCACAATAATAATAACTGGAATCACACATCGCCGATCCTTTCCGATATACTTTATGTAAAGGAAGAATACCGAACCGCACTTGAAAATGTGCTGGAACCTTACCTAAGCTATTATGTAGTTAATAACCTGTCCGAAGGTTTGAAGGCAGTTCATTTGCTGGATGAGAATAAAAAAGGCAAGGCCAATTTCTTTCTGCTGGATAAACTGAATGAAACGCCAGTGTCCACAGCCCCGGCGTCTAAAGATGAATTTGACGCATCAGATGAGATCATGGGTGCCAATGACCTGCTGGTTCCAACTCCTTCTGCTGCATTACCTGAGGAAGAGGATCGCACTCCCTATCAATATGCTCATCGCCCGCATCAGATGGAACAGGCAATCCCTGCGCTCAGCGTGGTGGAAGTAGAGGATCGTTATAAGAAACTGGCAGAACACCTGCTTTCAAATGTCTATATAGCCGATAATGAAGAGGCGCTGCAAAACAGCAATGGGTTTGTTGTAATTGAAAAGAACGGCAAATACGTTAAAGGAAAATATTCACTGACCGGTGGTAGCGTTGGTTTAATAGAAGGAAAGAAGATCGGTCGCGTCAAAAACCTTGAGAAATTACAGGATGAGATCATTGCGCAGGAAGAAGTGGTGGAAAAGCTCCGCAGTGCTATCCAGGCACGTCATAATGAAGTGATTGCTTTCAATGAAGACCTTCGTGAATCAGCCATCCGCGAAACGGAAAGAGAAATTCAGCAGCTCACTAACCAGGTCTTCAGTCTTCACAACAAATTGGAGAACCTGCATTCCATGCAGACCAATAGCCAGCACAGGCTGGAAGAACTGAATCACCAGGTCTTCCAGACCCAGCAGTCTGTTGAAGGAGTACGTAATCAATTGAATGAATACAGTGATCAGCTGGAAGCCATTTCAGGTAAGGTAAATGAAGCAGAGGAAGCTTTCCGTGCTGCAGAAGATGAATTCAGTAACGCTACCCGTCAGTTCAATGAATTCAACCTTAATGTTACTAAACAGCAAAGCAAGATCAATGCACTGAAACAGGAACTGGAATTCAAGACTAACCAGCTGAATGATCTGAAGCTGCAAATTGAAGCCAATACCAATCAGTTGGAGGAGACTGGTAGCAATATCCGTCAGTCTGCTGAATCCCTTGCTGGTATTGAAAGTGATTTATTGCAGATCATGCGCAGTCGTGAAGAAGAGGAGAGGAGTCTGAATGAAGCAGACCAGGCTTATTATAATATGCGCAACCTGCTCAGTGAAAAAGAAAGTGAACTGCGCCATAAGGTCAAGGAAAAAGAACAGATCGAGCACCTGCTCGCAGCCATAAAGGATAAACTCAATGAATTAAAATTGCAGCTTGCAGGAACCAAGGAGCGTTTGGATGTTGAGTTCCGCATCAGGCTCGAAGATATTCTTGACCAGGCCCGCACTACAGAAACTGCCCTTGAAGAATTACAGGAAAAGGCAGACCGTATGAAGAAGCGTCTGGAAAATCTCGGTGAGGTAAACCCTACTGCTATTGAAGCTTTCACCGAAATGAAAAAGCGGTATGAGTTCATCGTGGAGCAGAAGAATGACCTGGTTAACGCGAAAGACAGTTTGATGAAAACTATCGAGGAAGTGGAAGCAACGGCTAACCAGAAATTCCTTGAAACATTTAACCTGGTGCGCGATCACTTTACCCGTGTATTCAAAACCCTGTTTACGGATGATGATCAGTGCGACCTGATCCTGGAAAATCCCGAAAATCTTGCTGAAAGCGGAATAGATGTAATTGCCAAGCCCAAAGGCAAACGCCCTACCTCACTTACGCAATTGAGTGGAGGAGAAAGAACTCTTACAGCTACAGCGCTGCTGTTTGCGATCTACCTTATCAAACCTGCGCCATTCTGTATCCTGGATGAGGTGGATGCTCCGCTAGATGATGCAAACGTGAGCAAGTTCACCAATATGATCCGCCAGTTCAGTGAGAATTCGCAGTTCATCATCGTTACTCACAATAAAACGACGATGAGTACAGTGGATGTGATCTATGGGGTGACCATGCAGGAGCCAGGTGTCAGCAAACTTGTAAGTGTTGACTTCAGGGGATTAGGCGATAGTTAATTTATCGATTTACTTCTTCAATCACTTTACCAACACAGCCGCTTGGCATTTGAATATGCAATAAAGCGGCAACGGTTGGGGCTATATCTGTCATGTAGATCTCCCTGTTTGTTTTTCCCTGTTTAATACCCCATCCATACCATAAAAGGGGAATATGGGAATCATAGGGGTTCCATAGACCATGTGATGTGCCATTGCCAGTTCCTTCAACATACCCGGGTTTTAAAATGAAAGCAACGTCTCCACAGCGGGGAAAGTAATATCCATTGTTGATCCTTTCCCTTTGTGTTGCAGTGATGGGAGTTGTATTCAGATCGGCTATTCGGAAAGCCTGCATGATCTCTTTCTGTTTGCGCAGGTAGCTTACCGTCCAGTTTTCAATCTCCTCACGGTTAAGATTGGCCGCTTCAATCAGGCTGTCATTGAACACTACCATATAATTGTAAGTGTCGATGATTATTCTCTCTTTGCCATATTTTGCTTTTAGACCCTCATTCATGCCTTTTGTAATTTCCAGATCCGCAAAAGCACCACCTGGCAATTTGTTTTCAATCGAGAAATTAGGAACATGCGCCACTGCATGATCAGCAGTCAGGAAAACGGTATAGTTTCCTTTGCCAACATACCGGTCAAGGAATGCAAAGAATTTTCCCAATGTCTCATCGAGTCGGGCATAGTCATCCAGTTGTTCCCAGGAATTAGGTCCGAATGCATGACCAATATAATCAGGTGAAGAGAAGCTAACGGCAAGAAAATCTGTAGCGGAATTTCTTCCTAAACGTTCAGCAGTAACAGCTGCTTCTGCCATGGCTTCTGTATACATATTTCCATACGGCGTGGAAGCAATTTTTGCATAGTCTTTTCCGGCAAAGCGGCTGAGATCATAGGGAAACATTGTCTGGTCAGTTCCCAATGGTCTGGTCTCATACCATTCCTGATCTTGCGTACAATATTTTGGGTAAACCGATTTCGGGAGAAAGAGGTCCCATTTAAATTGATATAAAGAATCAACCAGCTTTCTATTATTAAACGCCTTCACCCATGAAGGCAATTCCTTCATGTAATATGAACTGGTGATAAAATTACCAGCATAGTCATACCAGTAGGCTGCCGTAGCTGAATGGCCTGCTGGCAGAATTGCACCTCTGTCCTTCAACGCTATTCCAATCACTTTGCTTTGAAAATTGGTAGCCAGGCGTAGCTCATCACCGATAGTAGTGGCAAACATATTACGCGGACTCATTTTTCCCCAGGTTGAAGCTGAGCCTACGGGTTGGACAGAATCGTCATCCGTACAATAAACAAGCTTTTTTTTCTGCCTGTCCCACCAGTTATTTCCCACTATGCCATGAATGGCAGGTACGGAACCGGTATAAGCACAGGTATGGCCAGCTGCTGTTACCGTAGGCGTATACGGAATAAAAGTATTCTCGCAGGAGAATCCCTGGCTTAAAAAGCGTTTAAAGCCGCCATCTGGTTTATACACATCATAAAAGCGATAGAGGTAATCCCATCTCATTTGGTCTATTACAATACCAACCACTAATTTGGGTCTTTGAATGGTTTGTGCAGGCAGAACATAAAAAGAAAGGAAAAGAGCAAACAGGATTGAGTATCTCCGCATGGTAAACACGTAATTTGAACAAATGTAATTAAATCAGGAATCAAAAACTTTCAAAGGGAAAGAGTAACTAATAGATCATATTAGTTTGGAAAAGGCAAAAGATGCCAGCAAAGATAAGCCACCTACCGCCCACCACAACACCATGAATCCCTGGTGTTCCACCAACTGGGCGCCAAGCAGTGGTCCCATGGTTTGGGCAGCTGACCAGGCCATCGTGTAAAGGGCAGCATACTGACCCCGGTTGGATGGATGAGTTCGCTTCACCCAGTAACTGTTCATAAATGGCATGGAGAATATTTCGCCGAAAGTAACCGCTATCATCATGGCCAGGGCCACAACTATCCCGGACGCCGGAATATTAAGGGCCATAAACGATAATCCTACCAGTGCTACACCGGAAGTAATATAGATCATACTTTTTCGCTTGCCTTCCAGTTTATAAACGAGCACCATTTCCACCAGTGCAATGATCACTCCGTTAATCGCCATTAAAAATCCGATATAGGGCTCGGAGAAGTGCAACTCTTTGCGGAAATAAACCGGAAGGTTGGTAAACAACTGGAAAAAGCAGCAGGCAAACAGCATTGTTACTGTAATGAAAAGGAGGTAGGTTTTATCGCGGTAAGCTGATAAGACTGGAGTACTGGTGGCAGTTTTGTGATGAGCCCTGAAATCTACAGGTTTGATAAAAGCCCACATTAAAAGTGCTGCAGTTATATTGGTAAAGCCGTCTACCCAAAATAATAATTCATAATTGATATGCGCCAGGAATCCACCTGCAGCACTTCCAACTGCCCAACCGATATTGATGGCCAGCCGGTTCAAAGCATAAGATCGGGTGCGATTCTCCTCCTTGCTATAAAAGGCAATGGCAGTAGTGTTTGCAGGACGGAATGCTTCATTTACCAAACTTAGCACGAATGTGAAAAGGCAGATCAATGGATAAGTCTTCATTTGTCCAAGGGTAATGAACAGCAATCCGCCTCCAAGCAGTGTAATTATTTGTACAGGGTAAAAACCGATCTTATCAGTGAGCCTTCCGCCAAACCAGGCACCGCAAAAAGCGCCTGCTCCAAAGAGTCCAAATACAAATCCTGCCTGACCAATGCTATATCCCATTTTATCACTGGTCAGATACAATGTCATGAAGGGTATTACCATTGTTCCACTCCGGTTGATGAGCATCACCAGAGATAATAACCATGTTGATCTTGACAAACCCAGGTAGGCATTCCGATATGTCTGAGTAGCAGCCCTTATCATAAGGAAGGCAAATATATTAAAGAAGAAGGAGGCGGAATACTGTTATGAAAGATCCCTTTTTGCCTTAGTACTTTTACCGGAAAATTGCTATTGGCCTGTTATTTGACGAACCGTATCTTGTCAATAAAGCCAATACCCATGAATAAAGCCGGTCGAATGATCAGGATATTTCGGTTTGTCCTTTTTGTTTTTGCTTTTATTTACTACCTGATGTTATTGGAGGGATGTAAGAAGTCAACGAAAGATATTCCTGAAGAACATCCCGCTAATCCAACTAATCCAGCAAACCCTGGCACTAATACCTGCAATGCTACAAAAGCCAATATAGAGGCCATTGATATTTTCCCTGCAGATAATCCATGGAGAAAAGATATTTCATCCAATCCTGTTGATCCTTTCAATACAGAGATCATTGCAGGCTTTTCTGCGAATGCGATCAAACCTGATTTTGGAAGCGGTCTCTGGCAAAATGCACCGATTGGAATTCCTTATGTTGCGGTTTGTAGCAACCAGGTAATGAACCCTGTTACTTTTACTGCATATGGTAATGAAAGCGATCCGGGTCCGTATCCAATTCCATTAAATGCTCCAGTTGAAGGTAATGGTAGTGGTGATGCACATGCGATTGCCGTAGATATTGAAAATGGGAAACTGTATGAGCTCTTTAATGCACATGTTAATGGGAATCATTGGGAAGCTGCCTCCGGCGCCATATTCAATTTAAATTCAAATCAAATGCGGCCAGAAGGATGGACCTCTGCAGATGCAGCTGGCCTTCCAGTATTTGCCGGTCTTGTTCGTTATGATGAAATAGCAAAGGGAGAGATTGATCATCCCATCCGTTTCACGCTCGCTTCAACACTGGTTAAAAAGGCCTATATCTATCCGGCACAGCATAAGGTGAACAGTACCGGCGGCCCTTATAGCCTTCCTTTCGGTGCAAGGATCCGTTTAAAAGCAGGGTTTGATATTAGCAGCTACTCTGCAACCAACCAGGTAATTCTTAAAGCCATGAAAAAATATGGTTTGATCCTTGCCGATATCGGTAGTAATCTCTATATCAGCGGAGCACCTGATGAGCGTTGGAGCAATGATGATCTTCGTAAACTCGGACAATTACACGGTTCTGATTTCGAAGTTGTCAAATTCAATAATTAAATTCTTGTTACGGGTAAGGAACAGGCTCAAGTTCTAATACCTGGTGTACATGATGCTTTAGATGTTTGATATAATCTATTGCCAGCCATTCCACCGTGCGCACTTCATTCGTTTTGACAGTGCGTTGCCCCATTTCAGGAGTGAGATTGGACAGAATGCGAACGATATGAAGGTTCATTAATTTCCACAGATCCACAATGCTTTTGAATTCATGTTCCTGGTAACCAGTAATGGCAACCCAGGCATCCTGATTATATTTAATAAACGGCTGTTCTTCATATTGCGATACAATAAACCGGCGGATATTGCTCTGCGCAGAATCAATTAAATGTCCTAATATTTCCTTTTTACTCCATTTGGCAGGAGAAGGTTTAATGGAAACATCTTCTTCCTTTAATCCATAAAGGCGATCTGAATATTGATGAATTAATGCGGCGAGCTCTGAAGAGATTTGTTGCATAATTGGATGAAATAGGCAACAAAGGTAAGAGGCCCTAGAATCTATGCACTACCGTTAATCCGTTACTTTCTCCGAAAAATGGCATTACTGCCGTCTTTCTCTTGCTTAGGTCCTTATTCCGGTGAATGCGGGGAATGATCAGGCCTGAAGCGGTACCCATGGTTACTCCTATGATCAGGTCAGAAGGAAAATGCCGACCCCCAAGATATCTTCCTATTGCTGTTCCAGCAGTGGCTGCACCCGCCAGGGTATAAAACAGCCATTTGAATCTTGATTCTGGATGATAGTCGGAGAAAACCGTTGCCATAAAAAATGTGGAAGTAGCAACCAGCGCCGGATGACCTGCATAAAATGAATTACGGGAACCACCCCGCAGTTTGAAATCAATAGGTGTTACAGGATTATAAGTATAAGGTCTAAGCCTGTCTCCAAAGTATACTGCCGTAACGTACGGAACTCCAGTTGCTCCCATTGCCTCAAGATATAGTAGAGCAAGTTTAGGAAAATCCTTTCTTGTTTTTTTATCTAGCAAAAAGATTATTGGCAAGGGTTGCGAACCATAAAATAGCATATTTGCAACCTTTGTTGCAGATTCACTATAATGCCTGGTAGCTGACCTGTCAAAGCGGTTAATATTTCTCGCGTCAAGGCTCTCCACCTCATCAACGGTTAACCGTTCCTTGTTATAGATCTTTGAAAAACCAAACAGGGTTGTAGCGGTTGTCACTGCAGTGATCGGAATATCGATTGCTGGTTTGATTCTATATACAGGCTGACTCTTTCCTTGTGTTTCATCGATAGTTGCTTTGGTGACCGGCTCGTTAACTGAAACGATGGTATCTGTCTTCAACGTGTCATGTACCATTCCGGTTGAATCCTGTGCAAATAAGCGGCTGCTGATCAATAGCGCCACAAGCATGGGTAACAGAGTATTTTTCATACGCTCTTTTTCAGACATCACTGTGTAATGCCGTTTGGGTTTATAACACATAGTTTACAAAAACTATGCGAACCACCTTCATTACAGTAAATATGAAAAAGTGGGGAATTGAGGCAACGATTGTGATTACTTTCATACACCTATTGAGCCATTTTATTGATCTGTTTCATCTGCACTTGGTCCATAACTTCCCGGGATGGGAATATTGAGTAGCCGCAGATAAACGCCTAATTGGGCACGGTGATGAATAGTTTGAGAAAGAGACATCCTTAATACCTCGCCTTTAGGATTGGTGCTATAAACCTGGTGGCCGTTGCGGAGCGTCCAGGGCTCATCCAGTTGTTCTGCAGATGCTTTCGCCAATTCTGTCCTTCCCTTCACCAGGTTCTTTTCAAAATATTCAAGCAATTGGGCTGTATCGTTGATATCTACTGGTTCATTATCATTTTCAGCATAATCAAGCTCTGAGGTATTCAACGCCATACTTATCCAGTCTGGCAGTTCCGCAACGTGCGTCGCCAGCCTCTTTAATGTCATGCTTTTTTCATGGGGAGCCCAGCCAAATTTGTCGTTAGGTACTCTTTGTAGCATTTTTCGTGTAGTGAGAGCTTCAGACTCAAGCTCTTTGGAGAGTTGTTGAAGAATTGTCATGGTATTTCTATTTTGTTGATAGAACAAAATAAAAACAGGGTAGTGACAACCTTATGGCAGTCTGTTTTTGGGAATAGGAAATTCTTTAATAATCTACCGGCAGCTGCTTCATGTAATCGTTCAGAGGAATATGTGAGGATTTCATAAAAGGATTGCCAGTATTCCGGACACGCAGGATGCGTGCAACCTTGAAATCACGGTAATCATTGCGGGAATGGCACCATCCGATCAGATGCCAGTTGAAGGCATAAAAGACAAGTCCGATGGCTTCTACCTGTCGCTGGCTCACTTCTTCCTTTTTATTCCTGTAATCTATTTCCACAATGATTTTACTTCCAATCGCGTCTTGCAGCACGGTCAGGTATTCAAAATTGAGCGTAAAACAGGAAGGTTTCTGAAGCCTTATCGTTTCATTCATTGATTCCAGCTTTTCCTTTTGCGGACCTCGCAACACAGATTTGACCTTATTAAGGGCATTGGAATAGTGTGTCTGGATGGACTTATCAGCAAATCCATATACCAGTGCTTCGGTTAGCAGGAGAGCATTGGCCTCCTCATTGGAAAAGGAAACCGGCGGCAGAAAATAGCCCTGCACCACAAAATATCCTTTGGCTGCCTCAAAACTAACAGGGATACCCAGCTCGCAAAGTGCCTTTACATCCCGGTAAACAGTTCGGGTGCTGATGCGGAATTTATCAGCGATCTTTTCAGCTGGCACGAATTTTTTAGATTGAAGCAGTGTCAGTATTCCAAACAACCTGTCTACCCGGTTCATAATTACTCGTTTAATCGGAACAAAAATAAGTGGTTTACTGGCTCAATCCCGAGGCGATATGAGGAAGAATTTCCCCATTGACTGTTATTTCCTGTTTAATTGTTCCGGCAGCAAAATTGCAATTATTTCAATACCCCCGCATCCCACCAGCCATTCCAACCTTATGATAATGCACACATTTCTAGTTGATAAAAGTTTATGGCGATTTGCCTTTAATGATGTTTTGGAATGATACTGATAATAGATGATAAGCCGGAAAATCTGTTTTCCCTCAAGACAATTTTAACCTTACACTCGTTTCCCGTTGACACAGCAGAAAGTGGCGAAGAGGCTCTTAAAAAGGTATTGAAGAATAACTATGCACTCATCATCCTGGATGTGCAGATGCCCGGGATGGACGGGTTTGAAGTGGCGGAAGCACTTTCCGGCTACAGTAAATCCCGGGATGTTCCCATCATCTTCCTGAGTGCCGCCAGCACCGAAAAGAAATACATCACAAAAGGCTACACATCTGGTGGTATCGATTATATCACTAAACCAATTGATCCGGATATACTCCTGCTCAAAGTAAAAACATTTTATAAATTATTTGAGCAGACCAGGCAATTGAATGAAATGCAGGAAATACTTCGTTCAGAGATTGAGTTCAGAAAAAAGGCCCAGGCGGAGATCAATGCCAAAGCACTGGAATTAAAATCCATCCTGGAGACTATTCCCCAACTTGCCTTTACAACAAAAGCTACCGGCGAACTGGAATACGCAAATAGCCAGTGGCTGAATTATGTTAGCTCTGCATTCCGTTTCCCTGAGGTTCATCCGGATGATAAAGACATTGAATCTTCTTTCCACGCAGCCATATCATCCGGGAAACCATTTGAAATGGAAGTCCGGATCAAAAGAATAAAAGACAATGTATACCGATACCATTTGCTGAGAGTACTACCGGTTTGGGAAAATAATGCTATTTTAAGATGGGTAGGTACATTTACCGATATTGAAGATCAAAAGCAGGCAATCAAAAGAAAAGATGAATTCATCAGCATTGCCAGTCATGAATTAAAAACGCCACTCACTACTATCAAAGCCTATGTGCAGCTACTGGAAAGGATGTCTAAAGACCCCACGGCCCAGAATTATGTAAACAAGGCCCTGTTCCAGGTAAACAAACTTGACAAACTGATCGCTGATCTGCTTGATATCTCAAAAATTGAAAGCGGCAAGATGAAATTCGACAAAAAGAAATTTCGTTTTGAACCCATGCTTTCCGGTGTACTCGATATGGCACGACAAACCTATCCTGAGTTTGTATTTGAACAAAAAGGCAAAGCGGATGCTGAAATATTTGGAGATGAGACCCGGCTTGAGCAGGTGCTGGTGAATTTTATTTCCAACTCAGTTAAATATTCAGCATCCCGAAAGGAAGTATTTATAGAAACGTCCATCACCGGAGAAAATAAACTGCTCGTGTCTATTAAGGATTTTGGCATTGGTATTCCCAAAGAACATCAGCAAAATCTGTTCAAGAAATTTTACAGGGTGGAAGATCAGGTAAAGACCACACAGGGTTTGGGTATCGGACTATACATTTGTGCCGAAATATTACAGCGCCATAACTGTGATTATGGGGTGCAGAGTGAACCTTCCGATGGTACTACCTTTTATTTTTCTATCCCGTTAAACTAGCTATTAACTTAAGTCCTTTCATGCAAAAGCAATCAAAGAGGAATCTTACCGGAGGATTTGGGATATCATTGTTTATCCTTTTAGTCACATCGGTCGCCTCCTTCATCAGTATCAGGCAACTGATCAGAAGTTCAGAGTGGGTGACGCATACCCATGCCGTTATTCAGAAGCTGGAAGAGATAATTTCCAATACCAGGGACGCAGAAACCGGGCAGCGGGGATTCCTTCTTACCCACGATGTTTCTTATCTCGCTACTTATAATGGAACATATGAGAAAGTGAGCAGCACTCTTGATGAACTCAATTCCCTGATGGCAGATGATCCTGAACAAAAGAGCAGGCTTGCAAAGCTGAATGCATTAGTTAACCAACGCTTTCGGTACCTGAAATTGTCCATTGACAACGTGCAATCCAACAAGCCAATTAACAGCGATAATCTCAAACTGGGTCAGGCCCTGATGCAACAAAGCCGGAATCAGGTAGATGAAATGAAATCAGTGGAATATGGCTTATTGGCAGAACGAACTAAAAAAGCTGATCAGTTTACGAGGTTCACGCCAATTATGATCATCATTGCTGCGGCTCTGGCAATATTAATAACGGTCTATTATTACCGCCGCCTGAATGGGATTTTCAATGAGATCAATAAACTGAATGCAGAGCTGCGGAAGAAGGATGAGCAGATAGCCTCAAGAATAAGCGCCACCCAGCGGATCGCGGCGAGAATATCCCAGGGTGATTTTAAGACCAGGGCTACAGATGAAGAAAAAGATGAACTGGGAAGTCTTTCCATTTCCTTAAACAAAATGGCTGAATCGCTGGAGCGCTCCTTCTCGGATATTGAAGGAAGGGAATGGTTACAAAAAGGATCTGCAGAGCTAAACAAAAATCTGGTCGGAGAAAAGCAGGTAACGACGCTGGTAAATGATATCATTTCGTTCCTGGCATCCTATACGGATAGTGCTGTTGGAGCTTTTTATTTAATGGAAAATGAAAGCAACCTGGTATTGAAAGGAGGTTATGCCCTGATGCAGAAGTATGGATTGGTGGTTAAAACTGGAGAAGGCATTGTAGGGCAATGCGCTAAAGATGGCAAGGCTATTACTATCGATAATATCAACGAAACGGATTTCAGTATCAGTTTTACTGCTGGAGAGATAAGGCCGAAAAGTATCCATGTATTCCCTGTTTATTTTGAAAACAGGCTGATTGGAATTATTGAAATGGGGTCCCGTTCCACATTCACTACCCTGCAAAAAGATTATTTTAAAATGGCTGCTGAAAGTATCGGTATTGCCATCAACTCAGCCTATACAAGAGTAAGGCTCCAGGAATTCCTTGAAGAAACACAGGCACAGGGAGAAGAACTCCAGGCGCAACATAGTGAACTGGAAGGGTTAAATACAGAACTGGAAGCGCAGGCGCATAAACTTCAGGTCTCAGAAGAAGAATTGAAGGTTCAACAGGAAGAATTGATGGAGGCCAACCAGGAACTGGAAGAACGATCCAGATTGCTGGAAGAAAAAAACCACATGGTTGTTGTCAGAAATCTCGAGATACAGCAAAAGGCCGAGGAACTTGCCCAAAATGCTCAATACAAATCGGAGTTCCTTGCCAACATGAGCCATGAATTAAGAACACCTCTTAACTCCATACTTTTATTGTCAAGATTACTATCAGAGAACAAAAATCAAAATCTTGATAGTGAACAGGTGGAATTTGCAAAAGTTATTCAAAGCTCAGGCAATGGATTATTGCAATTGATTGATGAGATACTGGACCTGTCAAAGATTGAATCCGGAAAAATGCAACTGGATTATGAACTGATCTCCATCAATGAGATTGCAAATGACATGAATTCTCTTTTTGCTCCCATGGCTAAAGAAAAAAAGGTGGAATTCAGCATTCATATTGATCCGGCGCTTCAGGGACAGATTGAAACAGATAAGATGAGACTGGAACAGATCCTTAAAAACCTTATCTCCAATTCTTTGAAATTTACTAACAAAGGATTCATCACGCTTTCAGTGTATCCAAATAAAGAAGATAAAGCCATGATAGATCTATCCGTTAAGGATAGTGGCATTGGCATTCCTTCAGATAAACAGGAATTGATTTTTGAGGCATTTCAGCAGGCAGACGGGTCTACCCGAAGGAAATATGGTGGTACCGGATTGGGCTTGTCCATCAGTCGTCAATTAAGCCGTTTACTGGGCGGCGATATTAAATTGATCAGCCAGGCTGGAGAAGGAAGTGAGTTCATAGTGACAATTCCAATGTCCCAGCAATTCATTCCCGGCAAAAATGATGGCAAAGGAGTATATCCCGTTACAGCAACCACAGAAAAAGCAAACGGTATTGATCATCCTGGGCAAACGGATCACTATACTTCTCCGGTTATCCCGGAAGAAGTGCCTGATGACCGGAATAAAATAGAACCGGGAGATAAACTGATCCTGATCATTGAAGATGACACAGTATTTGCAAAGACATTGCTCGACTTCACAAGGGAAAAAGGATATAAAGGATTGATTGCAGTGCGTGGAGATTATGGGATTGAAATGGCAAGGCTATATAAACCTATGGGAATATTACTGGATATTCAATTGCCGGTTAAGAGTGGTTGGGATGTAATGGATGAGATTAAGAAGGATCCTGTTACCCGTCATATACCTGTTCACATCGTGTCATCCTATGAAATGAAAAAAGAAAGTCTTTCCAGGGGTGCTGTGGATTTCCTCCACAAACCGGTTGCATATGAAAAAATGGAAGATGTTTTCCGGAAGATAGAGAGTGTGGTCAAAAAAGATTCCAAAAAAGTAATGATAGTTGAGGATAATACCAAACATGCAAAGGCACTTGCATATTTTCTATCCACCCATAATATTAACTCTGTAATATCTGGAGATATAAATGAAAGCGTTAACTCCCTTGAGCAACGGGAAGTGGACTGCGTGATCCTGGATATGGGCGTTCCGGACATGAAAGTCTATGAAACGCTGGATACAGTGAAAAAAAACGCAGGACTTGAAAGCACACCCGTATTGATCTTTACGGGTAAAAGCCTTTCAAGAGCAGATGAAATAAAATTGAAACAATATGCAGATTCTATTGTGCTGAAGACTGCTCATTCTTTCCAGCGTATACTTGATGAAGTTTCGTTATTTCTCCATCTGGTGGAAGAAAATAACAGGCCACAAAAGAAATCAGCTGGGCTTTCGCGTGGTGCAGGGTCCCTTTCTGAAGTATTATCCAATAAAAAAGTACTCGTAGCGGATGATGATGTAAGAAATATTTTCTCATTGACCAAAACCCTGGAGAAGCATAAGATGGAAGTGGTTTCAGCCATCGATGGCAGGGAAGCATTGCAGGCCCTGGAAACCAATCCGGATACGGATATTGTACTTATGGACATCATGATGCCTGAATTGGATGGATTTGAAGCAATTGCCAGAATCAGAGAAAATCCAATGTGGCATGATCTTCCAATTATAGCTGTTACAGCAAAGGCTATGTCCGGAGATCGTGAAAAATGTATCAGAGCAGGTGCTTCGGATTATATCTCCAAACCTGTAGATATTGACCAGCTCGTATCCCTGTTGCGGATATGGCTGTATGAAAAATAAGATAAAAACTATCACACTTATTTAGAATCAATGGTGATTATATCTGACGAAGAGATTGACCTGCTGCTGGATGATATGCTGGAGATATATGGCTATGATTTCACAGAATACTCTAAAGCATCTTTGCGGAGAAGGATACAGAGAATTATTGTTAATGACAGGCTCACGAGCTTTGCTGAATTCCGCTACCGTTTAAAAAATAGTAATGATTATTTTACCCATATCATTGAGGAGATCAGTGTGAATGTAACAGAGATGTTGCGTGATCCGGGATTTTATAGGGCCATTGTAGAAAAAGTTATTCCGGTGCTGACCAGCTATCCCTTCATCAGAATATGGCATGCAGGATGTGCAACCGGAGAGGAAGTTTATTCCATGGCCATCCTTTTGAAGGAGGCTGGGCTACTTCATAAATCACTTATTTACGGGACCGATATCAACCCTGCTGCGCTGGATAAAGCCAGGCAGGGCATTTTTCCCATAGGCCAGTTACAGCAATATTCCAGAAATTATATTGCAGCAGGAGGGAAGGGTGATTTTTCCGACTATTATACCTCCAGTTACCAGTTGGTAAAATTTGATGAAAGCCTTGCCAGGAAAATGGTTTTTTCTACGCATAATCTTGTTACAGATTCATCTTTCAATTCTTTTCAGCTGATCTTTTGTCGCAACGTAATGATCTATTTCGATAAAAAATTGCAGGACCGTGTTCTTCAGCTGTTTGATAGCAGTTTGGAACATTTTGGCTTTCTTGCCCTCGGCACCAAGGAAACAATCCGGTTTTCACCCATTGCTTCGAATTACTCACAATTAGGCAGAGAAAAAATATGGAGGAAAAAATCATGACCTCCAGTCGCCCGATAATAATTATAGGCGGTTCAGCCGGAAGCCTGCAGGCAATATTCAAAATGTTTACAGGTATGCAGGATATCAATCATATTGTGATCATTCTCGTAATTCATCGTAGTCGGGGGGCAGATCAGGGGCTGGAGGAAATTATCACTGCAAAAACAGGTTTACCAGCTAAGGAGATTGAAGAAAAAGAGATCCCTGTTCAGGGTTGTTTATATGTGTGTCCTCCTGACTACCATCTGCTTTTTGAAAAGGATCAAAGCTTTACGCTTGACTATTCTGAAAAAGTAAATTTTTGCCGTCCCAGTATTGATGTCAGTTTTGAATCTGGAGCGGATGTTTTTGGAAGCTCATTGATAGGTATTCTTTTATCAGGAGCCAATTCAGATGGTGCGGACGGACTGGCCTATGTAAGAGAAAAAAAAGGGAAAACAATTGTGCAAAATCCTGAGGAAGCACAAGTGCCCTATATGCCGCTTCAGGCGATCCACAGAAATATTGCCGATCATATTTTTACTACGGCTGAGATCAGGAGTTTTATTGGAGAGCTGCGAAAGTAAACGCCAGCATAGCATCCAATTATTGAGGGACAGTATTCCTTTTCAGCGCTTCCAGGACCAGGGTTTCCAGTTGGGCTATGTCAAAAGGTTTTGCCAGGTGGTATTCAGCCCCGGCCTGCCGGCTGAGGGTTTCAACATTAAAGTTGGCGCTGAAAAATATTACAGGGATATGTTTAGTCTCTTCCGTATCCTTGATCACTCTTGTGGCCGCTATCCCACCAGATTGAGGAATGCTGTTATCCATCAGGATAACATTAGCCCCTGCCTCGATGATCTTTTTGGCCACATCATCGCAATTATTTGCGGTAACAACCCGGAAGCCTTTGGATTCTAGAATAATAGCACATATCTGCAAGATCTCTGCATCGTCATCGAAAATGATAATCGTATTCTTCATTCAGTTCTGTATGTATAAAGACAGGCTGAAGAATAATACAAAAATCACTCCTAATTTCAGGCTTGGGATAATTTGCTGATGTTATTCCACTCATTTCATAAGGCATACAAGGCTAACAATGCCCCAGGAGCCAGTAAACTATAGCAAAAACCGCAATAAATCCGAGGCATCCTCCTCCCCATTTATAGCCGGCATAACCAGCAATTAAAGTTCTGAGCCAATCTCGCATGATATTACTATTTATAGATGAATGATTATTTACTTTTATAGGTTACTCTCCATATTTTATTGTCGCCATCATCCGTAACCAGCAGGGAACCATCACCAGCCTGTACAACTCCTACCGGTCTGCCATAAACTTTGCTTTTTTCCTCATCTGCTATAAAACCAGTCAAAAAATCTTCGGGCTTTCCTGAGGGTTTCCCATTTCCAAAAGGTACAAATACTACTTTATAGCCAGCCAGATGCGAACGGTTCCAGGAGCCATGCTGGGCCACAAAAGCTCCATTGTGATAACTGGCCGGGAAATTATCACCTGTATAAAATACCAGGCCTAAAGAGGCTGTATGGGAACCAAGTGCCACATCCGGAACAATGGCATTCTTAACCAGGTCGGGCCGCTGTTTGGATGCATCTATTCTTGGGTCAGGATTCTGACCGAAATAACAATAAGGCCATCCATAAAAGCCGCCTTCTTTCACGCCTGTCAGATAATCGGGCAGAACGTCATCACCCAATTCATCTCTTTCATTTACTGCTGCCCAGAGTGTACCTGAGCCTGGCGCCCATCCCATCCCTACCGGATTCCTTAACCCACTTGCATATATTTTCTCATTAGACCCATCCAGGTTAACTTCAAGAATATCTGCACGGCGGTTTTCTTTCTCAATTCCGTCCTCAGCCACATTTGTTGATGAGCCTACTGATATATAAATTTTATTCTTTGCTGAATTGGTGATGATATTTCGGGTCCAGTGTCTTCCTTTTCCTGGCAGGGCAACCAGCTGTTTTGGAGAAGCTGTAATGGAAGTAGCAGCTGGATCATAAGGATATTCCAGCAGCGCATCGGTATTGGCCACATAAAATTTATTATTGATCACCAGCATGCCAAATGGCTGGTTGAGGTTTTGCAGGTAAACAGTTTTTGATTCAGGCAATCCATCCTTATTCTTATCCCTGAATAAAAGAATATTATTTCCCTTCTTGCCTTCCTTGTCAGCCTGCGCTACAAAAATATCCCCATTGGAGGCTACATACATCCAGCGTGGGCTTTGAAGGTTATCTGCAAACAGGCTTACTGTAAATCCTTCCGGTGCCGCAGGCATTATATTATTTTTCCAGCCTGTTACATCCGCACGGTTTGTTACAGATCTGGTAGCATTTGGTTTTGGAAGTGAATCCAGGTTATTGGTCACTGTCTGTTGTGCATTGGATGCCGAATCAGCAGCTGCTTTTTCTTCAGGTGAAGACTCATTGTTGTTACAGGAATAGAATGGGAGTGCTGCAATAACCAAAAGAAATAAGCTGCGCATACCTGAAGTTTCCTAATAGAGGCAAAAACCATGCATCAGCTTTTAAAGGTTGTTCAGGGGCAATATGGGGAAGAATTTGGTCAATGGTGTTTAAAATATTGAATTTCTCTTTCATGTTTTTTGGCTGCTGCGATAGATGAAAAAGTTCCAAGATTTTTTCGCTTTCCGGTTTTAGGGTCTTTTTTTCTGGAATAGATCCTGTATCCTGATTTTAATTTTCGTATCATAAT
>JAJKIP010000340.1 GCA_021154405.1 Segetibacter sp. | reverse complement strand
GGTGGTAATGTGAGCTTCTTCAAGAAAGACAGGAGATTGTCCTTTGTAGGAAATTTCAATAATGTCAACCAGCAGAATTTCGCATCTCAGGATCTGCTGGGGGTAACAAGTAGTGGTGGTGGAGGAAACAGGTTTGGCGGTGGTGGAAATTTTGGTGGAGGAGGTGGCAACCGTGGCGGCGGCGGCGGTGGCGGCCGTGGTGGTGGCGGTAACTTTGGTGGCGGCGGAGGAGGATTTGGCGGTTTTGGTGGTGGTGAGAGTTTCTCCGTTGGAAAGCAATCTGGAATTAATAAAACGAATGCAATCGGTGTAAACTTTTCCGATAAATGGGGAAAGAACCTGGATTTACAGGCGAGTTATTTTTTCAATAACAGCAATAACTTAAACCAGAACTATACAAACCAGGAAAACCTGGGTTTAAATTATTTCCAGGAACAGAACAGCATCTCAAGAAGCAATAACTATAATCATCGATTTAATATGCGGCTGGAATGGAGGCTCGACTCTAGCAATTCCATCATTATAAACCCAAGCCTCAATTTCCAAAACAACCACTCCGAGTCCCAGTCGTTTACCTATGCTCACACAGGCGCAAACGATACAGTAAGTACAGATGAGAGCGACAGAGATACAAAAAGGAATGGGTATAATTTGCGGAATAATATTCTGTACCGGCACTCCTTTGCCAAAAGAGGCAGAACTTTCTCAATAAACTTAAACACCACCCTGAATAAAAATGACGGCGAAACCTTTGCCTATTCTGATCTTCGCACGTGGAAAGGCGGGGGTGTAACAGACTCTATACAGGATCAGTTTTCAGATAATCCAACTAATGGGTATAATCTGAATGCGAATGTCTCCTATACTGAACCATTGAGCCTGAAAAGCCAGTTACAGTTCAACTATAATCCTTCATACTCAAAAAACTCGGCAGACCAGGAATCATTCTTTTATGATCCTGCTACCAAAGCTTATACTGAATTTATTACTTCGCTTTCCAATAAGTTTGATAACACAACCACTACACAAAACGGAGGTATTACTTACCGGCTCGGCAATACCAGGGATAACCAGTTCTCTGTTGGAGTTAGCCTGCAACATTCAAGGCTGGAGAGTGACAGGACCTTTCCTGATGTTTCTTCAGTGGATCAGACTTTCACCAATGTTTTGCCTAACCTGATGTGGCGTAGAAGAATTTCACCACGCAGCAGCTTTAATATTTTTTACCGGGCTAATACACAGTTCCCAAGTGTAACACAATTGCAGGACGTATTAAATAATACGAACAGGTTGAGCCAATCTATTGGAAACCCTGAGCTAAAACAGGCATATACCCACTTCCTGACCGGAAGGTATACATTCACCAATACACAAAAAGGACAGAGCTTTTTCGCCAATATCTTTTTACAGGCTCAGCAGGATTATATTTCGAATGCAATCTATGTTGCTTCAAAGGATACTGTAATACAGAAAGACAATATATTGCCAAAAGGTGGGCAGCTCACAAAACCAGTTAACCTTGATGGGTATAAGAGTTTCCGCTCTTTCTTTACCTTCAGCCAGCCGGTGAAGTTCATCAAATCAAACGTGAACCTGAGTACAGGTTTTTCTTATAGCCAGTTACCAGCGCTTATCGAAAACGTTAAAAGCACAACAGATAATTACACATTTAATACAGGAGTGGTTATAGCCAGTAATGTGAATGAATACATTGATTTCAATATTTCATATAACGCATATTTCAGCAATGCGAAGAACTCTGCTGATAAATCCCAGGAAAATAAATATATTAACCAGGTTGCGGGTCTTCAGTTGAACATGCTATCCAAAAAAGGATGGTTTATTCAGAATGATGTCAATAACCAGACATATAGCGGTCTCAGCGCAGGGTTAAATCAAAGTTTCTGGTTATGGAATGCGGCTATTGGTAAAAAGTTCCTGGCCAAGAAACAGGCTGAATTGAAATTGTCTGTTTTTGACCTGCTGAAACAGAATCAAAGTATTTCCCGTGATGTTAGTCAGCCTGGATTTATTACTGATACGAGAAGTAATGTACTGCAACAATATTTCCTTTTAACCTTTACTTATAGCCTGAAGAACTTTGGAACTCCTGCAAGGCCGCAACGGAGTAATTTTCAGCGTGGCAATTTCCAGGGCGGAGGCTTTCCCGGAGGCGGAGGTTTTTAATAACTAAACATCAATTGTTCCAGCGAGTCGTTTCGAAAGAAAATTTCTGTAATATCGTCCTAAGCAAAATTCCCGGAGATTGGATGAAAGAACTTTGGTCGAAAGGTTAAAGCAGGGCGATGAAGCTGCTTTTAAGAAGATTGTTGAGACCTGGCAGGATATGGTTTTCAACACGGCGCTGGGTATTGTACAAAACGCTGAGGATGCGGAGGATATAGCACAGGAAGTATTTGTACAGGTGTACCAGTCAGTCGGTTCCTTCAAGGGGGATTCAAAATTCTCTACGTGGATGTATCGGATCACGGTTACCAAATCCCTGGACCATGAGCGCCGCAAGAAAAGAAAGAAGCGTTTTGCATTTGTTAAAAGTATATTTGGAGAGGAAAGCCAGGTAGTGGTGCATCCACCGGATTTTAACCACCCGGGAGTAGCATTGGATAAGAAGGAAGATGCCGGGGAATTGTTCAAGGCGATTAAAAACTTACCTGATAATCAACGGATTGCATTCTCGTTGCACAAAATAGAAGGCCTAAGCTACCAGGAAGTAAGCGATGTCATGAAGACAACCGTTTCCTCTGTTGAATCGTTGATACACAGGGCAAAAATCAATCTTAAAAAAAAACTGGAAGAGTATTACCGGGGAAAGCAATAAGGCAAAGGTTTTCCTATCAAAACAACGTCAAATTATAGCGTTATGAAGCAGATACCAGATATGAAGAGAATCGAAAAGGCACTTGAAAGCCTGGATGGCATTCAACGTGCTACGCCGCAACCCTATTTTTATACCCGCCTGAAGGCCAGACTTAACAGGAAGGAAAGGGAATGGTCGGGCATTACCGGTTTTATCAGCCGTCCTGCCTATGCCCTCGCAATGATATGTGTGGTCCTGCTGGTCAATACGTGGGCGGTGATGAATAGCACCAATGAATCAAGCCAGGTCAGTCCAATACAGGTGGCAAATGATCAGCAATTGCCTGATGAGTATAATGTTGCCGTGAATACTTTCTATGACTATGAATCACCATCCATCAACAAATGACCTACATAAAAAATAATAAAGTTCTTGTTTTTATAATTGGTGTTCTGTTGTTATCCAACATAGCAATGCTTTATTTCTATCTGACTAAAAAGAATTGTGAGGATAATAAGCCGAAGGATAATAGACCTCGAGGTGAATTCATGGTAGAGAAGCTGAAGAACGAGGTAGGGTTTACAGATAGCCAGATAGCACAGTACAGGGAGATACGGTCAAAGCATAAAGATGGAATGAAGCCTTTATTTGATGATATTTTCAATGCCAAGGACAGTTTGTATAAGTTATTAGGTCAGACACAGACACCTTCTGATTCACAGGTTAACCATTACCTGGAAGCTATTGGAGATAAACAGGAAGCCATCGATCAAAGAATATTCAATCATTTCCTTACCCTGAAACAATTGTGTACTCCTGAACAATTGCCCCGATATGACTCTACAATACAAAAGGTGATAAAGGGGATGATCAATCCACGGTGGGGCGGCGGTGGACCAGATAAAAAGAAAGACGACAACAAAAAATAAATAACACTTTAAACTACGAATTAAATGAAAAAATCCATTTTCATCCTTTCGCTTCTTTTCCTTGCCGGAAGCGTTACTGTTATGGCTCAGGGTGGCGGAGGCGGACAGCGCCGTACTGTTGCTGAGCGTGTACAACGTGCTCATGAAAAAATAGACAGTGCTTTCCATCTGGACGCCACTAAACAGGCACAGGTAGATTCTGCATTTGCTACTTTTTACCGTGGACAGGATAAGCTTCGTGAAGAAGCGATGGCAGGTGGCGGACAGCCCGATTTCCAGGCAATGCGTGAGAAATCACAGCCATTGATGGATGCAAGAGACAAAGAATTAAAAACGATCCTGGGTGATGATAAATTCAAGATCTACAAGGACGCTATTGAGCCTACCATGCGAGGCCGTGGTGGTGGCGGAGGCGGTGGAAACCGTTAATACTTTTTTCTTTTAGGGTTACTGGTAGTTAATACAACCCCGCTGCTTTATTCCCAGCATGCGGGGTTTTTTATTGTCCCGTTTTTATTCTGTGTTCTTCCTCCTCTTTCCAAAAAGGAATATTGCGCCCAGTACCCCAATTCCCGCCAGAAGAACGCCGTTAGTTCTATCTTTCCTTTCTGAAGCCTCATGGGATAAACTTGCATAAGTTGCTTCTGCAGGAACCGCCTTTTCTTCTTCGTTAGTTACAACATCCCAATCACTATAACCTTTGCCGGTAAGCCGGGTTAACATTTCCATTTCATCAGCACGGCGCTGTTTTAAATCCTTCAAATACTTTTTACCAGCATCACAGCTGAAATCGCCGGTAGCAGGATGAGTTATGATATAGCGCGCCTGATAGTTCTCTGTATTGGGTGTAACCTGGAACTGGAGATCCTGCGGGAAGCTGTTTCGGTTATACCTTACATGCAAACGGGTGAAATAAACACTGGAAGAATTTTCATCTTCATCATCCTGAATCCTATAATCTTTTTCCATGGGATTAACCCACCATACTCCGGCCTGTACAAGATCCTGCGTGGAAGGTGCTGTTGCTACACAGGGATCGCATTTCACATAATTTTGCGGACTAACATCCCAGGCATATTCCAGCATTGCTATTGATTTTCCCTCCCGGCTCCATTGATGTTGAAAAAGATTTGTATAAAAGCTCGAGAAATTATCTTTCACAAATAGAGGAACGTTTTTGGAAGTGGGTAAACTAACTGTTCGGTAATTGGTAGTTTCAATCCTTCCCTGTTTGGTAAATGCATAAACGATCATATCCTGGTCCCCATCTGCATTGGCCATACCTAATCTGATCGGCAACATGAATTTGGGCGAAGAGAATCTGATCTGAATTGGACGAAGGAAATTGCCTGGCAATTTCTTCTTTTCCTTCTCGTTTACTTTCACGACAAAAAATTTGAGATTGCTTTTTATATAAGGTTCAAGTACTTCTTCTGCCCCAGCTGGTATTTTATAACCATTCTCTTCAAGCCAGGATTTTAGTCCTGTACTCTCTTTGGCGCTTAAAATAAGAATATCATATTCTCCAACAATATATTTGGCTTCAATTTTTACCCTTTCTTCCTTTCGTTTATAGAAACCATTACTTTCAAAGTCTGCGCTACTTTTAGCCAATCCAGTCACTACTACATCCTCATACATTACCGGGTTGCAAGGATTCTGATCATAGTATTCAACCAGTCGCGGTTTGCTATATTCATTTAACGTATTGAAAATATTCTGATCAACTACCTTAATGTCGTCTTTTTGTAGTACAACCGGCACAGGTACAACCATGGCAAAATCCCTGAAATTGCCCTTGAAATCATTGTACATGGTGATCACGTTCCAATTACCGGCTCTCACAAGGATTACCTGTGATGTTTTATTTTTTAATGTACCGTCTGCCTTGCTTACATAAAATCCGCAGAAGGCAATGGCTTCATGACTGATCATACCCGTGAGTATGAACAGTGCAGCCAGTTTTTTTGTGAAAGGTTTCATGACTAATAGTTTGAGTTTATGAATAAAATTGAAATGAAGTGTGGAAGGTTTCCAGGAAAATGAGCTGGATTTGAATAACCAGTCAAGAACGGGGACAAGCGGGGCCGCCGCAATCAGTACCCAGATAACCGTATTGTATTTCCATTTAAATGCAGTGAGGTAGAAAGAAACTGCTGCTATCAAAACTGCCCAGAGGATCCTTGCTAATGGATGATTGGGAGAGGTCCGCGGATCACTGATCATAAAGAACGTAAATAACAGGAGACTACCTGTGCTTACTGAATGAAGGAAATAGTCTAATGGCCATCCCAGAACATAAATCTGTCGCCAGTACAATAATCCGATATAGGTTATTAGAAATGACAGTGAAACATCCAGTTTTTGAACCCTGGTCACAACAATTAGTCCCAGTGTTACTGCCCCGAAGAAAATGACTGCATTGCTACCCCATTGACCAGGACTTAGCCACGCATCATTGGTAAAAAGTAAAGCTGCTATAATGCCTGCAGCAGAAGGGTTGAAAATATGTTTCCTGTTCCACCGGAATAGATATTTTGAACCTACTGTTGCAAATGCCGCAAAAAGACTTATATACCAGTAATTGGTTTTTAGCAGCAGACATAAACTCATGGCGCTGATCAATACACTGAATCCCCAGCGATCAAAGTCTCCTGCCGACAGCCATTTCTTTGCTTTTAACGAATCTGCCGAGTATTGAAAAAGCAGGCAGCCGCCTATCGTAATGATATAATGTGACCAGTCGGGGTCCCAGTCAAGTGCCAGGATTCCATAACTCAAAAAGATAGCCTGGAAGATCACCTGGAAAGCACGGGGATCAACCTGCAGGGTTTTGTTTGCCATACACTCCGTTTAGAAGGAGATGTATGTGGCCAAATGATTACACAGAGAGATACTGAAAAAAGGATGAAAAAAACAGGGATATTATTTATGGATTTGGGTAGACGATTGCATCGGTTAACTGCCCATCCAGTCCTTAAATGCCGCCACATTTTCCTGGCTGATGATAATCTCATCATTGACAGGGGGATCCACTTCCACCTCCAGTTTGCTTTTGGGGTATGACTTGATCCGTTTTATGGCACTCATATTCACAAGGTACTTGCGGTTGATACGATAGAAGGAAACGGGGTCAATCTGTTTTTCAATATCACTGAGCGAAATATCAAGTATAAACTTTTCAGCCTTTTTATTGACCATGCAAACCAGCTTGTGTGTGGCATAGAAATAGGAAATATCCTCTGTTTTTACACTGATATAATCCGTTCCGCGCTTAACCAGGAATCTTTTTTTATAGGCAGGAAGATTGGTCTGTTTTGTCTGCATTAACTGCTGGAAATTGGAAGCAAAATACTGTTTGAGTGTATCATATTTTTTTAAAGCGGCTTCCAGTTTTTCCTGCTTCACAGGTTTTAACAGGTAATCGATACTGTTTAATTCAAATGCTTCCTGCCAGTATTCATCATAGGCAGTTGTGAAAATAATGGGACAGGGCACAGAAACGGTTTCAAATATTTTGAAGCATAATCCATCTGAAAGTTCAATATCCATGAAAACCAGTTCAGGCTGTTCCTGGGTACGGAGCCATTGAATGGCAGACTGAACACTATCCAGCTGGGCAATTATTTCAATGCCCACCCCGGCCTTCTCTATGGCTTTTTTTAATTTATCAGCTGCCGGCTTTTCATCTTCTATAATAAGTGTCCTCATGCCAGGTTCAGGTTGTCAGATTATTTTTAAAACAGGCAAACGTACGGTAAAATAATTTTCACTTTCCTTTATCGTGATAAAATTATTGGTGGTTAAATTATATCGTTCATTAAGGTTCCTGAGTCCGATTCCAGATGAGCCTTTTCTCAATTGTTTTTTCCGCAGATTGTTATGAACGGTAAGAATATCATCTTTTAAGGCAATTACAATCACCAGCGGCTCATGATCATTGAACTCATTATGCTTGATGGCGTTTTCTGCAAGCACCTGTAGCGAAATCGGAGGTATAAGGAATTGATCCAGCTGCCTGTCAGGCACGGTAATATTTATCTGCACAGCTTCTTCAAACCGGATCTTCAGTAAGGAAAAATAGCCTTTCAGGAAATCCATTTCTTCTCTGAGCAATACCAGGTCTCTGGCTTTATTGGCGAGGATATAGCGATAAACATCAGCAAGGTCATCATTAAACTGCTTGGCCTTAACAGGTTTTTCTTCAATTAAATGGGAAAGCGTATTAAGCGAATTGAAAATAAAATGCGGATCGATCTGGTTCTTTAAGGCTTCCAGTTCAGCCTCTGCTTTGGCTCTTTCAGTTTGGGCACGCTGCACCTTTTCCGTTTCAGCTTCTTTCACCAGGAATACCGTTTCATATACATGCACAATAAAAAGCACGGCAATCATGATGATCAGCGAGTTCATGCTAACTATGTTCCAGTCCACTTTACCCCCGGCGAAAATATGGTACCATCCCACCAGGAGCAATACGCTTACCGGAATGGTATAAAATGAAATGGCGAGTATCAGCGAAACTATTTTCTGTAAAGGTTTATTGAACCAGTCGAAATAAGTGCGCAAGGTAAATAGCAGAAAACGATTGCCATGCCAAATGATAAAAGAGATACCAATAGTATATAGATAACTAAACTTGGTTTGCCAGAGAGAATAACTGGTATGATCAACCAGCCCGGTAACTAAAGGGATTAATATGCCGAAAAATGGGATCAGGATAAGACGAAAACCGATATCATTAATGCGAATCGAATCAGTTATTCTTTTCGTCGCATCATCAATATGTTTCATCTCCCTGTTTTCCACGTTTGGTCGTTTTTCATTTCAACCGTAAAAATTATGAAATAGATTCGATATATATCCACATGGGGAATAATTATAACCACCTTCACTAATTATCAAACCAACAATTTATGGGTACAATCAACTGGATCGCTGTTTTAGTAGCAGGTATTTCTGCTTTTGTATTAGGAGGAGTCTGGTATTCTCCAGCTCTGTTTGGAAAGGCCTGGATGACAGAAAACAAAATGACAGTTACCGATGTAAAGGCAGGTAATGCGGGAAAAATTTACGGCTGGGCATTTGTACTCTCTCTGATCATGGCTGCCAATCTTGGAATGTACCTGGCAGATTCACCTGCTACCTGTCCGGACGAGTGCGCGCAGAGAACAGATATTGCATGGGGAACACAGATGGGATTTTTGTCGGGCCTTTGGCCTTTTTGCGGAATTGCGATTGTGGGATTATTTGAACATAAATCTGCGCGTTACATTTTCATAAACGGTGGTTATCTTCTTTTAGCGCTAACTTTAATGGGCGCTATTATTGGCGTATGGAGATAAACTTAAAAATAAAATTATGGAAAGAGTTACCGGACTTGGCGGATTCTTTTTTAAATCCCAGGATCCTGAAAAGTTAAGAGAATGGTATGACCAGCACCTTGGAATTAAGAACAGCCAGTATGGCACCGTCTTCGAATGGAATGGAGAAAATGGCGAGAAAGGCCAAACTGTATGGAACCTGTTTAAGGAAAGCACAAAGTATTTTGATCCATCTGAAAAACAGTTCATGATCAATTACCGTGTGAAAGACTTGTTGGGCCTGATTGAATTGCTAAAAAAAGAAGGCGTAACTGTTATTGGTGAGCCCCAGGTATCTGAATATGGAAAATTTGGATGGATACTTGATCCGGAAGGAAATAAAATAGAATTGTGGGAGCC
>JAJKIP010000339.1 GCA_021154405.1 Segetibacter sp. | reverse complement strand
TTTTATGATATCGACCTTGTTCATCCCAATTATATGGCTACTGATTTTGTGCTCGAGAAATTCGCTCAATCCTGTATTGAAGAAGAAGCACAGGAATTAATGAAGGAAGTAAAGAAGATCATTATTGCCAGAAAGCATAAAGCCTTTCAGCCCGATACTGGAGCGCACAAACAATTCCTCAAAACTCATTTGGAAAAGGCTAAATCACTCAGCAAGAAATATAGCTTTCTGGACCTGCAGGAAGAAATCACTTACTTCTCAGAGAAAGGAAATTGAAAGTATTAACAGGATTCTCTTCCCTGACCCTATAGGTAGTTCGCTGGTGATAAGTTTGTCCGGGCCTTAAAATGGTGTTAGGAAATGAAGGTATGTTGATTGCATTCGGATGTACCTGTGTCTCCAGGCAAAATCCCGAAAAGGCACCATATTGTTTGTTGTTGCTTCCGGTAATAGTTGGGATTCCTCCACCAGTATACAGGTGAACAATTGGCTCAGTAGTCAATACCTGTAACCATAGCCCCGATTTCTCAGAATAAGCTTCTGCAGCTGCAATAGAGGGATTAACTGAATCAAGCACAAAGCTTTGATCATATCCTGATTTGGGATTCCAGTCCGCATTGATCCGTTTTAATTGCCGGAAATCATAAAAACTGTTCTTCACTTCTGTTAGCCTGCCAGTCACAGTGAGGTGCTTATCCTGTTCAAGTATGGAGGAAGCATTAATTTTTAGAAGCGTATTCCCAACATTTCCTTCACCATTATCCAGGTTAAAATAAGTATGGTGGGTAAGATTCACCGGTGTAGACTTGTCTGAAATAGCGGAATAAGTATAACTAAGATCATTTTCTTCGGATAGTTCAAATTGAAGAGTGATAAAAAGATTGCCGGGATATCCTTCCTCACCGTCCGGACTAAAATAGGAAAGCACCAGAACATTAGAAGAATAATCCCCACATTTCCATACTCGTTTATCCAAACCGGTGTTTCCACCGTGAAGATGGTCAGCACCCAGATTTTTGGCAAGTGAAAACTCAATTCCGTCCAGTGTAAAAGTTCCGCACTTAATACGATTTCCGTAGCGACCGATAGCGGCACCGAAATAAGGATTTGCATTTAGATAATTATCTGCGCTGTAATCCTCTACTTTGTCGAACCCTAAAACAATATTATTACGGGAACCGTTTTTTTGAAGGAGCGTGAAAGATAAAATGGTCGCACCATAATTGCTGATACAAACTTCTGTACCTTTTGAATTGGTCAATCTAAACAAATAAATATCTTCGCCGAAATAAGAAAAACAAAATTGTTTATCAGCCTTTCGCATGTTTCAAAAATAGGATAATAGCTATGACAAACGTAGAGCTGGAAAAAGAATTCCACAAAAGATTTAACAGGGAACCAGAAAGAATATTTTTCTGTCCCGGCCGGGTTAATCTCATTGGAGAGCATATTGATTATAATGGCGGCCAGGTGATGCCTTGCGCCATTACCTCAGGCACATGGCTGGTCCTTGCTCATAATGCCGATAGTGTTCTCAGGTTTGAGTGTATCAACTTTCCTGAAAATGCAAGTATACGATTACAATCCTCCTATTCAAAAACCGGGAAGGAGTGGTTCAATTATCCGTTGGGAATGATTGACCAGTTATTACAGGAGGGCCATGCCATTTCAGGATTGGATATGCTATTTTATGGTAATCTCCCGATAGGCGCCGGACTTTCATCATCAGCTTCCATTGAAGTGCTAACAGGTTTTGCTTTCAGCGAAGTGTTCCGATTAGGTATTACTCCCAAAGAAATTGCCCTGCTGGGTAAAAAAGTAGAGAATGAATTTATTGGAGTGAACTCAGGCATTATGGACCAGTTTGCAGTAGCCATGGGGAAAAAGGATAAGGCCATTCTTCTGAATTGTGATACGCTCGAATATGAGTATATCCCTTTTGAAATTGGAGAATATGTACTGGCTATCATCAATAGCAATAAGCAACGCACACTCGCAGAGTCCAGGTACAATGAAAGATTTGCGGAATGTGGAGCAGCACTTAAAATACTGAGGCAGGAAATAGAAGCCGATTTCCTTTGTGATATCACTCCGGAAGAATTCAACTCAAAAAAATACCTGATCAGTGATCCTGTGCTTCAAAAAAGAGCGCTACATGTGGTGACTGAAAATGAAAGGGTGAAACAGGCCACAATAGCATTAAAGGGAGGAGATCTAAAACAGTTCGGAGCATTGATGTATGCATCTCATCAATCCCTGAAAGAATTATATGAAGTATCCGGTAAGGAACTGGATGCAATAGTTGATTTCTGCAAGACTTACCCCGGTTGTATTGGCGCCAGGATGACAGGTGCCGGATTTGGAGGATGCGCTATTGCACTGATCAAAAAAGATGGGTTTAAAGATTTTGAAGCAAAACTCACTGAATATTATTCCGGAAAGGTGGGCTATGCACCACAGGTATTTGCATCAGCCATAGGAGGGGGAGTTAGGGAGGAGCCATTCCTCAAGCCGCATTAGCAATACATACTGGTTCATGGCCCTGTCAAAATTCTGATCGGCATAATTCGTTCGATAGTATATATCCCCATTCAGGAAATCTGCCAGGAAGCGAAGAGCCTGCATATAAACCATCAGCAATCCCGCATAATGGATATATTTTTTTTCTGAGGCAGTCAGCTGATTACCCATAACAGACAAATAATTACTTACAATAGCATTATAGAAATCCTTCCGGATCCTGATCTTATCAAATTCCCTGCTATCCTCATCATTTATGCAGGCCATAGAGCGGATCATATCGCCGAGGTCAGAAAAAAAATAACCGGGCATTACTGTATCAAGATCGATTGGGCAAATGACTCTTCCGTTCTTTTTATTGAAAAGGACATTGGCGATCTTGGCATCATGATGCATCACGCGCAATGGAAAATCGTCTGGTGATTCAGTCATGATCTCATAAAAATGCTTGTACCGTTCCCGTTTCTTTAGTTCATCAATAAGGGAGATTGCCTTGCTCATTCGCTCATAATATTCACCTTTGAGTGATTCTTCAAATTGGGCATAGCGCAATCCCAGATCATGGAAACCGGGAATTACATTTTTTAATAGTTCAGTATGAAAATCATGAAAAGCTGCAGTAAATCTTGCAAACGCACCGGCTGTTGCAATGGCCTGATTCTTTGTGCTGGCTGCAGGAATGGTTTTAGTATTTCCAATGTATTCAAAAGCTCTCCAGTAATTTTCGTTATCATCTACAAACAGCGTGATTGATTCTCCACAATACCTGGGCTCTGGAATACGAAGCCTGGTTCCTTCGTATTGAGCGTATTCCCAGATATGGGTATAGTTTTCCTGTACTGCCGTGGGGTCGTGAAATACATTTTTATTGATACACTGAAGAATAAAAGGTGTTTTGAATTCTGAGCTAACCTTGAAGGTGTGATTGATAAGTCCCCCACCCACTGACTCAACCACCATTTCTCCCGGAGAATGATCCGGTAGATCAGGCTCGTAGTTTCCAAAAGCTGACAAAACTTGCTGCCCGGGTTGCAGATCCATAATGAAGGTTTAGTGCCTGTTGAAGTTCGGAAATGGATCGGAAATTAATGAATCCGGTCGCCTCGTACTTCCAGTTTTGCGATAACACCCGCCTCGTACTTTAACCATTCGTTCCACCTGCGGCGTACTTTGTCTTTGGGAAGATAAGTTTCCGCCAGTTCAATGAACAGGGTATAATGGCCTGCTTCACTTTCCATAAAACGGCGATAGAAACTTTTAAGATAACTGTCGTCAAGACCTTCGCTCAACCGCTTGAATCGTTCACAGCTTCTGGCCTCAATCAGTGCCATGGTTAGTAAATGATCCAAAAACCGGTCTTCCCAGTGACCGCCCTTCAACTGAAAAGCCAGTAGCTGGTTTACGTATTCATCTTTGCGCTGTTTACCAAGCTTTAAGCCGCGTTTATGCAGTTCTGCCAATACCAGGCGAAAATGACCCCATTCTTCGGTTACGATGGGGGAGAGCTCGTTTACCAGTTTTTCCTTGTCGCTATACCGCTGGATCAGGGTAATGCAGGTTGTGGCTGCTTTTTGTTCACAGTAGGCGTGGTCCGTAAGAATTTCTTCCAGGGATTTTCCTGCCAGGTCTACCCATCTGGGATCCGTGGGAAGCTTGAGACCCAATATGTTCCTTGTATCTGTGGATAGTTCCATGAGGCAAAAATAGAGCTGAAATCCTTAATAAATATCCTGATTTTCCTTACCTTTGCCGCCACAAATAATAGGATACAAATCGGATGAATTTAAAAAAACAAAGATGCCTTTAACTAAAGAAAAAAACACAAAGATTTTCACTGAGTTTGGTGGCAAAGCTGCCAATACCGGATCCATTGAAGGTCAGATCGCTCAATTAACCGAGCGCATTTCGCAGATCAGCGAACACCTTCAGGTAAACAAAAAAGATTTCTCTACTCACCGCGGTCTCATGCAACTGGTTGGTAAACGCAAGCGTTTGCTCAACTACATGCAAAAACATAACCTCTCAGGTTATCGCCAATTGATCGAGAAACTCGGAATCAGAAAGTAAGTCCCTGCTGAAAAGAGATAGGGAGTCCTTATTCTGAAGTTTCATTCTCGAAAGGAAAGACTGGATAACGATTGTCCCGACATCTCTGAAGACGTTGGGATTTCCGCCTGCCTGTATGGCAGGGTTTCCCACAGGATACTTCGTTTGATTCCAATCTTTAACTATTAATTCCTTTCTATGTTACAACAACCAATTCGCAAAACATTTGATATAGGCGATGGTCGTCAGGTTACTATTGAAACCGGCCGCCTTGCCCGCCAGGCTGATGGTGCAGTTACTGTATCAATCGGTAATTGTATGCTCCTCGCTACTGTAGTAGCAAATAAAGAACCCAAAGAAGGCCAAAGCTTCTTTCCACTGGTAGTAGATTACCAGGAAAAATTCTCTTCTGCCGGTCGTATTCCCGGATCATTTTTCAAAAGAGAAGCCAAACTCAACGATTATGAAGTATTGACATCACGTCTGATCGACCGTGCACTTCGTCCACTTTTCCCTGAAGATTATCTGTGTGATGTGCAGGTACTCGTTTCCCTTATTTCCAGTGATATGGAAGTTATGCCTGATGCATTAGCCTGTCTGGCAGCATCAGCAGCACTTGCAGTTTCGGATATTCCCATTAAAGAGATCATTTCCGAAGTAAGGGTGGCTCGTATTGATGGAGAGTTCAAGGTAAATCCAACCCGCTCTGAACTGGAAAAAGCAGACATGGATTTCCTGATCGCTGCTACTGACAAGAACCTGATGATGGTAGAAGGGGAGGCTCAGGAGTGCAGTGAAGCTGATCTTTGCAAGGCGCTTGAAATTGCACATGATGCCATCCGCATCCAGGTAAAAGCGCAGGAAGAATTGAGAGATATGGTAGGGGTAAAAGGAAAACGTGATTACAAAAAACCGGTGCAGGATGAAGCATTGCGTGAAAAAGTAAATGCATTTGCAAAGGATAAAGTATATGAAATAGCAAAAAGCAAACTGGCCAAACACGACCGTAGTGAAAGGTTTGATGCAGTGAAGGAAGAGTTGAAAGAATTTCTGAAAAAGGACCTGGGCCTTTCTGAGGAAGAAAGTCTTCCAGACACCACCAAGAAGCTCGCTTCTGCCTATTATGACGACCTCCAGTATTATGTGGTACGTGATATGATCCTTGATGAAAAAGTTCGTCTGGATGGACGTGGTCTTGAAAACATTCGTCCGCTGGACATGGAAGTTGACGTATTGCCTTCTCCTCACGGCGCGGCTTTATTCACAAGAGGTGAAACACAATCACTTACTACAGTTACCCTGGGAACGCCTTTAGATGAGCTGCTGGTAGAAAGTGCGGCTAAATCAGATTATACCAAATTCATTCTCCATTATAATTTCCCTCCTTTTTCAACTGGTGAAGTAAAAATGATGCGGGGCCCCGGTCGCCGGGAAGTAGGCCATGGCAATCTTGCCATGCGTTCACTTAAACAAATGATGCCTGCCAATGATTTTGCATATACAGTAAGGGTGGTGAGTGATATTCTTGAATCAAATGGTTCTTCTTCAATGGCAACTGTTTGTGCCGGATCGCTTGCCTTGATGGATTCAGGTATTCCTTTCCCCAAGCACGTTTCAGGTGTAGCCATGGGATTGATCACAAAAGGAGACAAGTATGCAATTCTGAGTGATATCCTTGGTGATGAAGATCATCTGGGTGATATGGACTTCAAAGTAACTGGTACCCGTGAAGGAATTTGTGGGGTGCAAATGGATATTAAAGTGGATGGATTGAAAATGGAAGTAATGCAGCAGGCGCTGGACCAGGCTCGTCGCGGACGTTTACATATCCTTGATGCAATGTATCAATGCATTCCGGAAGCCAGAAGCGAAGTGAAGCCACATGCTCCGAGAATGGTCAAGATGTTTATCGATCGCGAGTTCATAGGTGCTGTTATCGGGCCAGGCGGAAAAGTGATACAGGAAATGCAGCGTGAAACTGGAACTACCATCAATATTGAAGAAGTAAACAATATGGGTGAAGTGAGTGTATTTGGTGCCAATAAAGAAGGTGTGCAAAGAGCAGAAGCATGGATCAAAGGAATTGTAGCAGTGCCGGTGGTGGGTGATGTGTATGATTCAACTGTTAAATCAATCATGCCATTTGGCGCCTTTGTAGAATTCCTTCCTGGTAAACAGGGACTGGTACATATCAGTGAAGTAAGCTGGAAACG
>JAJKIP010000338.1 GCA_021154405.1 Segetibacter sp. | reverse complement strand
GTATATTCTAAAGTAGCCTCTACTTCCGAAGGATTGGTGGCCTATACTTACCTGTTTGAAAGGTTTGACAGGAACCAGACATTTACATACCAGGGATACCTCAATTACAATAATAAGTTTGGGAAACATGAGATCACCGGCCTGGTAGTAGGTGAAGCGAGAAATGGTACCAACCAAAATCATACTGCCCGTATTAATAATTATTCTTTGGACGTTGATGAATTTAACTTCGGCAGTGCAAATAAGAACGATTATACCATCACGGGTTCATCAGGAACCAACAGCCAGGTAGGTGTTGTTTATCGTGTTAGTGATGCATTTGATGGTAAATATATCGTTGAAGCTTCTGGTCGTTATGACGGGCATTATTATTTTGCTCCCGGCAAACAATATAACTTCTTTCCGGCTTTCTCAGCAGCCTGGGTAGCTACTCAGGAAGATTTCATGAAAAATATAAAATGGCTGAATTATTTTAAACTCAGAGGTTCATGGGGTAAATCAGGTAACCTTGCCGGTTCTGCTTTCCAGTTTGTAGATGCATATACGCTTTCTGCCAATAATCAGCCTATACTTTATGCTTTTAATGGTAATGTAGTACAGGGATCAGCTCCCACCAATCAATCAAATCCTCTTATTACCTGGGAAGAGGCCGTAAAATCAGATATTGGCTTTGAATCAAATCTTTTTAATGGATTGCTAAACCTCGAATTCGATGTTTTCAAACAAAAAAGATCAAACATGCTGCTGACTCCATCATCTACTGTATCTCAGGAGTATGGCATTGGTCTGTCTCAGATCAATGCAGGTAAGATGGAGAGTTCAGGTTTTGAAATTACACTGGGTAGCTCGAAAAAATTTGCAAACGGCCTGCTGCTGAACTTTAATGGAACGTTTAGTTACAATAACAACAAGGCTATTGAAATATTTGAGAATTCATCTACCTATAATAATCCCAACCGCAGAAGAACCGGCAGGCCGCTGAATAGTCAGTTTGGCTACCTTTCCGATGGATTATTTACAAAAGCAGATGATAAAGACGGAAATAACATCATTAACGCAGCTGACGGTTATTCCATTGCCCAGTTCGGTGTTTTGCACCCCGGCGATATCAGGTACAAGGATATATCAGGCCCAAATGGTACTCCTGATGGTAAAATTGACATAAACGATGAAACGTATATCGGCAATCAACCGCAACCTTTGATTAACTATGGTTTTAGCTTTGACGCAAGCTGGAAAGGTTTCGATGCCAGTATATTCTTCCAGGGTTCTGCAAAATCAACAGTAGGTGTTCAGGGATTCCTGACAGTACCCTTTATCAACAATAGTAGCAATGCGGGATATGAATATTATGATAACCGTTATATCGTTGGTCAGGAAGGAACAGCAAAATATCCAAGAGTTACGATAGCGCCTTATTCCAATAACACACAAACCTCGGATTTTTGGATCCAGGATGCAAGTTTCCTTAAGCTAAGAACAGCAACAATTGGTTATACTATTCCGGCCAGAGTTATTCAGGCATTAAAAATCAAATCAATTAGAGTGTATGGCACAGGTCAAAACCTGGTAACCTTCAGCAAAATTGACTGGATAGACCCTGAATTGGCAGGTGGTAGCAACAATAACCAGGCAGCTGGCAATGGCGTTAACCCCGGCTCGGAAACAATATTCCCGCTACAGAAGAGCTGGACAGTTGGGGTAAACGTAACTTTTTAATTTTCTAACATTGAAACAATATGAGACGTATAAATTTTTTAAAAAGAATAGTATTGATTGCAATTCTTTTTAGTGCTTTTTCCTGTAAAAAGTATTTGGATGACAACCTTAATAAAGGGGCTGTAACAGAAGAAGCTCAATGGGATACCGAAGAGCACGCAGATATTTTTCTGAATGGACTCTACAGCCGGTTGACCGCCATGCACAATACACCAGATTACCTGGATAATTTTACTGACGATAACGATGGTGGTATCTACTGGAGATCCTGGAGATGGAAACAAGGCATAGTTGGCCCTTCCAATGATGCCGGTATGCCAATGGGCGATGGACAAGGTGGGTCCAACGGAACCTATGCTGATTGGGTACAGGCCTATACCAGCATCAGAAGATGTAATTTATTTATACAGAAACTGGCAGAAAATAAAAATGGCGCATACAGTGCAGCATGGATAGCCAAAAGAACAGATGAAGCAAGGTTCTTAAGGGCTTACTGGTATGCCATGTTATGGCAACATGTGGGAGGACTCCCCATTATTACCAAAGTGCTGAATAACCAGGATGGCAGCGAAATTTATTTTCCGCGCAATACGTTTGAAGAAACATTCAATTTTATTGTGACTGAGATGGACGCGATATTGGCAAGTAATAAATTGCAGGTAAAATATAATGCCGGGAATGGCGATGCAGGCCGGGCCACTTTAGGTGCTGCATTGATGGTGAAAGCCTGGTGTCAACTGTATGCTGCAAGTCCTCTTTTCAACTCAGGATCTTATGTGGTTGCTGATCCAGGTAATCTGGTGCATTTTGCTACTGCCAACCCTGCAAGATGGGCAACTGCTGCTGCAAGTTTCAAAAAATTCATGGATGACTGGGGTGGAACTGGCAAGCAATATAACCTGTTCCCGGAAATGAGCAAGTTTTGGTACGTTGCAAACGAATATAATTCTGAGGTTATATGGGACAGGCAACAGGTTGCAGGGGCTGGTGGCCAGCTTCAAAATAATGTTGACCAGTATGGCGGACCTGTCTGGATTTTAGGCGCCTACCATACCTGGGGTAATTACAATCCTACACAGGAACTGGTTGATGTTTACAGAATGGCAAACGGTAAGCGAATAAATGAAGCCGGCTCAGGATATGACGCACAAAATCCTTACGTAGGCCGTGAACAGCGTTTTTACGATTTCATAGTCTATGATGGAGCTCCATACAAACAGGAGTGGATGTCAAAAACAGATACTATTCGTACGCGTATCAACAAGGTTAAAAAAGAAGATAACGAAATTGATTTTTCTTCTGATGACAGAACTAACACAGGATATTTCTTTAAAAAGAAATTAAACAACCTGGCTCCGGAAGGTGGTAATCAAAGTGGTCAAAACTATGTTTATTACCGGTATGCAGAAGTATTACTGGGATACGCTGAAGCTCAAAATGAAGCTGTTGGTCCGGATGCATCTGTATATGCTGCTGTAAATGCGATCAGGCAACGCCCCTCTACCAATCAGCCTGCATTGGCCGCGGGAATGACGCAAGATGAAATGAGGGCAGAGATCAGAGAACAGCGCAGGATCGAATTTGCTTTTGAAGCCAAACGCTTTTATGACATCATTCGCTGGAAAATTGCAAAAACGGTAATGAATGTTGATCTCCATGGAATGAAGATTGAAAATTCCGTTCCATCTAATAATAGTGGAGTTTGGGTATATACGCCGATAGGACTAAACCATCCACACGTATTTACCGATAAGATGTACATGAATCCAATTCCCCAGAGTGTAGTTGATGTAAATCCAAAAATTAAAACTCAACAGAACCCGGGTTACTAAGCAGGATATCCTGATCCAATATTACAAAGTTCCCCTGCGCGCTTTTTATAAAAGCGTTCAGGGGAATTTTTATTACATTGTCCTTCTTTATCCTACAATTATCTGGAATACTATTACTAAAGAATGAAAACCGCAATAAAGCAATTTATCACAACCTGCCTTTCTGTTTTTGTCATAATAAACACTTCCTTTTTTTGTTATTCTCAGGATAAAAAATCACCTCCTTTCAAAATCATCGCCTTTTACACTGCCAAAAATGATCTTGCTCATATTGATTTTGTGAAAGAAGCTCATCAATGGTTCAGGCAAACGGGCGAGAAATACAATTTTCAATATGATTCCACCAATAACTGGAACAACCTGAATCTTCCTTTTCTTTCGCAATATAAAATAGTGCTATTCCTTGACACGCGCCCTGAAGACTCCGCCCAAAGAGCTGCTTTTCAGCAGTACATGCAAAAAGGTGGCGCATGGATCGGGTTTCATTTCTCTGCATTCGCATTGAATAATTCTGCTTTCCCCCAAAACTGGGACTGGTACCACAATCAATTCCTGGGAAGTGGAGAATATGGCAGCAATACCTGGCGGCCAACGTCTGCCATTCTTAGAGTGGAGGACCGGAAACACCCAGCTACCAAAGGATTACCCCCTAAAATTACCGCCGCTCCCAATGAATGGTACCGATGGAAAAATGACTTAAGGAAAAACAGGGATATCAAAATCCTGCTTTCAATTGACACTTCATCGTTTCCGCTCGGCACAGGTCCTAAGCCCCATGAGATCTGGCATGAAGGATATTATCCTGTTGTGTGGACCAATACCAGATACCGCATGGTCTATTTCAATATGGGGCATAATGATATGGATTACGAGGGAAAAACCAATAAACCCCTCTCCTCCACCTTTAGTAGTGAGAATCAAAACAGACTGTTGATCAATTCCATCCTCTGGCTGGGCAGGAATAAATAGACTTCCCTATCTTAGCTATTCATACATCTTCATATGAAAAAATACGTCGTTCTCCTCACCGTAATCATTTTTACTACATCCTTTTCCAAAAAACCTGTAACCTGGGTGGCCATTGGTGATTCCATTACGTATTTGAATGATCATGCCAATGAAACAGGCAACCGGGTGAAGAAGGGTTACCTGACTCGTGTAACAGAGAAATTATCCAATGTTCATTATATTAACCAGGGGCACAATGGCTGGACCAGTGTGCGTATTGCTACAGAAATTGAAAACCTTGGAATAGTAAAGGCAGATGTATACTCTATATTTTTAGGAACCAACGACTGGTGGGGCGGGCGACCGATCGGCACATTAACCGACTATATCAATAACACAGGTACCGGTACCATTTATGGTTCATTCCGCATTATAATTAATAAGCTAAGAAGCCTCAATAGCGAGGCAAAGATCATCCTTATCACTCCTCTTCAGCGTGCTGATTTTGTTTACATCAACAATTCCAGGAACAATGCCTTCGGATCATATAAAGAGAAAAACAATCAGTCACTCTCACAGGTAGCTGATGCAATTGGCCAGATCGCAAATCATGAACATTTTACTCTTATTGACCTGTATAATAAAAGTGGGATCACGTTGAAGAACATGGTAAAGTTTAAACACCTCAAAGACCCCAAAACCGGACAATATAAAAATTACAAATACCCGGATTATATCGATATCCCTTTCAATCCTGAAACTGATGAATATCCCTACCCTGTTGAATCTATTGATATGACCTATGATGGCCTGCATCCTTCTGATAAGGGCAATAAGATAATTGCAAAAATGGTTGTAAAAGCGATGAAGTAAATCGACCGTCTCAATTTCCGGAAGCAACCTGATGCTCCTTCGGCATAAACTTTTTGCTTTGTTCAATGGCATCCATTATTTGGGCCAGGATCTCTTCTGTTGAAGCATCATAATTAATTTCAAGTGGAGGTTTAAATCTAACCGTCAACCGGGTACCTTTCTTTCTCAGCTTCAATCCTTTTTTATTAAATGCTCTCCAGAATCCTCCGATTACCACCGGAATTACAACAGGTTTATTTTGTTTGATGATGAGAGCGGTGCCTTTGCGGCCGGGCGCGAATGGAGTGGTAGTTCCCTGAGGAAATGTTATGATCCAGTTCTCGCTTAGTGCACGTGTTATTTTCCGGGTATCGGATACATCCAATCCCTTGCGTTCCTCCCTGGCTTCTTTGTTCCAGGTACGTTTCACCGTTATTGCACCGGCGAGTGCAAAAAGCCGGCTCATCCAGTTGCCTTTCATAGTTGCTTCTGCAGCTACATAATTTACTCTGGTGAATGGGTTCAGTAAATAATAAGGAAGTCCCAGGCGGTTAATTTTTCCCCACTTTAACGCGCAGAAAATGTGAAGGAAAGTAATCACATCGGCAAAATAGGTTTGGTGATTGCTGACGAATAACACATTCCCTTTAGGCAATCCTTTCAGGTGCTCCATACCTGAGATTTCGAGCTTATTGATAATAACAAGCCCAGGCCATGAGAAGGAACCCACTAAAGCATAGACAATCTTTCTCACCAGCTTTACATTCTTCAATCGTTCCAGCCACGAGCTCATGGAATGTGTTTAATTGCAAGGTAACAAGAATTTGGCCAGAGCATCATAGGGACGTAAAAGTCCCACTATTGATGCTATATGATTTCTGTCAGGGTAGCCAAATAAAAAAGGCTGTCCCGCCTTCGGCGGGACAGCCTTATAACTTATTGGTAACTTAATTAACCTTCTGATTTGGACTCATCATTACCAGCGCCGCCTTCCAGCTTCTTCTTCAGGTCAGCCAGCACGCCAAGGTCACCCAGCGTTGCTTTTTCAACCTTGTTCTGGATATTCTTAACGGCCTTTTTAGTCTTGTCGGCTTCTGCACGAGCTTCTTTCTTCTGGCTTTCTTTCTCTTCAATCTGGCCCTGCTCCCAAATACGTGTGTGTGACAGAACAATACGCTTTTCATTGCGATCGAATTCGATCACCATGAATTTATTGGTCTCATCAGCACCAATGCTCTTGCCATCTTCCTTGCCCAGATGGCGGTTAGGCGCAAACCCTTCCAGACCATAAGGCAGTTGAACAATAGCACCTTTATCATCACGACGGATCACAGTTCCTTCATGCACGCTTCCAATAGCGAAAGTATCCTGCAGTGTATTCCATGGATCTTCCTCCAGCTGTTTGTGGCCTAACTGCAGTTTGCGGTTATCCTTGTCAATTCCCATGATCACTACATCAATGTTGCTACCAACCTTGGTGTATTCACTTGGGTGATTGAAACGTTTCAGCCAGCTCAGATCACTAATATGGATCATACCACCAATACCAGGAGCCAGTTCTACAAACACACCGTAATTGGTGATGTTCTTGACCAGGCCTGTATGGCGACTACCTTCTGCAAATTTGGTTTCGATATCATTCCATGGGTCAGGAGAAAGTTGCTTGATAGACAGGCTCATCTTTCTGTTGTCCTTATCCAGTGTAACGATCTTGGCTTCATGCTCATCTCCAAGTTTGAAGAACTCTTTGGCATTGATCGGGGTATTAGCCCAGGTGATCTCACTTACGTGAACCAGTCCTTCAACACCAGGCATGATCTCAAGGAAAGCACCATAGTCTTCAATATTCACTACTTTACCCTTCACGATATTGCCTTCAGAGATATTTGCTGTAAGCACATCCCATGGGTGCGGAGTCAGTTGTTTCAGACCAAGGCTGATACGTTTCTTCTCATCATCAAAGTCAAGTACCACCACACGGATCTTCTGATCCATCTTCAGCACCTCACTTGGGTGAGAGATACGTCCCCATGAAATATCAGTGATATACAACAGGCCGTCGAGACCGCCGAGGTCCATAAAGGCACCGAAGTCTGTAATATTCTTCACAGTACCCTCGAGCACCTGGCCTTTCTCCAGCTTGCTGATAATTTCTGCACGTTGTGCTTCAATATCGCTTTCAATAAGCGCTTTGTGAGATACAACAGCATTCTTGATAGCCTCGTTGATCTTAACTACCTTGAATTCCATTGTTTTTCCAACAAACTGATCGTAATCAGTTACAGGCTTAACATCGATCTGTGATCCAGGAAGGAAGGTTTCCATTCCGAATACATCCACAATCAATCCGCCTTTTGTTTTGCTGGTAATAGTTCCGGTGATTACCTCGCCGGTCTTGTGCACTTCAACAATCTTCTCCCATGCACGGGTAATTCTGGCCTGTCTGCGGCTAAGGTTAAGGTGACCATCCCTGTCTTCTTTTTCTACGATCATTACTTCCACCATGTCACCAATTCCCAGGTTTTGCAGATCACGGAACTCATTCAGGGAGATCAGACCATCACTCTTGAAGCCAATGTTTAATACAACATCGGTTTTGGTAAGACCAACCACAGTTCCTTTGATCAACTCGCCATCATTCAATTGAATAAAAGTGTTTTCATACACTTTGTCGTACTTCTCTTTTTCAACCTTGTTGTAAGAAGTAACATTTCTCTTGTCTACGCTCCAGTCGAAATCATCGTGTGCAGTTTGCACAACTTCCACAGGTGCAGTTTTTGTCGCTGTAGAAGCTTCGGCGGTAGTATCCGCAGAACCATTCTCCTGTGCATCAGCGTTTAAGTGTTTTTTAATTAAATTCTGAAACATGATTAAATCCCGACGGTTTTTAATCGGGGCAGCAAAGATACAGCTTTTATAGGTGATTCTGAAGGATTTATGAGCGATGATCCCAATATTTGACCCCCGATAAATAAATGATTATTAAACATTTACAGGGTTTGCCGTCAAGGCCTTAAATTCACGGCAAAATTACCATTTGCTCTACAGGCTCCTTAAAATTCTCGTTCGGCCCGCCATGTATATCTTCTGCCGGCGCGTCATCATTTCCAAACCGGAAATGCTTGCGGAAAAAGGCCCCTTGCTCCTTGCCTGTAATCATCCCAATTCATTCCTGGATGCCATTATTCTGGATATGCTTTTTGAACAACCAATCTGGTCCCTCACCCGTGGTGATGTTTTCAAAAAACCATTATATGCCCGCTTCCTTGCTTCCCTTAAAATGCTACCTGTTTTCCGCACCAGTGAAGGCAGTGAAAACCTTTCCATCAATTACCAGACCTTTAATACCTGCCAGCAAATTTTTAAAGAGAAGGGAATAGTGATCATGTTCAGTGAAGGCAAATCCATTAATGAATGGCATTTAAGAAAATTAAAGAAGGGTACTGCAAGGCTTGCGATAAAATCCTGGAAAGAGGGCATACC
>JAJKIP010000337.1 GCA_021154405.1 Segetibacter sp. | reverse complement strand
GAGATCGTGGAAGAGGACCTTAAGAACGGCAGGTATAAACAGATCATTACGCGGTTTCCACCGGAACCGAATGGATACCTGCATATTGGTCATGCCAGCAGTATCTGTCTCAATTTCGGATTGACAAAAAAATATGGGGGCTATACAAATCTCCGCTTTGATGATACCAATCCTGCCACGGAAGAAACAGAATATGTAGAGAGCATCAAGGAAGATGTAAAATGGCTGGGATTTGAGTGGAAACATGAACTCTATGCCTCTGATTATTTTGACCAGTTATTCGAATATGCAAAAAAGCTGATAAAGAAAGGCCTGGCTTATGTAGATGACAGTACCAGCGAAGAAATGGCCGCACAAAAAGGAACACCTACAGAACCCGGAAAGAACAGTCCTTATCGCAATCGCTCCATTGAAGAAAACCTGGATTTGTTTGAACGCATGGAAGCAGGTGAATTTCCTGATGGAAGCAGGACCCTCCGCGCAAAGATCGATATGGCTCATATCAATATGATTATGCGTGATCCCGTGCTGTACCGGATCAAGCATGAACATCATCACCGCACAGGAGACAAATGGAATGTTTATCCGATGTATGATATGGCCCATGGGCAAAGTGATGCCATGGAACACATAACTCATTCTATCTGTACGCTTGAATTTGTTCCGCATCGTGAGCTGTATGACTGGCTGATTGAAAAGCTCGAGATATATCCTTCCCATCAATATGAGTTTGCCCGCCGCAATATCAATTACACCGTTACCAGCAAACGGAAACTAATGCAACTGGTAAATGAAAAATATGTGGCAGGCTGGGATGATCCCCGAATGTCTACCATCAGCGGTCTCCGCCGCAGAGGGTACACGCCAGAAAGCATTCGTGATTTTTGCGACAGGATAGGAGTGGCCAAAAGAGAAAATATGGTGGATGTGGGATTGCTTGAGTTTTGTGTGCGTGAAGACCTAAATAAGAAAGCGCTGAGAAGAATGGTAGTATTTGATCCACTCAAACTGGTTATCACTAATTACCCTTCAGGAAATGCTGAGGAATATTTGGAAACGGAGAATAACCCTGAAGACGAAAAGGCGGGAGTTCGCAAGATCCCATTCAGCAATGAACTATATATCGAACGGGAAGATTTCATGGAGAACCCTCCAAAGAAATATTTCCGGCTTGCACCCGGACAAATGGTGCGGCTCAAAAGCGCTTATATCATTAAATGTGATGAGGTGATTAAAGATGCATCAGGTAATGTAACTGAGCTGCATTGTTCTTATATCCCGGAAAGCAGGAGTGGGAATGACACTTCAGGAATCAATGTAAAGGGTACTCTGCACTGGGTAAGTGTAAAGCATGCCATTACAGCGGAGGTGAGATTATATGATCGCCTGTTTAAAGTAGAAGACCCAACTGATGAAGCCGGTGATTTCAAAGATTATATTAATCCTGAATCTTTACATGTAGTAGCTGCAGCGTTTGCAGAACCTGAATTGAAGAATGCTAAATTCGAAGAGCGTTACCAGTTCATTCGAAAAGGATATTTCACCCTGGATAAGGATAGCAGTACCAGTGGCATTGTTTTTAATCGCACCGTAACACTGAAAGATAGCTGGAAGCCTGCACCCGCAGCTACGGGAAAAAAGGAAGGCAAATAATTCTGATCAGAATATTTGTTGAATTAATCCAGATTTCACCTATTTCTTGAATTAATCCCGATTGCTATCGGGATTTGGTGAAAGTGTATGGATCATACTCTACAAAATCATTCGCTTTTACCTCTACTGAATTTACTTTGCCATTGCTGGTATTAAATTTCACAACAAATACTCCGTAAAGTACATTCTCATATTGAAGCAGCCATTCGTCCTTTTCGAGATAGCTGAGATTGGCCACCAGGTCCCTGTGACTGTTAAACCGGGCTACAAGATGACCGTCTTTTTGGGTCATCGTCATGGTTCCGTATAACTCATTTGCGTACTCACCTGTATATTCCGTTAGGGCCAATGGAGGTTTGGCGCCAACCTTCAATTTTTCTTTCCAGGCTGCCAGCTTTTCCAGCTGTTCTTTTCTTTCGCCCTGTGATGGTGCAAGCATCTGTTTACTCCGGTTTACCCAGGGCACACCCAGATAAGCATCCAGTACCTGGTAGCGAAGTGCCTCAAAAAAACTCTGGTTATCATTATTCGTAAGGATGGCAATACCCAGCTTTTCCTCCGGCACAAAGCAGACATTACTAACCATTCCGCCAGCCCCGCCAGTATGCCAGTAGATCTGTTTTCCATTATAATCCGCAGAAAATAACCCCAAACCATATCCCCGGAAATGAATGGGGAATAATGCGGATTTGCGACTGTTAGTGATAATATTCACATCCCTTGTCTGTTGCAGAACGGGCCAGGGTAGAATTCGTTTGCCATTATACCTGCCGCTGTCTAATTGAAAAAACAGCCAGTGCGAAAGATCATTTACATTACTGATAATGCTGGCAGCCGGACCCAGATTATCCCATTGGTCATAAGGGACCCTGCTTATTTTTTCGACGTAGTTATCAGTATAGGGTACTGCTGCATTCTGTTTGGATTCCATTCCATTAGAGATGGTGGTGGAATGGGTCATATTCAACATAGATAAAATACTATCCTGTACATATTTCTCCCAGGGGATTCCCGTTACTTTTTGCACTACTTCTCCTGCAGTTAAAAAGCAGCTATTGCAATAGCCATAATCCTGGCGGAATTGTGCAACAGGTTTAAGTAAGCGCATGCGATGCATGATCTCACTGCGGGAAAGATTGCTGTTCCAGAAAGTGAAATCGCCCTGAAAGGTTTTGGTACCGATACGATGGGAGAGAAGGTCCCTGATCGTTACCAGTTCTGTTGTAGTGGGAAGAAATAATTTATAATCCGGGAAATAATTCGTGATCTTATCATTCAGTGAGATCTTTTTTTCATAATCCAGTTTGGACATTACCGTACCTGTAAACAATTTGGTATTACTGGCGATCATGAATAATGTATTCTCATCTACTTTTGTCTTCTTGTCGATATCACGATAGCCATAGCCTTTCATCACCACCACTTTACCATCCTTAACAACCACGATGGCCAGGCCGGGCAGATCCCAGTCTTTCAGCCCCTGGTTGATGTATTTGTCAATGCTATCCTTTATAAAGGAAGGTGTTTGAGCAGAAAGAAAAGCGGGGGAACAAAAACAAAGTAGTATCAGAAAGCGTTTGAAACAAGGCATAAGGATAAAATAAGCAATGAAAATAAGGATTAATAGGGAAATTAGTCAGTTGCACGTCATGTAAGTTCCCGCCAGTTATTATTTTTGATGTTCTAATCTTTTCAAATGAAAAAAAGCCTTTTTCTTCTATTACTACTAAGTTTTAACATATACATGTTGTCGGCCCAGGGCACTCTTTATGCAAAACCCCGGGATCCGGAAAGAGCCCGGATGGTAGACAATTTCAGGAAGAGTTTGATGAGAAAGCCACTTCCTGATTTCAATTTCACTGATATTTCTGGAAATAAAATACAGAAAAAGGACCTCCTCGGAAAAGTCATTGTGATCAACTTCTGGTTCACCTCCTGCCAGCCCTGTATTAATGAAATGCCTTTATTGAATAATCTTGTTGCAGCCTATAAAGATTCAAATGTGGTTTTCATTGCGCCTGCGCTATCCAGTAAAGAGAGCATTGACCGGTTATTGAAAAAATATACATTCAGTTACCAGATAGTGCCTGATCAGGAAGATTATGCAAGCAAGTTGAGAGTTGAGAATTTTCCTACGCATATCATAGCAGATAAAAAAGGGATCGTGAGGCAGGTAGAAATAGGATATAATCCATACATAAAGGAAACACTGGGTCAAACGATTGATGCGTTGAAATAGTTACCCAGGGAACCAGGGCGTGTACTACTTATTTATACTCTCCAAACACTGATCTAAGTTCATCCGCTATTTCACCAAGGGAACAATGGTTCTCTACTGCGTCAATCACAGAAGGGATCAGGTTTTCGCCACTGTTGGCTTTATCGCTCAGGGTTTGCAAACACTGATCCACGCGGGCGCGATTGCGGGAGTTTTTATACCTGGTCAACCGTTCTATCTGCATCAGGCGGATATCATCATTAATACGGAAGATCGGAATTGAACCAGTTGCTTCAGCCTGAAATTTATTTACACCAACTATTATTTTTTCACCGCTTTCAACCTGTCGCTGGTATTCATAAGCACTGCGTGCAATCTCGTTCTGTATAAACCCGCTTTCAATAGCAGGAACGCTTCCTCCCATGGCATCAATTTTTTCAATTAGTTGCCATGCAGCGGCTTCCACTTCATTAGTGAGGGATTCAACAAACCAGGAACCGCCCAATGGGTCTACCGTATCTGCTACTCCGCTTTCATAGGCCACTATTTGTTGAGTACGTAAGGCAATGCGGGCCGCTTCTTCAGTGGGAAGGCTAAGTGCTTCATCATAGCCATTGGTATGCAGGCTTTGGGTGCCGCCCAATACAGCGGCCAATGTTTGAGTGGTTACTCGTGCAATATTGTTATGAGGTTGTTGCGCAGTGAGAGTACTTCCGCCGGTTTGTGTATGGAAGCGCAACATCATTGCCTTTGGATCAGTGGCGCCGAGGTCCTTCATTATTTTGGCCCACATTCTTCGCGCTGCCCTGAATTTGGCTACTTCTTCAAACAGGTTATTATGTGCATTGAAGAAAAAGGAGAGACGCTTTCCAAATACATTGATATCGAGCCCTTTTTTCAATGCGGCTGTTACATAGGCTTTACCATTGCTGAGTGTAAAGGCAATTTCCTGTACGGCCGTGCTGCCTGCTTCACGAATATGATAACCTGAAATTGAAATGGTATTCCATTTGGGTAATTCATGACTGCACCACTCGAATATATCGGTAATGATGCGCATGGAGGGCTTGGGAGGATAGATATAAGTTCCTCTTGCGGCATATTCTTTTAAAATATCATTCTGAATGGTACCAGTGATTTTTGTAAGATCGGACCCCTGTTTTTTAGCAAGGGCTACGTATAAACTGAGTAAGATGAATCCCGTTGCATTGATGGTCATGGAAGTGGATACGTCCTCCAGTTTTATGCCCTTGAAGAGCAGTTCCATATCTTCCAGGGTATCGATGGCCACACCTGTTTTACCTACTTCTCCAATTGCCAGTTCATGATCACTGTCATAACCAATTTGAGTGGTGAGATCAAAGGCCACACTAAGTCCCATTACACCCTGTGATAATAAATAGTGGTATCGTTTATTGCTTTCTTCAGCGGTGGAAAATCCGGCGTATTGTCGCATAGTCCAGGCCTTGCCCCTGTACATATCAGCCTGAATGCCTCTTGTATAGGGAAATTCACCTGGTTTCTCAGCAGGTGTTGGTCCAGCCACTGAATCGTACAGTTCTTTTATTTCAATTCCTGAATCAGTAGAAAATTTCTTAGTAGGCATAATCAGCAATTTCCCGATAGTTATCGGGATTATTTCATAATCTTCTTCGCCTCAAAATTCAGGGCTTCCATTACCACTTCATGTAGTGTGCCCTTGCGGTCAGACATCGTGAATTCCAGCAACCGGCGGTTAAGGTCCGTTCCTGAAGCTTCCCCAGGCATGGCTGATCCAATCTGGTTGATGATATACATATTCTGGTCTTTCAGATTCGTAACCGCCTTCCAGGCTACGGGGCTAACATATATCTGTTGAGTGGTATTGTATTCATATTCCTGTTTGATGCTATCATTCAGGAGGCGTTGCATCTGACGTGAATCAAGACCTGGCTGGTTGGCCCTGCTTACGAGGTTGGGGATAGAGATCCTTTCAGTGAGCATGACCAGGCGTTCATAGGCCTGCAATTGGAGCGGTCTTGTGCTGAATGCATCTCCTTCAGCAGGTTTTCCTTTCTTACGAAGGTCATTGATGAGGTAAAAGCAATAGAAAGATACGAGGAGAGCTAAAAGAGCGAGTAGCATATTGATCATGTTCTGATCCATAGGAGTTGTATTTAGTTTTAACCTGCCTGCCGGAAAGGCAAAGCAGGTCCAAAAGTATCAAAAGGATTGCTATACTCCTAACAGCTGGTAGATTTAGTGTATTATAAGCAAAAAGGATCCGCTCCAGCGGATCCTTTTTGCTTATAACCAGTTAGGTTTTCTGTTAAACAGATTGTGGTTTCTGTTTGATATCTACTTTTCCTGCAGCAGGAACTGCCGGTTTTTTTGATTTCTTGCTTACCAGGTCAACCAGTATTGGAGCGGCAACAAATACCGATGAATAAGTACCAGTGATCACACCAATCAACATCGCAAACGCGAAACCTTTAGTTACTTCACCACCTACAAGGAACAGGATCAAAATGGTGAGGAACACGGTGAGTGAGGTCATGATGGTACGACTCAGTGTTTCATTGATCGCACGGTTGATGGTATCACCTAAAGGAGCGGTAGGATACAATCTCCTGTCTTCACGGATACGGTCAAATACGATCACCGTATCATTCATCGAGAAACCGATCACAGTCAATATCGCAGCGATAAAGTGCTGGTCAATTTCAAGTGGGAAGTTCACGATCTTCCGTGCAAAGGAGAATACCGCAAGGGTTACCAGTACGTCGTGCAGCAACGCTACGATCGTTCCAAATGAATATCTCCAGTCGCGGAAACGAATAAATATATAAAGGAAGATCACTAACAATGCAAAGATGGTTGCTTTAATAGCTCCGGCTTTCAAATCATCAGAAATGGTTGGCAACACTTTCTTGAATCCAATGATCTTGCTGTTACCGAATTTTTGCAGATTGGACGTTAATGCACCTTCCACTACAGAGTCAACGTTTGAACCCGTTGAATCAATCAGGTAGGCTGTAGTGATATCAAGTGTGCGGGAATTACCAACGGTTTTCATCACCGGGCTTTCTCCAGGAAATGCTGTTTCCAGTGATTTTCTGATCTGTTCAACAGGGGCAGGTTTTTCAAAAGCAACAGTATAGCTACGGCCACCTTTAAATTCAACCCCCTCATCAAAGCCATTAAAGTAAGCGCCTATGCCGGCCAGCAATACAACAACGGAAATGCCGTAAGCTATTTTGCGGTATTCAATGAACTTGAATTTGGCGTGTTTGAAAATTTTACGTGAGGTCTTTGTGAAATATTCAAGGTGACGTTTCTTATTGGTGAAAATATCACTCACCCAGCGGCTCACGAGGATACCGCAGAACAGTGAAAGCAGGATACCCAGTATCTGGGTTGTTGCGAAACCTTTTACAGGACCCAATCCGAAATAGAACAGGATGATCGCTGTAAGCAGGGTAGTTACGTGCGCATCCAGTACTGGAGGCAATGAACGTCTATAACCTTCATTGATGGCCGGGATATATCCTTTTCCACGATCCAGTTCTTCTTTGATACGCTCATAGATGATTACGTTAGTATCAACGGCCATACCAATGGTCAGTACCAGACCTGCAATACCGGGAGCAGTCAATGTTGCCCCCAGACCGGCGAGAATACCGATAGTGAAAAGGAGGTTGAGGATCAAAGCTATATTGGCAACAACACCGCTGGTATTATAATACACCAGCATCAGTATGAAAATAACAATGAATGAGATGCCGAATGCCATGATACCCCCATTGATCGCATCCTTACCCAAAGTGGGTCCAACAGTTGTTTCCTGTACGATCTTGGCAGGAGCGGGGTATTTACCAGCATTCAGGATGCGGGCAAGATCTGTTGCTTCCTGAACGGTGAATCCACCAGAAATGCTGGAGGTTCCTCCATCAATAGGGCCGTTTACGTTAGGTGCAGAATAAACAATATTGTCGAGAACAATCGCAATGGGCTTGCCTACATTTTCTCCAGTCATTTTAGCCCAGGCTTTTGTTCCTGTTGCATTCATGTCCATCATAACCTCAGGCTGTCCCTGCTGGTTATAGTCCATCCGGGAATTGCTGACGGCTTCACCTTCGATCTTTGCTTTATCGCGACCGAAGGTTTTAATAGCATATAAATCGAGGTATTCAGAAGTTTTGTTTGTCTGGTTGTTTACTTCTGGCTTTCCATACATCCACGTGAGCTGAGCAGGGAAAATGGAACTGATGGCGGGTGACCGGAGCATGCTGTTCAGCGTTGCCGTGTCACTTATTTTAACCTTGCCTATATATGGGGAATAGTGTTCTTTTCCATTGTTATCCTTATAGCCCTGTCCGGGTATAAGCCAGCCATAAAGATGCTTTCTTGCTTCTTCCTGCTGATTCTCCTGGGAAGCAATTTGTGAATCGGGTTTATTAATGCTATCATTAGTAAATTTCTGGAAATTACCATTGGTATCTTTTACAGAACCTGAGTCTTTGGCAATACTTGAATCTCCTTTAGCAGTGGTATCGCCTTTGGGGGTCTTTCCACCCATCAGTTTAAAGAAAACATCATCTGCTTTCTGAAATTCTGCGCCAATTTCAGGAAGCTGGTAAACTTCCCAGAATTGAAGGTTGGCAGAAGACTGCAGATAATTTCTTACACGGGCCTCATCGGTAACGCCTGGTAATTCAACCGTGATAATTCCACGGCTTGCATCAGGGTTGATATTGGGCTGAGCAACACCAAACTGGTCAATACGCGTGCGCATTACCCGGTAAGTATTATCAAACGCGTCTTTAGACAATGTTTGCAATACATCCATAACCTTACTATCAGAATCAGTGACTTTGATACCGCTGTTAGATGCTGCAAATAAAGAAGCGAGGTTTCCCCCTGGAACAAGTTTTTTATACTCTTCTGCGAATAAACCAATGAAGTTTTCTCCGCTATTTGCCTTTCTGCGATTTGCATTGTCCAATGCACGCAAAAAATTTGGATCCTTTGAATTATTGGACAGAGTTTTCAGCAGACCAGTCATCTCTACTTCCAGGGTAACGTTCATACCGCCCTGCAGGTCAAGACCGAGGTTCAATTCTTCATTCTTCGCTTTCTGGTAGCTGATGGCACCGGTGATGCCATAAGTAATTGTTTCATCCTTTGTGCTATCCTCATAATCTTTCAGTTTTCTCTTATAAACTGAATCGGTTAATTCAGCCGATGCATTTTGATAATTAACCCGCACAAAGGTTTTGGCACGGGATTCGAGTTTTTTCTCATGACTTCGAACAAACCAGGTAAAGGATAACTGGTAGATGGAGTACACTATAAGCAGGATCGTAAAAAAGCGAACCAGACCTTTCAGTTGCATACAAAGTTCATTTACAATTTAGCAGCCTGTATTGCCGCTATGGCAGGCGGACAGACCATGGGTATTTTAAAGGACGGCAAAGATAAGGGATTCATTCTGAAGAATAAATAGGATTTGCGGCCTGATCGGGAGCTCCTGATTAGCAATCTTCCATACCTTTGCCCCGGTTTTTAAAAAACATCCATAATAATCCCCAAAATTTTAAACAATCTAAAAGAAATGCAACTCTCTTCCCTGCTTCAGCGCTTCAATGAACCAGAAACCCTCAAAATGGCCAAACTGGGCCGTGAGCTCAGGGCTAAAGGCGTTGATGTTATTGACCTTAGTTTAGGAGAACCCGATTTTGACACTCCTGAGCATATTAAGGAAGCGGCTATTAAGGCTATCCATGATAACTGGAGCCACTACACCCCCGTACCGGGATTTCTTGATCTGCGTGAAGCGGTATGTGCCAAGCTGAAGCGGGATAATAATTTAGAATATAAGCCGGAGAATATTGTGGTTTCTACCGGAGCCAAACAAAGTTTGGCGAATGCCATACTCGCCCTGGTTGATGAAAATGACGAAGTGATCATTCCCACGCCTTACTGGGTTACTTATAGTGAGCTGGTAAAGATTGCCCGCGGAAGGGTAGTGGAGATCAAAACATCCTATAAAGATGGATTCAAGATCACTCCCAAACAACTGGAAGCGGTTATTACTCCACATACCAATGTATTCCTGTTCTCTTCTCCCTGTAACCCCAGTGGTACTGTCTATAGCAAACAGGAGCTGGAAGGACTGGTGAATGTATTCCGAAAGCATCCGAATATTACCATTAT
>JAJKIP010000336.1 GCA_021154405.1 Segetibacter sp. | reverse complement strand
GTGGTTATAAGAATTATTACCAGCCCCTGGCTGGCCAAATGATTAATGATCTGGTGCAGGTCTTTTCTGCTAACAGCATCAAGGCCTATAAAAGGCTGATCCATTATAAGGATTGATGGCTCCTGCAATAAGGCCGTTGCCAGCTGGAGTTTTTTATTCTCACCATTGGAAAGTTGTATCAGCGGTTCATCAGCCAGGTATTCAATCTTCATGGTTTTGAGAACGGCTGCAATATCACCACCTGTTTCGGCCAGAGTTTGCTGAACGGTATGAGCGTCTTCGGCATCCGATGAATTGAAACGTTGCTGATAATAAAAATCACTGGTATTGGAAAGGTTCTTAAAATGGTGTTGCTGCTCAATCCACGAAATGCGTTGCCCATAAGGCTCCGCAATCTCTATTGATCCTTTATACCATGCTCTTCCAGCTATTGCCAGTCCCAGCGTGGTTTTGCCGCCACCGGAGTTGCCGATTATTGCAAGGTGATCACCCTTACTTAAAGAAAAAGATATGTCCCGGATGACTGTTATGGCACCTCTGTTGACAGTTATGTTGTTCGCCTCAATTATAATGTCCTTTCCTGCATTCATATAACGCGAATATCTTAATTTTAAAGATCAACCCACTGCAATGAAAAAAATTATTATACTGCTGATCTTTGTCTTCACTTACAGGCTGTCTTTTGAACAAACAATCATTCATCGGGATCCTCAAATTGAAAAGATGGTGAGCGAAATATCCAAAGACTCACTTGAATCCTATATCAGGAAGATGGTGAGTTTTGGAACACGCAGTACACTAAGCACTCAAAAAGATCTAAAACGGGGTATTGGTGCAGCGAGAACCTGGGTATTGAGTCGCTTTAATGAATTTGCAAAAGCATCTGGCGGACGAATGACTGCTTTTATAGATACTGTTACGTTGCAGAAACAACGCCGGGTGGATACAGTTACGGTATTGGGAAATGTGGTAGCCACCTTAAAAGGCAGTGACTCTTCAGACGATCGCATATTCCTGATCAGCGGCCACCTGGATAATATGCGTAGTGATGTTATGGACCGCACGGGTGATGCTCCTGGTGCCAATGACGATGCAAGCGGTGTGGCGGCAGTATTGGAAAGCGCGCGCATTATGAGCAAATATTCTTTTCCGGCAACCATCATTTTTATTGCAGTTAGCGGGGAGGAACAGGGATTGCTGGGTGCCGAGTTCATGGCAGAAAAGGCACGGAGACAGAACTGGAATATTGAGGCAGTATTGAATAATGATATAATGGGAAGCAATAACAGTAATGAGACCAATATCATAAATAATACAAAGATCAGGGTGTTTAGCGAAGCTTATTCGATACTTGATACCTCCCGTGCTGCATTGATCCGCACCCTGGGATTGGAAAATGATGGAAAGGCAAGACAGCTGGCACGCTATGTTAAAGAAATTGGAGAACGATATGTAGATAATCTTGAAGTGGTAATGGTATATCGCAATGACCGGTTCCTGCGTGGCGGTGATCACACTCCTTATGTGAACAGGGGATATGCAGCAGTACGGATAACTGAAATGAATGAAAATTATTACCATCAGCATCAGGATGTTCGAAAAGAAAATGGAATACAGTATGGCGATCTGCCTGAATTCATGGATTTTGAATACCTGCGCAAGAATACAGGTATGAATCTTTGTAATCTGGCTAATCTGGCTAAATCTCCTTCCATGCCGCAGGAAGTAAGAGTGGATGCAAGAAAGTTGACCAACTATACCAACCTGACCTGGAAATCGCCTAAATCGGGAAAGGTTAAAGGCTATTATGTATTAATAAGAGAAACAACAAGTGCAGTATGGCAGAAAAAGGTATTTACTGCTTCAACAGCGATTGATCTACCCTATTCAAAAGACAATTATTTTTTCGGAGTACAATCTGTTAGCGAAGAAAATAATGAAGGATTGCCGGTGGTGCCATCACCTGTCAACCGGTAATCCCGATAGCTATCAGGATAATAAATAAAATCTTATCTGACAATAGATGATTAACTGGCATTCGAAAGAGTTTAAGAACCTTACGCCTCATGAGCTGTATGCCATTCTTCAATTACGTACAGAAGTATTTGTGGTTGAGCAAAATTGTGTGTTCCAGGATATGGATGGGAAGGATGAGCATTGTCACCATATTATGGGATGGAATGGAGATAAATTAATTGCCACTGCAAGGATAGTACCGCCTGGCATAGCCTATGAATTTCCGTCAATTGGCCGTATTGTTACGTCACCTGCAGCAAGGGGGCAAAGTGCAGGAAAGGCTTTGGTGAACAAAAGTATTGATGAGTTAAACAGGCTTTATGGCAATAGTACCATCCGCATCGGGGCGCAATTATATCTTAAGAAATTTTACGAAGCGTTTGGCTTTGAACAAAGCGGAGATGTATATGATGAAGATGGAATTGATCATATACAGATGACACGTATCTCAAACTAAACTGCTACCCAATAATAACAAACCAGTTCTGTCTTCATATATTAAAGGCTTCTCTCATAGCCTATTGTAATTGACTACTCTTAGTAAAAATTGCGTTTCTCCTTAGAACGTTAAACTTCGATATACAATTTTCGTAGAACCACCAGGTATAATGACTTTTTACATTGGTTAACAGCCAGATTTTTTGTTATTCATTTAACATTAGCGGCATTCTTATCTATTTTGGTGGCTGAAAACCAATAGAAGAAAACGTAAAATCTGATATCTATGAAACGAGTTGTACCCTCTGTACGGGCAATCGTACTATGTTTGATCCTCGCAATTTCCTCGACCAGGGGATATTCACAATCAATCTCTTCAGGCGATGGTAAATGGGAAGTAGGCCTTGGCTTTGGTCCCATGTTCTTTTTAGGTGACCTGGGAGGAACTGCCGGAGTCGGTAAACGATTTGTAAAGGATCTCGACTTCCCTTTAACCAATCTCGGTAAATCAATTTATTTGAATTATTATGCAGCCGACTGGCTGGGACTGCGTCTTTCATTAAACCAGGGTGTATTGAAAGGAAATGATGCTGAAGCGCCTAATAAAGGTGGTGCAGAAGTGGATCGTTTGCTTCGTAACCTGAGCTTTAAATCATCCGTGATAGATGTATATGGTGCTGTGGAGATCTACCCTACTGTATTCTTTGAGAAATACGAGGAGATGAAAGGCAAGTTGCGTCCTTATGCATTGATCGGAGCAGGTATGTTCAAATTCAATCCTAAAGCAAAGCTGGATGGCCAATGGGTAGCGCTCCAGCCACTTCGCCTTGAAGGCCAGGGAATGGCTGAATATCCAGACAGGAAGCAATTCAAATTAACGCAGTCCGAGATCGTAGTGGGTTTCGGTGCCAAATACTGGCTGAAGGAGAATTTCTATATCGGCTTTGACGTTACTCACCGCGATACACATACAGACTATATTGATGCCACAAGTACAGGCTATATAGATCCGAATCTCTTTAATACTTACCTGTCTGCTGCGGATGCGGCAAAAGCAAGGAGGTTATATTATCGTGGACTGTATGGATCAGCTGTGACTAATCCTGGTAATATTCAAACTTTCCAGCGTGGCGACCCCACTCAGGCCGATGCGTTCTTTTCAGCGCTGTTGCGCTTTGGCTGGAGACTGAATACTTATGGAGATAAGTTGCAGAGAAGGCAAATGAGGTGTCCGTCATTCTACTAAGAAGACCAAGACGAACTATTTATATAATCCGTACCCCAATGAAACTAAATTCTACACTGCTTTTTGCTGCCTGTATTTCTATGTGCACGCTGATGGTCCAACCTGCCTCAGCTGCTGGAAAGACTTCAGGCGACAAAGAAAAAAATGAGGAAGCCAAATCGGCCCGAAAGGCCAAAACACAATCCAGAAACAACACTGCCGTAAGGATCTACCCTGATCTCTTTAAAAGAGTGATGCATGTGGTGGCCAAAGAGAACGAAGGCAAGGAAATCGACTTCTTTGTTTTTGATCTTGAAGGTACATTGATGCAACACTACAAGATGGATGATGGCGACCATGAGAAGTTGTCACTCGCCCGTGGAAAATACATATACCGTGTATTTTCAGGGGATGAAGAAACTGCGACAGGCAATCTTGAAGTTCGATAATCTAATATGTCCTTTTCCTGGTAATAACCGGGACCGGGATAATAAAACTCTGTATCCAATAAGCGGCAGAGAGCTTAATAGAATCTAATACCCTGGTTGATCAAACCTGATCCGTTCTCTATTGGTACTCTCATTAGTATACATTTTATTAAACACTCTCTGCCACTGCTTATTGGGCCTCTGGGAGGCCCTTTTTTATTCCTTTCCCCCTCTCCTTCTTTCCAGAACAATCGATGCCAAACAGGTTTATTGAGACCTTACATTGGTAAACAGAGACTGAGCGCCAAAATGTTCACTTTATACAAAATGGCGACTGACTGAAACTTAACCGTGTAACTCCCGGATAAACAAAAATTGCGTAATAAATTTGCGTTTGAAGAAAGGATGTAACTGAAGTTATTATATTCCAATTGTTAACCTGAGATTAATACCGATTGTATGAGTGCGATATCGCTGACCAGGCTCTATGAACTTCTGGTCCCAAAGCTGGGTAAAGAAGCAACAGAATGTTTAATCACCTTTAATGAAAATAAAACAAAGTCTGAAGTGGAAAATGCCTGTAAATATCTTGCAACGAAGGATGATATTTCCATCATAAAGGATTCCATCTGCTCAATTAAGGAAACAATTGCTTTGATTAAGGGCGATCTTGGCTCTATTAATCAAAAATTGGATGGGTTTGACGAGAAAATAGATGCCAAAGTAAATAGATCTCAAACGGAAACTATTAGATGGATGTTTGCTTTTTGGGTGACTCAACTGGCAGCTACTTTTGGATTTATCCTGCTATTCATGAAGAAATAGATTTTTTTCCTCCGTCAGGCAAATGATCAATGAATTAACCTTTTAGGCTTACGAATGATGTTTTCAACTTTGTGATTTCCACTCCCTGATGCCCTTATCCACAGTCCTTTTGTTATATTTCCAAAACTGTCTTACATTAGGTTACCCGTTCCTGGTGAAATTATTGTCCCAGAATACCACACCCGTGCTGGGGGCGGATGCCGAAAAGCCAAATGAGTAGGCCGAATCAAAACCAACAACTTCTTTATGGAACAAATGAATTTCCACAAACAAAAATTGTATGCGCTCATTATTGCCGGTGTTGGCATTATCAGCTGTTTTCTTCCCTGGTGGTCAATCAGTTTCGGAGGGTTTGGCGGTATTTCCTATAATGGAATGCATGATCTTGGCATCCTGAGTTTTCTTGGATTTATTGGTGCCGGTATAGTAACCTTTATTGGAGGTGATAAAACCAAGCCATTTGCAGGTCAATTCAAAATGATAGCTGCTGGCTGTTTTGCAGGAGCTGGATTGTTTGCTTTAATTCAATTCCTCCGCGCCAGTTCAGGTACTACTTATGGGATATGGCTGGCTATTCTGGCAGGAATTGCCGGAGGAGTATTAGTGTATGTATTGAAACCAGAGCAACTGGATAAAAAGCCTCCAACGGTTTGATTGGTTAATAGCTTAATTTGCTTTAAGGTCAAAAAAATTATAAGCACGCTTATCATCAGATGGCGTGCTTTCTTTTTACGACTTATCCCTAAGTGCTTTCACCTATAGATTCCCTTACACCTCAATGGAACCTCTTTTCAACCTCAATGCCACCTCATTGGTACCTCGGGGCTGGAAAACGGTGTGAGGTGATAGAGAGGTATCAATGAGGTATCATCCCGAACACATACAGGTATCAAACAGAAGAAAATCCCCTATAACTCCCCTATAACTTCCCTATAAGTCCCCTATAACTCCCCTATAACCTAATTTCAGGAAATACGTTACATTAGATTACCATTCACCATTCCCTTATTTATGAATAAAAAGAAAAAAAACGGGCGTACCCCTCCCTGTCCTGGTAATCCTGAGGATTATACCTGGGTCAACTCCAGAGAAGGAGGGCACTGGCGAAGAAACCGCGGATCTGTCAAGCCTGCCAGGCTAAATACTTCGTTTAAAAACAATGTGAAGCTTAACAAGATCGTAAGTCCGATAGCAAGTACAATAAAGAAAAAGCTTATGCCTTTCCTTGAAGGCCTGGAAACAGGACGATTTGTGGCTAACGTTTCTGGACTATTAAGGAAGGAATATTACAAATCGGGAAAACTGGATTTCGTCGGATTAATAGATTACGATGTGCAGCCTTATCATAAACTTCAAAAATTGCTACGATCAGCTTATACGGTGGAGGTTAAGAACAATGAAGTAATTATTGAAATTCCCTTGAGCGAAAATGTAGTACCAAAAGGAAATAATCAAATGACGGGATATGTTTTTGAAGGGATATTAATGTATGGCGATATCACCAAACCAAATACCTTAAGGATGGATAGTGAAACATCCCAAATTTATGATTTCCGATTGAAAACAAATACCATATGCCGGCTATCATTACTCCTGCCGTCCAAAAAAGTTAGCTGGATGGTTTTGCTGAAATTGAGTTGTGTTTATGGTAAGGAACTCGCTAACTATAAAAAATACCATGGAATGAAGGTAGTGCGAGCAGAGAGGGCCTGAAAATATTCTGATTTTCAAAGTATACATTAAGAATATGACGAGCATTAAAAATAATTTTATTCTTCTTTTCTGTTTTGTCAATGCTGTAGTGCTTACTTCATGCAAAAGCACATTAAGAGAAGCGCCTGTTATGCTTTTCAATGGCAAAGGCACTTCCCCCAATGATGTAAAAGCTATCGGAAATATTCTGTCCTCAAATAACATGGATTTTGTTCTGGTAAATTCTGAGCAACTAAATAAACTGGATACGAGCCAGTTTGGAAAATATAAGCTACTAATTATGCCAGGAGGGAATTTTATAGATATAGGTAAATATCTTACAGAGGAAACCACCACCAATGTTCGAAAAGCAATTCATGAAGGATTGAATTATTTGGGAATTTGTGCCGGCGGATTTTTGGCAGGCAATACCCGATTTAATAGTTTCAATATTGCGAATGGCGTTCAATTTAAATTTTATTCAGCTGAAGATAAAGGTATCAGAAAGGCAGCAGTTGCTATTACCAATGCGGACGGATCAATAATTGAACACTATTGGGAAGATGGCCCACAATTCAATGGCTGGGGTGAGGTAGTTTCAAAATATCCTGATGGCACACCTGCAACAGTGCAGGGAAAATATGGTTCAGGCTGGATAGTGCTAACAGGAATACACCCGGAAGCACCAGAAGACTGGCGAAAAGAATTTTATTTCAAAACTCCCTTGGAAGATAGTTATAGCTATGCGGCCAGGCTCATACAGGCAGCATTGGGAAAAACAGATTTATATCATTTTTAGCTTATGGGTTGACATTTATTCTATTCTGTAATTTTTAAACCCTAATTTCCTGGAACATGAAAATAACACCAGAAGATTTACCTCCAACCGGTTATACTTTGCTTGAAAAGCTCGATCATGCAAACATAATTCCATTTGTTAAAATTTATATACAGAAAAAGACGCGTGCTACAATTATCTACCGGATCATTACTTTCATCATTATACTGTCTATTCTGGCCTTTTTTGTGGAATATTCCCTCTCAGGGAAATTTAATCCTTTCGTTATCGCACACTTCTTTTATGGATTTATTTTTACTTTATTGCTTTTACCACTTCATGAGTATATCCATGTGCTCGCATTCAGATCAATGGGAGCAAAAAAAACATCCGTCAGGGTTAATTTTAAAACATTGGTTATCCTTGCTATTGCTGATAAATTTGTAGTGAATAGGAAAGAATTCCAGGTTGCACTTCTTGCACCGTTTGTTTTCATTACTGTAATACTCCTGGTTTCATTACTATTTATTGTAAAATTCTGGATACCAGCTATCCTGGGAACTCTATTATTTCACACCTTTTCATGCAAGGCCGATATGTCGCTTCTCAGCTACCTGGAATTTCACAAAGAGAAAGAAATTGCCGTTTATGACGACGAGGCTGCGAGGGTTATATATTTTTATGCAAGGGAAAAAGGGTAATCTTTTTTTACCCTTAACTGCGTGAGCAATATGACTTAAATTAGATTTAAGAATCTTTAAACCTTAAGAATCAAATGGATTGGTTAAAGTTGGAACAGGAAGGAAAACTGATATTACCTGAAATTTTTAAGTCCTTTTATAAATCCTACTCGAGGGCCTTACCCGAAAATCTCATAGGCACAGATTTATGGAATAATAAAACCGATCTAAATGGCTATGCAGAAGAACTTTTAAATGAGGATAAGGTGGACAATTTTTTAGCAAACAATGATTTTGTGTTTATGGTACATCAGGGATATATATTCTGGTATTTCAAAGCCGATGGCAACCCTGATCCTACAGTTTTCGGATATCAGGAAGGCAAATTAAAGCCTGATAATTTAGGCCCCCTTTCAAAATTCATTGCGATGTACAATTGAAGAGTTGAGTGCTGCCCAGTAAGAAATTGAACTTCGCATTGGTGCGATCGATTTGATGAATCGCGCGTCCGTGGACAACCGGTGTATCGATAGCGGACAGTGAAGAGTTGGGATGCCAGAGCAATCAGTTGATTTTTAAGGATTTTTAAACGCGGCATTTTTTTAGAGGCCTGTTGGTATGCTTAGTACCTACCTCAAGACTGCATGGCGCAATATCGTTCGCGGAAGACTTTACAGCTTATTGAACTTACTGGGGCTGGCTACAGGAATGGCCGTTGCGTTACTCATTGGGCTATGGGTGCATTACCAGCTATCGTATGACCGATTTGTCCCAGGCTATGAACAGGCCTACCAGGTGCGATTCAACTACAATGATAATGGCGTCATCAGGAACCAGGCCGAGGTCTGTCTGCCGCTTGGCGATGCATTGAAGAATGATATTCCGGAGGTTGCCCATATGGCGCCCGCTTTCGATATAGGCCAGCATGTGATGGTAGTGAAAGACAAGCGCATCTATGGTGATGTCCAGTATGTCGGTCAGGAATTCCTGCAGGTGTTCCAGCTTCCGCTATTGGGAGGTAATCCAGCAACGGCGTTAAAAGTGCCAGGCTCTTCGGTTGTGATCACCGAGTCAATGGCAAGGAGCCTATTCGGGAAAGAGGATGCGCTGAACAAGATAATCCGTTTCGGGACGGACCCACTTGAAGTGACCGCCGTAATTCGGGACATGCCACGAAATAGCAGCTTTCATTTCGACTTCCTGCTTCCCTTTAGCGATTTTGCCCGGGACCCGGGGATAAAACAGGCGTTGACCAATTGGAATGACGCCTACTTTCAACTGTATGTCTCGTTGCAGCCTGGAGCCGATGCCGTTAAGGTGAAAGCCAAGGCCAGGGAGCTGGTGAAGCAATATGCGCCGCAGTCTTATACTACTTTCCATCGTGAGGCAATGCTGTTCCCGCTGAAAGACTGGCATTTGTATTCCACTTTCAGAGATGGCCAGCCGCAAGGTGGATTGATCGACTATGTACGGATGTTCAGTATTGTAGGAATATTGGTTTTACTGATCGCGTGTATCAATTTCATGAACCTGTCAACGGCGCGAAGTGAACGTCGGGCGCGGGAAGTAGGGGTAAGAAAAGTTATGGGGTCGCTACGTGGGCAACTGATCCTGCAGTTCCTGGTCGAATCACTGCTGATGACGATGCTGGCTTTTCTGCTTTCGATCGCTCTGGTACAGGCAGTGTTGCCCGCATTCGATGCGCTTACCGGAGACGCTATTCGGGTACCATATAGAAACGGGTATTTCTGGCTGATTCTGTTATCGCTTGTGATGATTACGGGGCTGATCGCAGGAAGCCGGCCGGCTTTCTATCTATCCTCCTTCCAGCCTGTAAAGGTTATCAAAGGAGTGATGCGCATCGGCAAGGCAGCATCCCTGCCGAGAAAAGTATTGGTAGTGTTGCAATTCACGTGCAGCATCGCCCTGATCATCAGTACCATCATCGTATACCAGCAGATCCAATATGCCAAGGACCGGCCGAAAGGGTATGACCCCAACCGACTGATCGTATCGAGGGCACATTCGAACAGGTTTGAAGCTTTTAAGCAGGAGGTAATGGAGTCAGGAATAGTCAGTAACATGACGCGCTCCGCAAACCCACAGACAGACCGCCATGAACAGTTGACAATCGACAATTGGCCAGGGCGCCTGCCAAATGAACCTTTATCACTTGCAGTGAATGCCGTTGCTGATTCTGATTATTTCCAGACGCTTCGCATCGATTTTGTCAAGGGCGATAATTTCAAGGGCAATGAAGCCGCGGATTCGAGCAGCATTATCCTCAACGAGACGGCAGTACGGCGTATGCGGTTGAAACAGCCGTTAAACCAATACCTGGACTGCTCATTCCACGGAATCGTTCACCGGCTGCGGATCGTTGGCGTTGTAAAAGACGCACTGACGCAAAATCCATTTGCCGCAGCTGAGCCTTCCATATTTCTCTTTCAACCCAGCTGGTCCTGGCAGTACACGATCCGGTTGGCGCCAACGGTATCCACGTCCGCGGCATTGGCAAAGCTGAAAACGATTAGTGAGAAATATAATCCGGATTATCCATTTGCCTATTCCTTCGTCGACGAAGCCTATTCATCGAAATTCGCCACCGAGATGCTGATTGGTCGGCTGGCTGGGATCTTTGCGGTACTGGCGATTTTTATTTGCTGTCTTGGGCTTTTCGGACTGGCTGCATATACTGCAGAACAACGTACCAGGGAGATCGGCATTCGAAAAGTGCTGGGCGCGTCGGTGAGTCAGGTGCTGGTGCTGTTGTCAGGTGATTTTATCCTCCTGGTGGGTATCAGTTGTGCAATAGCGGCACCCGTGGCCTATTATTTTCTGCATCAATGGCTGGAAGGATATTATTACCGGATCACCATCAGTCCCCTGGTATTTGTTGCGGCTGCTTTTCTTGCTCTGGTTATTACGGCGATAACGGTGGGTTTCCAATCGATGAAATCAGCCATGAAGAATCCGGTGACCGCTTTGCGTAGCGAATAAATTGCCCCTGTTCCTGGTTGAATTGTATAGAAAGAAATGCAACCCTGTTAAAACCTTAGATATATATTTTTAGGCACTACAGCAGAATTACAGGATAATTGCTTATTTATTTTTGTCTACTGTTTGCAATCGCTCTGCGTCAGTTTGGCGAAGTCAAAATTCTCAAAAGTGTCTTTTTTATTTTTAACTACTAATAACAATTGTATGAAAACGATATTTCAATTATTAATCGTTGTATTCTTTTCAACAAAAACCTATTCTCAAGACATATCTGATACTATAGTTCTAAAACAATCACTTGAGAAAGCGACAGCAGCAATCAGAAGTGCTTTTGAAAAAGGTGACGCAGCTTTAGTGGCACAATTGCATAGCCCTAATGTCATTAAATATTTTGGTGGAAATAATGTAATAATTGGAAGAGATGCGATAGAAAAAGGGGCAAGAGAATGGTTTCAAAAAACAAAAGTAGAATTTATTGAAAACACTATTGAGAATACAGAATTTGCTGGCAAAATTGCAATACAAACCTCGATTTTTGTAATCAAAACAACTCCGAAAGACGGAGGAAAGCCCACCACAGGCAGAGGACGCTCCATGGTAATTTATATTCAAGACAAAAATAGTCCAACAGGCTGGCTGACGTTGCGTGAATTTGCGCAAGAAGCGCCACCTAAATAATAATTACTACCTACATCAAAACATAAATCGATGAAAGGTAGAAAGTATGAATCTACTGTGCACAGAACTGGTGCCGGCTCGAACCGGTGGACTGTTTCTGTAAAGAACATTATTGATTTTCAATGTTAACTAGTGAGCGATGATGCCGTTTCTACTTATCTTAAAACGTAAATTTTAAAATAATTTCTTTGATATTTCGTTATTCAGCTAACAAGCCGATCTGGAAATAGCAAACCACATATCGAGAATAATAGTACTCCTTGTACTCGGATCATGCCATAATTCGGAAAAGAAAATCACCTCCAATAGTTCACCTTTTCAAATACCAGTAGTAGTTCAGAGTCCCACTACCGACACAATTGAATTTTCTAAAGCTGATTACCTGGACGAAACCTGGTTTGTTCTCATGGGCAAACATCGGTTCACTGATACAGTAATAATAGATGGCCATAGGATTAAAGATGGAAATTACCAGGGAGATATAATTGGCGAAAACAATATTTGGGATTCCAAAAATCCAGCAAGTGATGGCTTCCAGATTTTCACAGATTACAAAACAACTGTTTATGAAAAAGATGATTATTTCAAAAAGGGATACTACTACTTTCCAGTTTATGTAGCCAATGAGACTTCAAGAACTAAATTTTTCATTGCAAAAGACAATTATGCTTTTGGAATACAGGAAGCAGCTGATACAAGCAATTATGATGATTGGAGACCGATTGAAGGCCGAGGATTTGACTTTTGTGGAAATGGTTACTTTGGATTGAAAGTTCATCCAGGCGAATTCATTATGTTACTGGTTCCCAAATACAAAGGAACAGAAAAAGGATTAATGCGAATCAGATTAAAAATCGGAGAATCCATTTATTTATCCAATTCGTTTGAAGGAATGTTTAATCGTAGGCAATTCGAGACTAAAAAAGGAACTTTTCTTTATGACGTTGTAAAAAGGAATGATCCAACCGGAATGCAGCGGATATTTTATGGAGGAATTCCAAAAAGCGGTCGGGATTGAAGCAGGCAACCTTAAACTTTCGACTAAATAAAAAAGACTTCAACTGTAAAGCTGAAGCCAACGTGCCCAGGACTGGAGCCAGTTCGAACTTTTGGGTTAAAGTTTTAAACGGAATTGTTGAATATCAATACCTTAATTGCAAACCAGACGAACTATTGACAGGTTTATCTGAATAACAGCATATTTTTACCCATACATGAGATGCTGAATTCACCACCAATATTATTTGATAAATAACGATGGATATAGATACTATTAAAACGTCTTTATATAAGCTTGAGAAGCTCATGTACGGTTACAATTTCGAAGTCACCTTTGGAATTGAAGTTTTTGAAAATTGTTCTTCTTATGATGACTTTGCAAAACAGTTGAAAACAGTATTTCCTGGGACAAGACCCCGTGAAATATTGCCTTTAGTTGTTTCAAAAGAGGAAGTTTGGCAGGACTTGCTAGAATGTTTAGAATATCGGGGAGACAATTCTGCTATTTTAATTCTTGACGAATTTCAGGCCAATGCCGTAAAAGACGAACAGGCAAAATATATGCGTTTTATTGAAAGATTTCTATCACAAGCGACTCAAATTTATTCATATCCCGATTCGGAGGGAATACCTGGATATCCTGTATGGTGGGATTATCGTTATATTATTTTCAGCATAGATGGTCAAGCCCTATTTATACATGGCGCATGCTCTGATTAGATTGGCTAATAGACAAATAAAAAAAGCCTTCAGGTTTCACTGAAGCTTTTGTGCACAGGACTCGGCCCAGTTCGAACTTATATGCTAAAGACCTAAACTATATCATTGATTTTCAAATTATTAACTTAGGGATTGTAGTTGCAATTGAAACTCGATTCATATAAGCAATCTCGTTTTTGCAATATTATAGAGTTTCTCAAATGTAAGTAATTCCAGGTCTGAATAAGATGTAAGCGCTCTTCTCTCCTGTCTCTCATCCGGATGCCCTTGTTTGCAAACCCGCCAGCGGTGCGGCGTTATTATTCAGTGATCCAGATAAATTAAATAAGGAACCGAGCTGGGAATTCTTTGCGAAAAATTTCTGGAAGGCCGGAACTCCTGCAGCTAAACCCAGCAGTTTCTTTCCCATTCCAGCTGGATCATTCAGCATTTTTTTATATTCAGCCAGCTGTTGTTGATAATAATAAACCTGCTTATTGTATTGCTTTAATTTCCGGCCCAGTCCAAATTTTTCCAGTTGGGCTGTTAGTAATTGCTTACGTTCTTTTAAATATTTACGAATCTGATCGGTTTGATTAAGCCTGTTTTGCAACCCGCCAACAGTTTGCGAAGCAGTTGATATCTTCTTCTTTAGATCATCCGGGATCAGGTTACTATTTTCCAAAAACCGGAATGTAGTACCCAATGAATCCAGTTTTCCGCTATAAACCTGTGAGAGCCGACTCAATTGTTTGGCTTGAGCAGATGCGTCTGCGCGCAGAGAGGCATAGCGCTGTTTTACATCACCCATCAATTCTTTGGCTGCTGTAGAATCCTTTTTCCATAATTTCTTATAGATCCTTTCTTCATTCTTTTCAATCTTGCGTAAATATTTTTCGGTTTTATGATCCAATTGCTGATCAAGCCCATTTATTTTTTGCTGAACTTTATCAATGTATTTGCCGGGGAATGATAGAAGCCGATCAACTGTAGAAGGATCTTCATTAGATGGATCTGTTTGGGTGTAGCCACAAATAGATATAAGAGCCAGTATGATTACCAGTAAAATTCTGCAACCTATTTTATAGCTGGCTCTTTGATTCATTGAAATTTTCTTATTTTTTTAGTAGCTGCTCAAGTTGCTGGATTCTTTTCTCCTGTACTTCAATCTTTTTATTCTGTTCAATCACATATAAGGTTAGCTCTTCAATTTTTTTCAATAATACTGCCTGGTTATCGCCCAGATCCAATCCTTCTTTTGCAATTTCACTGGCAGAAAAAACGCCAGGCAGATGTTTATTCTGCTGAATAAATTTTTCTACTTCAGGCAAAGAAGAAAGTGGATAGTCGTGCTCAAAAACATAATCGGGCCAATTGATATACGATTTTACTTTCACCTTGTTAAATAATGCATCTCCATTAACGGCAAGAGAATAGGTGCTGATCTTTGCCATATCCGTTGTGCCAATAGCAATCTTTCCGCTGGAAAAGATATTTCCATTTACATCCAGTCTTGCATTGGAATTGGGTGTGCTTGTTCCAATTCCCATATTTCCGCTGGAGGTAATTACAGAGAGTGCGCTACCATCATTATTTTGCCATTCCTGCAGGTTAGCTGTTTGTGAAGCGGCCGCTTTTACAAGGATCCCTTTACGAGTAGCATTTCCAATCGTCATTTCAAATTGACCATTACCAAGCCAATCCTGGTTTACAGAAAAGGATCCTGCCCTGATCTCCCACCGCTGGTAACCAGCTCTGAATTCAGACCCGTCCCATGGATTGAATCTGGACCCAAGCGTTAAGCCAGCGGGCTGCCCATTATCGGTAGTTAGGTATAGGGCGTTGTTGAATGAGTGAAGACGCACTATCGACCCGGATGTGTTATCCACCAATTTCAATCCCCTGCTGTCATATTGGTAAGTCCCCAAATAATTAATTATGTGCTCATTGGGGGCAGCAGACCCTTGATCTCCCATTACTACACCTTTATAAATTTTAATCGCACCATCATTTGCTATAGAAAAATAATTACCTGATCCTTTTTTTATTAGAAAACTGGAACTGGAATTACTGCTGCCAAAATCTATTGAAGTTTGTGCATTTAGTAATGTCCCTCCCAATGATACTGTATTGACAGAACCAGAAAGTCCGTTGTTTGCAGTATTGAACTGGGCTTGCGCACAAATAGCATAAAGGACAATACAAATCCCTAACAAGCCTTTTTGAACTTGTGAAATCATAATTTTAATTTAAAGGTTACGATGTGCCAATCAGAGATACAGAACCGTTGATTCAAATAGGCAACAGATTTACAGTACACTAATTTTAACTCTATCTAAATGGAATGAGTTCAAACTAATGAAACATTGTAGTCAAGATTTAGGAAGAAAATGCGTTGTATGATGGCGTTGGCTTTTGAGAGGCTTAAGCGACCATGGCTAGCAGATTCATTGGATTATTGATAAATTAATTTCCAATATGATTCTTTTTTCTATCCTTTTACCAATTTTCCAATGGAATTTTATTAACGACTTATCAACCATAGACGATTATAATTAATTTAATAGCGCTTAATATTCCCGAAAACTTAAAATTGAATGTGCAGACTATTTCTTACATTATCCAGCCCTTAATGCTCAAACAAAAATTTCCGAAGAATGGCTTATAAGGTATTTTCTGTGCACAGAACTGGAATCGAACCAAAATAAATAAACGCTATCCCTTCAATTCCGGTTTCAGAAACTGCGCCGTATAACTTTCTTTATTTTTAATTAATTCCTCCGGAGTTCCTTCAAACAAAATCTTTCCTCCCCCATCTCCACCTTC
>JAJKIP010000335.1 GCA_021154405.1 Segetibacter sp. | reverse complement strand
TATCTCCAGAAGGGAGTTTGTTGCAGATTGGGATTCAGGGTAATGATCAGGGGATCTACTGGCCAGTAATACTTACCGGCGGCAAATTCTGCGTCTGTCATTCTCACAACTGGTGAACTGCCATTAAATTTGTTGATCCCTGTTTTACGCATAAGACGAACAAGATCATAAAAACGATGACCCTCCATGAAAAGCTCCCTTCCCCTTTCATCGATGATCGCTTCAAATAATTGAGCATCGGTAGCAGTGGAAGGTTGCGCATTGGCCTGTGTGCGAACAACACCCAGGAGATTCCTTGCTGTGGAAAAATCATTGGTAGCTGCGGCCGCCTCAGCTTTCAACAACTGAATATCCTGCAGCCGGAAGATGATCATATTATTCAGGATCAGTGGACTGGTATTATTGGCGCCTGTATAGACGATAATATTCGATCCAGAGTTCTTGATATTGATGGGATCTGAGGTACCCCAGAATGCGAAACCATATCGCCTGCGATAATCATTGCTATCCGGGAACAAATTGTTCAAAGTAATTGGATCGAGCGGCATTATCGCATTTCCAGTCTGCGTGAGCAGATAAGGAGTCTTCAAAGTTTTGGCATAAAAATTTCCATTCACCACATCTGTAGTTGTTCCATTCGCACCTTCAACATTTGAATTTTTGGCTATTTCAAAAATCCCTTCTGAAGAATTCCCTTTGTAAACTGAGTTAATACTGGCAGTGCTGCTTTTGCTCACGGGAGTAAAACCTCCATTCAGCAAAACAGAATCAGCCGGAGCAATCACTTTTGCATAATCCCCTTTCCAGGCATAAATATGAGCAAGTAATGCATAGGCAGTTGCCTTGCTGGCACGTATGGCACGGTTAGGTCCTGCTGGGGCCCAGGTCATTTTTGAGATTGCTGACTGCAGGTCTTTAATGCACTGATCCAAAACTTCGTTTTGGGAATTGCGAGGAGGGTTTGAAGCCGTTGCTGCATTTTCCACTGTTTCCAGCACTAGAGGAACATCGCCCCACACCCTCGCCATCACGAAATAAGTAAAAGCTCGCAGGAAGTAGGCTTCCCCGATCAGTCCGTCTTTTACAGCTGCCTTATTGGAAGAAGTGAATTTATCGAGCGGAATGGTTGGAATATATTTCAGGCATCGGTTAGCCTCGTCAATACCCCTATAGAAATTATCCCAGCTCCTCATGCGGATCAAAGCCCTGAAAGTTTCAGTGGAAGCAATAAAGGTGTTCCATTGAATATTACCCAGGGAAGAATAATCTTCCTGTGGACGGTTGTTAAGGAATTCATCAGTTGGATAATCGCCATAATAATAATAAGCCATCCCTTTTTCAAGCAATGAAGCACGAAGTAACGCATATGCACCGGCAATAGCGGTTTGCGCTTCGTTTTCATTGTTCCAGAAATTAGCATCAGTGGCTGCATCGATGGGTCGTTTATCCAGGAATTTCTTACAGGAGGAAAACAGGGTTCCTGTTGCCACCAGTAGTACCAGGATTATATATGAAGTCTTTTGCATTGTTTAATTTTTACACGAGGTCTTATAAATTAATCTCCAAACCAAAGGTGAACTTTTTAGACAATGGGTATCCCTGTCCGTTGATCACACCATTCTCACCAACACCTTCCGGATCGGGAACATCAGCTGGATAGATCACAAACAGGTTATCCATATTACTGAAGACACGCACGGATCTCAGCTTCAATCTTTTTATGAATTTTTGTGGCAAAGTATAAGACAGCAATACATTCTTAAACCGGAAGAAACTGGCATCCTGAACAAAATATCCAGCACTGATATTGGTATTATCAACTGCATTGCTGAAAATGTTAGGTATATCAGCAATATCACCCGGTTGACGCCAGATATTAAGATTTTGGAATTCAACCGATGGTCCGGCAAACACACCCCAATTGGTGTAAAGGGCATTGGTTGCTGCTGCGAGTTTATCCGACAGGTAAGAGTTCCACAATTTTCTCTTAAGGATAAAAGTTGTCAATAATTGAACGGAGAATCCTTTATAAGAGAAATTGTTTATGAAACCACCAGAGATACGCGGAGATGGATCTCCGCCTACAACTTTATCAAGGATTGTAATATTGTAATCACCATTCAGATCCTGCTTGGCACCATCACCACCTGAATAGAAATTATTGCTGCCATCGTTCCTGATACGGGTTCCACTTAGCGGATCAACTGGTACGTCTGCCGTGGTGGGATACACATAGGGAACGTTCCACACCACAAATGTGTGCAATGGTTGACCAATTGTCAGCACACGCTGGAAGAAGGAAGGTCCATAAACGAAATCCCTGTTACCACTTGGCAATTTGGTAACCATATTCTGGTTGAAGGCAAAATTGATCTGGCTGTTCCATTGAAAGGGAGATTTTTTGGAAAGGTTGGTTGTCCATAAAGTAAATTCATACCCCTGGTTACGGACATCTACATAATTGTTGACAGCGGAAGTATATCCAGTTGTAATAGGAACAGGTATATTAAAGATCAGGTCCCTGGAATCTCTTTTATAGAAATCCATGGTAACTGAAAAGCGGTTATTAAGGAAACTGGCATCAAACCCCACATTCCATTGAGGTGATCTTTCCCAGGTGATCTCCGTGGCAGGAGCAGGAGAAGTATAATTTGGCCTTATTGCAGTTATTCCATTATAGGTAATCACGTTACTTGAAGAACCGGCACCCAGACTTGAACTGGTATAGGAACCATTGATCCCTAATGTTCGATACTGCGCATAATAATCTCCGGGATCTCTGCCTGTTACACCATAGCTGCCACGAATTTTCAGCAATGAAACATATTTTGAAAGTGGTTCAAACCATGGTTCATCAGAAGTATTCCATCGGAAAGATGCCGCTGGGAACTCACCCCAGCGTGAATTTGCTGAATAGCGGGAAGAAGCGTCCCTGCGATAGCTTAGATCTATACCATATCTTTCTTTAAATGCATATCCGACCCTCGTAAATAAAGAAGCACGTGTACGTTCCTGAAAGCTGGAGTTACCTGTAAGATTTGGTCCGGGTGCTACACCATTAACAGTGAAAATGGCATCCAGTGGAATTCCATTTGCGCGAAGATTGGTGACCTGGTTCACATTGTCTTCTGCTCCCTGACCAACCAGCGCGGTAACACTATGTTTCCCGAATGTTTTGGAATAGGTCAGGTAGTTTTCCAATTCCCAGCGACGTGAATTGCTATTATAGTTAATAGCATTACTAGTATTACCTGTTATATTCCTTGGCTGAAGAAAATCCCGCCTGTTAAAAGCAAAATTATAAGATAGTGAACTGGTGAGAGTCAAATCAGGTGTAAGTTTTATAATAGCGCGGGTATTACCATTAATGGAAGTAGTGCGGTCATCATCCCTGACAAACGCATTTCTCCCCTGGTAGGCTTTCTTATTCTCATCATCTATCCTCCAGAACGATGAGGGGAAATTCTGAACACCGTAGGGAAAGGGATTACCATTTGTATTACCTGTGCCATGGGTTGCCTTTGTAAGACCTATATATAGATCAGTGGTCAATTCCACTCCTTTATAAGGCTTTAGTGAGAAGTAAATTCTCGGTGTTATTCGTTTAATATCGAAACCTCTTGCCACACCCTCTTCAACATATCCATTAAATGCAACCCTGTACGCATATTTTTCATCGGCGCCTGCAATGCTCATATCATAGTTCTGGAGCATTGCATAATCCCTGAAAGATAATTCCTGAAAATCGGTATTATTATTAAATGCAGGGTTCAGGCTATCAGACAGGAAAATAGACATATTGCCCATTGAAGTGTAATTATTCTGCTGTGTTATGAGATCATACTTCATCCTTCTTTCCCCGGCGCCTACCGTTACCGGTTTAAGTGCAGGCCTGGTAACAACACCCATATAAGAAGAGGCGCGAAATTGCGGTCTTCCTGATTTTGGCTTTTTTGTTTTTATGATGATAACACCATTTGCCGCGCGGGCGCCATAGATAGCCGCGGCAGATGCATCTTTTAATACATCAACTGATTCAATATCGTTGGGGTTGATAGCGGTTAGCGGGTTGCTGGTACCATATGCAGTGCGTACATCGCTTACATCGAAAACCACACCATCAATTACATAAAGCGGAGTACTGGTACCGGCACCGGTGAGATTACCATTAGCATCATTCACTGCGGAACTACCACGGATATTCACAATACTATTTACACCAGGCTCACCAGATACATTCAATACAGTAAGGCCTGCTACCCTTCCCTGTAACATGGATTCAAAAGTTGGATACGGTGTGTTTTCAAAATCCTTTCCTTTTACCGTTGAAATCGCAGCGGTAGTAAATTTTCGCTGTACAGATTGATACCCGATAACTACTACGTCTTCCATTGAGTTATCTTTTTCTTCCATTGAAACGTCTATGGTGGTTTTGTTACCAACAGAAATTTCCTGTGGCGCATAACCAACCATTGTGATAACTAAAACCGGTTTTGCAGAAGTTACTGAAATTGAGAAGCTGCCATCTGCAGCAGTGGTGGTGCCGTTCTTGGTGCCTTTTTCCAGAACGGATACACCGTTCATTGCAGTATTAGTCTTTTTCTCAATGACTTTTCCAGTGACTCTCTTCTGAGCCATCAGGATGCAGGAGCAAAGCAAACAAAGCAGTAGCATCAACATCCGCAAATGTTTTCCCAGAATAAAAAAACATTTCATGTTGTAAATTTTTAAGTGGTTTTGGAAAATAGGAAAGCCTTTACCAATCATTCAATTGATAGCACACTTCCATGCAATAAGTATCATATCACACTAAGTAGATACAAATACCATCCAATCTTCAAAAGGATGAAGCTCTAAGTATAAAATTCAAGGGAAGGAGGGTAACGTGGAATGTTCGCCCATTCACCGGGCGGAGATTTAGGCAGGCATTTCATACAGCAATCCGTGTTTGGTTATTAAAAATGTTTTAAACAATAAGCAACAAAGCGAAAACTTAACCTTTCCTGTAAGCCAGAAATTAATTGTTAATTGTACAATTAAAGTTAAAAGCAGTTTTGAAATCCTACTTAACAAATTTTAACCCATAGTAATGAGAAATTAACCTTTATCATGTGAATAATGGTTTATGTAGCAAGTAACTTGTAGGTATATATTCAACATTAATAAGGGATACTATTCATTTCGGATTATTTAATACCACTTATTATCTGTCCAATAATTCAATTTCCATATCCAATCAAATAATAAATGCACTGATACTATTGCTAAATTGTGCCTGCATTTTGACAGCAATTTTATGATTGTTAATAAATGATAAGTTCAGGTTAATTTGCAAAAACCTCCCAACTGAAAAAAAATCTACCTTGACGCCACATTATCTTTCATCCCCCTGCTTCTTCAAAAAAAATAACAATGATCAAAAAACACCTCTTGCTGCTTTTTCTTTCGATTGCAATGCTATTAAATGGATGGGCCCAGAACAAAGGCCATATAATATTAAGTACAGGCAAATTCATAACCGGCAATGATCCATCCTGGAGCCAGCCTGGTTTTACAGATACCGGCTGGAAGGATCAGCGATTGGGTGAACCCTGGCAGCGCCAGGGTTTCCAGGATTACCATGGCTATGCATGGTACCGGATACACGTAATAATTCCTTCTTCCTTAAAAGCATCAGCTGCCTGGAAAGATAGCCTTCGGATTTTCCTTGCGCATGTAAATGATGTTGATGAAACTTATCTGAATGGTAAACGGATTGGCAAGATCGGCACCTTTCCTGAAGACCCGGAGGGATATATTAGTAAATGGCCCGCCGTACGCGACTATCATTTATCTGCTTCTGATCCTGCCATTAAATGGGATGCTGACAATGTGATTGCAGTCAAAGTATATGATGGAGGAGGCTCCGGTGGGATTTTCATGGGTACACCTTATATAGATATGTTGCAAAAGATTGACGGCATCAGTTTTGAAAACCCTGCTGAAACAATTCAGTATTTACCCGGAGGCAGGGCCGCCCGGATATTACATATCAGCAATCACTTTAACACGCAGGCTGAGGGAACTATTGCTTATACCGTTTATGATGCTATTGAGAAAAAGGAAATAGCAAAGAAGGATATAAAAGTCACGCTCGCTCCCTTTTCCCAGCAGAACTACACAATTGAGATGCCTCACAAAATGGGAATTGAAATTGCCATTGATTTCATAGAAAGCCAGTCGAATGAGAAAAGAACATTCAAACAGGTTCTTCCTTATCTGCTCACGCCAGCTGTTTCTGCAACTCCGCGGATCAATGGAGCAAAACTGTTTGGTGTAAGACCCGGCTCCCCTTTCTTCTTTAAGATCCCTGCCACGGGTCAAAAACCATTGACCTATCAGGTAAAAAATCTGCCGGCTGGACTCACCGTGGATGCAAACAATGGCCTGATCACAGGTAAACTTACAAAGGCCGGGGATTATAAAATGATACTTGTAGTCAAAAATAAACTCGGTCAATCTGAAAGATCTTTTACCATTAAAGCCGGTAATTTATTGGCACTCACTCCCCCATTAGGATGGAATAGCTGGAATTGCTGGGGACTAAGTGTGAGTGATGAAAAAGTAAAGAGTTCAGCGCGGGCATTGATGGACAAAGGACTGGTGGATCATGGTTTCCTCTATATGAATATTGACGATGGATGGGAAGCTACCAAACGTGCAAATGATAGCACAATAGTGCCTAACGAAAAGTTCCCTGATATGAAAGGACTGGGCGATTTCCTTCATTCCAATGGCATACGGTTCGGAATATATTCCTCTCCCGGGCCAAGGACATGTGGTGGTTACCTTGGATCCTATAAAAATGAAGCGCTGGATGCAGCCACTTATGCCAGTTGGGGAATAGATTATCTCAAATATGATCTGTGTAGTTATACTGAATTCATGCCACGGAGAAATAGCAGTTTGGAAGACAATCAGAAACCGTATATCCTGATGCGTGATGAGTTGAAGAAGCAATCGCGCGATATAGTATATAGTCTTTGCCAGTATGGCTGGCAGGACGTATGGAAATGGGGTCCGGAAATGAATGGCAATCTGTGGAGGACTACCGGTGATATTGAAGATTCATGGAGCAGTCTTTATCGTATTGGCTTCAGCCAGGCAAGATTATCTGAATACGCAAGTCCCGGAAGATGGAATGATCCCGATATGCTGATTGTTGGAATGGTGGGTTGGGGTGAAAATCTCCATCCTACCCGGCTCACTCCCTATGAACAGTACACTCATATTAGTTTATGGAGTTTATTGTCCGCACCCCTGTTGCTGGGATGCGATCTCGCCAAACTGGATCCATTTACACTGAATCTTCTGACAAATGATGAAGTACTGGCAATTGACCAGGACCCGTTAGGAAAACAGGCAAGGCAGGTGCTCAATAAAGATTCCATACAGATTTGGGTAAAAGATCTGGAAGATGGAACAAAAGCAATTGGCATTTTCAACCTGAATAATGATTTCACGAAGGCAACAGTTAAATGGGAAGATCTTGGTTTAAAAGGAGCCATCAGTGTAAGAGATATATGGCAACAAAAGAACCTGGGCGTAAAGAAGGGTGAATACACGGAAACAGTTCCTCCGCATGGCGTTCATCTTATTAAGGTATCTGGTTTTGACAAAACATAACTTCCAAAAAATCCATCACGGGGATGAAAAACAATATCTTGATTTACCTGACAATCACAGTCTCTCTTTTTTTCATAATGAGCAAGGCGCAATCGCAGGCAGGGCAACAAAAACTCCTGACGAATGCATCATTCACAATTAAACCAGACAAATATGGAATAGGTGGTTTGTTGAATACAAATGACGTTCATCCTACCGATTATATCCGGGAGGGAAGGGTTTTTGGAGAGGTGATCATTCATTATATCTCTAATCGGAAACTGGATACCCTAAAAACTCCGGATAACAGTCGAACAACATTTTTGCAGGATGGAAAGATAATCAGAAGCTGGTCCTCGGATAGCAGCAACAGTAAACCACTTGGCTTATCCCAATCCTTTTCTCTGCAGGGCAATTCATTAGATTGGACCATAACCTTAGACAATCAGACAACAAAGCCAATACGTATAGAGGATCTTGCCCTGCCTTTTTCTTATAATAGTGGAGGTGGCGAGAATCCAAAAGAAATATTTGAAGAGAGAGTAGTAAAGCATCATTTTATTTCGGGGAATAATTCATTTATTTTTTGGCAGCGTCCAACGGGACTGGGCCCTTTCCTTGTGATGATTCCCTTGCCCGGCACATCACTTGAATATTTCTCTACCGCTTCTACGGAAGGACGTGGTGTATTCCAGGCATTCATTCATTCCTCGTTGACTGGCAATAAAGAGAATAGAGGAACCTGGAGGCAGCCTCATACTTCCACCACAATTGAGGGCAACTCCAAAAAAACTTACGGCTTCAAATTTCGTTGGGCTAAAGATTATAATGGCATAAGGGATATTTTGGCGGAAGAAGGTTTGATAGATGTACAGGTAATGCCCGGCATGACTATTCCTGTTGACCTGGAAGTAACTATAGCACTACGCACCAATCAGAAGATAGCAAATATAATTCCTGAATTCACTACGGCTACACGAATAACCCGCAATGGCTCAAATAAAGCTGGCGCCAATCTTTACAAGATCAAATTCTCCCGTCTTGGGGAGAACAAACTAACCATTCTGTATGGAAATAATTATAAAACCTACCTGGAATTCTTTGTAACCGAACCGTTGGAAACACTCTATAAAAAAAGAGCCGCATTCATCGCCAATAGCCAGCAGCATAGAGACCATTCAAAATGGTACGATGGATTATTTGGTCCTTATGATATGAAGAATGCACAGCTTCGAGGGCCCGATAATGCAGATTATTTCGATACCAGCCGCCTCAGCTATGTACTAACCTGTGATGATCCCGGACTTTGTAAAGCTCCTTTCATCGCTGCCAAGAATGTATTTTATCCTGATCCAAAAGAGATTGACGCCGTTGAATACTATATTCAAAACTTTGTATGGGGGAAATTACAACGTACCGATAAAGAAACACCTTATCCTTATGGAGTATATGGTACACCAAGCTGGATCGTAAACAGGGACACCGCAAGGAGAAGAAGAAACCTGAATGACGTTAACAGGGAGAGAATGCACACCTGGCGATCTTATGATTATCCCCATATCATGATGATGTATTATCATATGTACCAGGTTGCCAGTTTATATCCAAATCTCACTCATTACCTGGATAAGAAAGGATACCTGGAAAGAGCAAAGGAAACTGCAAAAGCGTATTTTTTATATCCCTATGAGATCCTGCCCTGGTATGAAACATATAAATGGGGATGCTACAATGAACTTTTACTGATGAACCTTATTGCAGATTTGAAAAAAGAAGGCTTTACAGAAGATGCAAAGTTCCTGACGAGCGAGTGGGAAAAGAAAGTAAAATATTTCCTTTATGATGACCCCTACCCTTTTCGGTCAGAATACGCCATCGACGCAACGGCATTTGAATCCAGCTATGCATTGGCCAAATATGGTGCACTGAATTCAATGCAACCCGATAGCAATTTATGGTTCGATAAAAACCTGAAGCGCTGGTACTCTCACCCAAAGACCAGCAAAGAAGACGCGGTTGATTTCATGAAGCGACAACTGGATGCCAATATGGCCCTGAGAGGATGCATTGAACCTGCCTATTATTATCTGGGTAGTGATTTTAGAGGGAGAAGCGATGGTTATACCCTCAGCTATATGTCCCAAATGGGCGGCTGGGGAATACTGGACTATGCGCTCAACTTCAGGAAAGACCCGGCCGATTATATTCGTCTGGGCTACCAATCCTATCTGAGTTCTTTTGCACTGATCAATTCGGGTACACCTGAATCAAATTACGGATTCTGGTATCCCGGGCCTGAAAATGATGGTGCTTCCGGCTGGGCATTTGAACCACAGAAATATGCTACCACCTGGATACAGAAGCCTCAAGGCAGGGGTCCCTGGTTTTATGATGGAGAAATTGACCTGGGCTTTGGTGGGGCTACAAGAATGGCGGCTACTATTGTAACCAACGATCCTGTTTTTGGCAGAGTTGCTTATGGGGGTGAATTAACTGAAAAGAATAATCTGCTGAATGTAATTCCCAAAGATGGCAGGAATGAAAAATTGTACTACCGGGAAGGCGATCACAGAATAGATATTGAACTTAACAGGGACGGTTTTGAAAGCAATCGTGCAGTTGTGATTGATCCTTCAGGAAAAATGATAGAATTCACCGTTGGCAACAGAACAAAGGATACTCATGAGCTGGTTATCTCTACCAGAGGGCTCAAAGGAAGTTACAATGTAAAAATGGAGGGAACTTTATTCAAAAAGGTTTTATTAGTTAGCGAAGGCTCATCAATATCTCTTCCAGTTAAATCCCCTAAATCAACCCGAATCACTTTTATTAAACTATAGCCTCACAAAAATGAAACACCTGCCATATATCGCAAAACCGATAACCTTACTCGTTTTTGTTCTATTCCTGAAAACTACAATCATACATTCCCAGTCTGCCCGGGGAATAGTAACTGATTATAAAAAGACAATGGTTACAGTAGTGCCGGATTCTTTAAAACTGGATAGTTTCTATAAAAAATATGCTGATGCCTATGGCATTCCTATCGTTTCTTCTGATAAAGCCCCGGACGATGCATTATTAATAGCGCGTGACATTGTAAACTATATGCTTGTAAAACGGCCGGATATCCGTAAAGAACTGATCAATCGGCATGCACGTGTATTGGTAATGGCCGAATCGGAAATGGAAACGGATCTCCCTGAACGCAGCAACTGGAAAAAACCAGTAAAGGATGACCGGAGATTAACACCGCACGAACGTGAGAATTATGATAAACCGGGTGGTATCGCCAGCATGACTGACCGCGAATACTGGAATAAACGGGCAAGAGGAATGGGCGGCACTGTTACTTCCTGTGCGGAGGAAAACCTTTTAGGCTATCCTCGTACCAGGTACTATGGAGAAAATATCCTGGTGCATGAATTCAGTCATAACATAATGGGTGCGCTGCGCAATGCAGATCCGGAGTTATTCGCGCAGATCGAGCCAGCTTATGATTCAGCAAAAGCAAAAGGAATGTATAAGGGGCAATATGCCATCAATACAGTAGCAGAATATTGGGCAGAAGGAACACAATGGTGGTTCTGGTCCAATTTTGAATTCAGAGATGGAGATACCAAAGTAATGACACCAGATGATCTGAAGGCTTATGATCCTGCACTATACGCCATACTGGAAAAAGTATATGCCGGACATCATAATCCTGGGGATGTGTATTATGCCAAAAACTTAAGATAGTAAATAAACGGTACCCGGTTTTAATTGCCGCTATTTCAATTCACGCAGGTAGAGTGATTTAACTTCCACAACCGTATGATCATGTAAATGGCAAAGCTGAAAGCCAATCTTTCCGGAAGAGAAACCGGCATCATGTACAATGTCGATTGTCTTTACCCCATTAAGCCAGGCCTGAATATGGTGTCCTTTTGCAATGATATAATAATGATTCCAGTCGTTATACTTTACCACTTTTGAGACCAGAGAATCCGGGAATTTCTGAACCATACTTGCTCTTCTTTCTTCCCAAAGCGAGCCCCAGTAGCCTTTCCCCATATCAATCTGGTAGCCAGGCGCATCATCCCAGCTGGTGGGATTTATTCGGATACATACGCCAGAATTTATATTCTCATCTCCTACCATCTTAATCATTACATTCAGTTCAAAATCCTCATAGGTTTTTTTTGTATAGCTGTAATGATGTTGAGGTTCCTTACCCAGTTCACCATGAAAAAGATTATTGTCCATCTTCCAATAAGCTGGCTCAAAATTCCAGTCGTCTGCAGAAGCAAGAAGATTTACCCAGTTCTTGCCAACAGGTTTATCGTGAACAAGTGTACCTGATTTTGGCAATGTATTCTTAAGCGATAGATCAGGTTGTGCCAGGGATGAGAACCAGGCAAAAGACAAAAAAAGAAATATTGTTATTGGTAAAAGATAACGCCAGTTACAATGAAGAGACTTACGAGTGTAAGGTTGGAGGCAAGCCATAGTTTTATTTTAAATATAAGCAATGGCGGGAACTACCTCCTTATTTTTTTTCGAATGCCCTTAGCATAAGCATTGTGGTGTTGGAAGTAGAATCATGCCTTAAATGGATAAATGCCTGGTATTCCGGGTCATTATAAAACCCCATTACTGCTTCTTCCGAAGGAAATTCAATTATGGCATTCATGGTTCTGGGCTTACCCTCTAATGCCTTTGGCGCAGTATCCATTGCCAGCACCTTCCCACCATATTTTGGAAGTAATTGAGCTACCTGTGGAGGATATTGCTTAAAGGTATCAGGATCATTGATATCATAGGCATTAACTACATAGACTGGCATTGGAAGAAATTTAATATAAAGTGTAAAATATTACCGGACTTTTAGAAATTTAAATGAACCTGTAAATTACTCCGGGCATCAGCACACCGTAATTATATTGTATATTGAAGCTTATGGTCCCCTTATTGTCTTTCGGTGATTTAATCTTCGCAAAACGGTGATAATTATTTACGACCAGTCTGCCTGATAAATAGCCCAGTGCAGCTCCTGATACTACATCAGTTATCCAATGTCTGTTCTCTGTTATCCGGCTAATGCCAATAGCTGTGGCGGCAGTATAGGCAATTATTGGTACCCACGGTCTATCCTTATATTCCATTGCATATACAGTTGCAGCAGCAAAAGCCACCGTTGTATGACCAGATGGGAAAGAGCTATTAATCCTTTTTCCCCCGGTACCTTTAAGCGTTTTATGAAAGGGTCCATAAAAAGTAGGTTCTGCTTCCACCCTTGAAGAATCCGTAATGAATGGCCTTTGTC
>JAJKIP010000334.1 GCA_021154405.1 Segetibacter sp. | reverse complement strand
TGTATATATATTCAATAGCATTCTCTTTGAAAAGCCAAATCTGCAGAAAAATGAGATCAATCTGCTTCAGCACTTCAAGGGTTGGATAATCAAAACGCCACAGTCGGTGTTTAACCCCAGAGAAGCCACCCTGATGGATTTCCGCACAAGCCAGCAGCATGGAACCAGCTTTGTGTACATAATGCCATTTGCATCCAATATGGCATTGGTTGAGTATACCTTGTTTACTTCAACCCTTTTATATCCCAATCAGTATGATGAAGCGTTACGCCAGTATATTAAGGATTATGTTTTTAAAGGGCCATACAAAATTGATGAGGAGGAATTTGGTACTATTCCAATGACCAATTATCGTTTTCAGATTCGGAAAAATAATATCATTAATATTGGTACGGCTGGCGGACAAACCAAGGCGTCCAGCGGATACACTTTCCAATTTATTCAAAAGCATTCAGCTTCTATTGTAAATCTGCTGAAGAAGACAGAAAAGCCCTTTGATGAAAATGCAGATATGCCAAAGCGGTTTCATTTTTATGATACCATCCTGCTAAATATCCTTCAACGGAAAACCTATCCTGGAAAAGACATATTTGTTGATCTGTTTAAAAAGAATAAACCCCATGCTGTACTGAGATTCCTTGATAATGAGAGTTCATTAAAAAGTGAATTTAAGATCATCTCTTCCCTTCCCAAATGGCCTTTTCTCAAAGCTGCCATCAACTCTGCCGTTTTGAAGAGGCAAAGCAAGAGCCCTGCTAAATAACCATATTACTTACTGGTCCGGGTCAAGTGACATGAACTCCCTTTTTACAGCTTTCAGCATACTGAACAACTGGGCTACCTGTATGAGCAACATTACAACCAGTGCAAGTAATACATACCAGGGAAGCTTCACTTTATCAAGGTTAGTTAGATTCTGAAATTTCCTGAGATACCAGCCGGAGAGTGCTCCTCCAAAAGCAACACCCACCAGGAGGAAAGAAATAAGGGAATAGACCACTTTCATAAACATGATACGCATGGTGGAATAGCCTACTTTGAAGTTTTCGAAAATGGCAGCAGGAATTATGAGAATTAGGGTTATCCAGCTCCAGTTGCTGCGGAACCATCCATCACTTAAAGCGAAATTTAATGTTAGTATTAGCACTATTGAGAGAAGTCCCCAGGGGAACAGCAAAAAGGTGGAGGGTTTACCGAGCTTAGGTGTTGGCATGGTAGAAAGTTTAAAGGAAGATAGGGCAAAATCCCGATTATTTTTTTAGTGTGGCCTGGATATACTCAGTGACGTCAATAAAGGGCGCAACCCAGATCTCTTTTTCATGCTTCTTGAGGAACAATAGCAATTTCCTGTGTGCTTCAAGCGATACATTCAAAGAATGCTCACCGCCAACCCCGTGAAAAAGAAATACCAGGTAAGTGTTATTTGCCATTGCATATTTTACCTGCTCGATCAACTGCTCTCCTGTTTGTCCAACCACAGAAAAAGCTCCCACATTATATAAGTCGATCTTATTGATTGGAAGGAATTTCTCCTCAACTCCTCTCGCAGAAACAAAGTCCTTCCTGTCAAGGTAAAGCGAATCCCCAATCTTCATATCTCCACACGGATACGCGAATGATCGCTTTATTTTCCCATCCAGCATTTTAAGTATAACATTATTCATTCTCAATTCATCTCTCATGCGTTGTACTGTATAGGTAGAAAGGTCCTGGTCTGGCTTTACCCAATCCCTTCCGGGTATCCTGCCAGTGCATGGATGATAAATGCAGTGATTACCTAATTCATGGCGGTTTGCCCTTGCTACTTTTTTCCAGTCTTCTATTCTGTTATAGAAACCCGGAAAGAAAGTTGACAAATAGAAAGTGCCCCTCAGTTTAAGTGAATCCAGTAGAGGGATCACATTATCCAGGTGAACATTCAGGGCATCATCATACGTAAGGGAAACAGCACATTTTTTATTTTTCCAGGGTAAATTTTTCTGTGCAGAAAGTGTAATCGAAGAGGGTATAAAGGCAGCAAGAAATAATAACTTTTTCATTCTGGCAGGCATTATTTGTTTGCAAGTTTACAGTTTTAAACGGAAAGACATAATTTTAGTACAGACCAAAACCTGCGTCCATGTCTATTCTCCTGATATTAGAGAATATTCTTGTTTTCGGTTCCGCTTTTGGGATCATTCAGGCATTTGTTCTCGCGTTTATGCTATTCTTTTTCAAAAAGGCCGACAGATCCGTTAGTAAATACATGGGGATGTTAATCACCAGGATCTGGCAGATAAACTGGCCATTCCTTCGAAGGACCTGCCATGGCGGAGACCTTAATATCTAAACTGTTTTTTGGTGAATCTTTGATCTGTACCCATGATTGAAATTTCCCGAACTCGGTGAAGAATCCTTAAATTTGCCCGGCCCCGTAAGAAAAATCCTATATGGCATTTTAAAAAAGTTAAACAGTAATATCGATGGGAATTAAGCTTCAAAGGAAAAAGCCGAGAATGATTTGGGGGTCTATGTTGTACAGGTTGTCGAGTATTTTTCCTCTTGGCAATGTAGCCAAACAAAAACTATTCCTGAATCTGGAATGGATGTTTGACAGGTTAGCTCACGAAACCTCATTTAAGAATTTTACTTACGAAAATCATCCGGTCAGGCAATATTCAAAACCATTTATTCTATCGAATATCCGTGAAACAAGCGTTGTTTTGGACTTAGGTTGCGGAGATGGAGAGATCGCTAATTTTATTGCAGAGAAGGCTAAAAAAGTAGTGGGAGTTGACTACAATAAAAAGAGGATTGAAATCGCTCAAAAAAGATGGCAGCGGCCAAATCTTGCGTTTTATAACAGGGAAGCTCTCGAATTTTTGAATAATACCCCGGATAAATTCGATACACTTATTCTCTCACATATTCTCGAGCACCTTGATAATCCCAAAGAATTTCTGGATAAATTCAAAAGCTACTTTCAATATATATTTATTGAACTGCCTGACTTTGAAAAGAGTTATTTAAACTATTACAGAAAAGCTTTAAATGTTAAGTTGATTTATACAGATGATGACCATGTGTCTGAATTTGATAGAGATGAACTTAAGACTCTTGTTACTGACTGTGGAATGGAAGTAATAAAAGAAGAGTATAGATTTGGTTTACTTAAGCTCTGGTGCAAAACGGGAAATTAAGATAGCCGGATTATACGTCGGCCTGGGAAATATTAATTGAACGATAGAGTCGCTTAAACAAAAGGCCGCAGGCTCCGAAGGAGCCGCGGCCATGGCGGATTGTAAACCTCTAGTTATACTTAAAGCACAAGTACTTTATAATAGTATGCCTGCTTATTATCTGACAGCTTCAGTGAATAGGTACCGGCCTTTACATTTCCATCAAGGCTGATATCATAGTATCCTCCGTTTTGTATGGAGAGTTTACCTGATTTGATCACCTGGCCATTAATCAAAATAAGCTGATAATTAAATTCTCCGGAAAGCGTGCCTGTTGCGAGTAGGGTTATTTTGTTATGAGCCGGATTGTTAACCAGCATAAGCCTGTCGTTAGCCTGGGCAGACATAACGGTCGCAATACGTGATAATGACTGTTTCCCGTCCAGATCAACAGAGCGAAGACGATAATAGGCAATGTTTTGAACTGGTTTATTATCTATTAACTGATACGATTCAGTTTTGCCACTGTTACTGCCACTTACATGACCAATGGAATAGAAGGATGTTCCATCATCACTACGTTCAACTACAAAATGACTGAGATTAATCTCTTTTTCGGTTGTCCATTCAATCAGTACATTATTTACATTCTTATTTGCAGTAAAACTGGTGAGTGATAAAGGAAGAACATAAGATCTGCTGCCAAAGGTGAATAAATTGAATGTTGATATTGCGTTGGAGGTGATCGTTCCAGTTGTAGCAGCGTTTCCAACAGCAGTTCCTCCATTATCCACCCAAAGTGTTCCACTCCAGCCGGCTACTGCCAGATCAGGTAGAATATAATTAGGGAAATATACCTTGCTTCTATCCCAGTTCAGTGTAACCTGTGCCGTTCCACCCGATGTTCGTGTAAGTGGCCAGTATTCATAGGGGTCTACTGAACGCAAAGGCAATTGTAACAGGGTAGGATTTGGAGTAATGGCCAAATAGCGTGCATTGAATTCACTGCTTGCGGAAAGATTGCTAATGGCAACAGTTCTTTCCACTGTTCCATTTCCAACAGGGAATATGAAATTGGTTCCACCAAATTTTTTGACCCATCCACTCACATGTGCTGCATCTCCATCACCCATATAAGAGGAGCCAGCTTCATATACCAGGTAATTGGGGGTTGCGGAAGTTGCAATTATGCCCGTAATGAATGTATGGAAGCCGCTAATATTAAGGTTATTATTTAATGTAATGCCAGCAACATTATTGGAAACAAAATTCTGGGTTTTGAATGCCTGCCCCCCGTTAACTGCCTGTGCAGTTGAGCCATTGAGATAAAGGGTTCCTGTACCAACAGCCATTCCTGTTTCATTATTTGTGAGGTTTCCGCGTACGTGGAACTGGCCTTTATTCGTAAAGGTAGCACCAGCATTATTCGTGAAATCACTTCCGGTATATAATATGTCTGAGCTTTGACTTACATACAGGACACCAGTATTGGTTACTGCAGTTTGGGAAAATCCCAATTTGACTGTTAACAGCAGGAAGGCAATTAATATTTTTTTCATAATACACTTCATTGTGTGATAAAACCTTTCATTTTAACATGGCAGATTTTAATTACCTGATCTGGTACCAGTTGGTGCCATCAGATTGGATAGTGATGCTGCTTCCTGCAGGCACTGTGGCAGTATTTACATTCAAAAGGTTCTTATATGTGCTGATGGCTCTTGTTGCTACATTCTGGTTCACGATTGTATAAATCCTGCGGGCATTGCTGGCTGCAGCGCCTGGCAATGTTACAGTAGCCGTCCCTCCGCTTGCAAGTATTACAGTTGAATGAGTACCATCCAGCGTGATATTCGCAGATGTAACTGTAATAGCAGTTGAAGTTGAACCATTCACATCCAGTGTGGATACTGGCGCATTGGTGCTGATACCTACATTTCCATTGCTGAGTACTCTTACCTGTTCTGTTGGAGTTCCTCCTGTTGTAGTAAATAATACAAGGTCTTTGTTGTTAGTTGAATTTCCTATAACAAAATCGCTACCGGTGCTATAGAGATAGGCTGTATTGGCTCCTCCCAGAACTCCGGTAGAAGTATTGCTACCACTATTGATGCCCATATCAATATAATTGGTGGCTTCATTTCCGTTATTGGATGTTGCAACAACATCTGAACTTGCCCCAGTACCGGCATTAATATTCTGAATATTCAATTGAGCATAACTATTGGTATTGCCCTTGCCTACAATTACATTTTGATAATTGGTGTTTCCGGAGGCTCCACCGTCTACCAGTAATTGTTCAGGATAGGTGGCGTTAAATGTTGAAGTCCCAATTCCCAGTTTACCCGCTGCTGTCAACCTCATCCTTTCAGTATTGTTAGTTATGAAAGGAATATCGTGATTGGAGATGGTACCGAATTTTTTGATAGCAGTATATGTATTTCCATCCTGCATCCAGGCATTACCAGCAATATATCCGCTGGCATTCTGCCAGGTTGGTGCTACACCTGCGCCTGATGATACCAATACATCACCTGCTGTTCCACCCAGATTATTAGGCATCAACGCTCCGCTGAAACGAACATTTCCTGTTACATCCAGTTTTTCAGTAGGAGCGGTATTGGCTATACCGATATTACCTGCACTGGTAATGCGCATTCTTTCTGTGTAAGTTCCACCGGTTGTTGTGAAGAAATTCAGGTTTCGTGTATTGCTGCCGTTGCCGATGGCAAAATCATTGCCTGTAGTGTACAGATAAGCCGTATTGGCTCCACCCAATACACCGGTGGTAGTATTGGAACCACTGTTGATACCCATGTCAATGTAATTGACAGTTTCATTACCGTTATTGGCAGTTGCTACCACATCGGCACTGGCACTGGTACCTGCATTGATATTCTGAATATTCAATTGTGCATAGCTGTTGGTGTTTCCTTTGCCAACTATCACGTTTTGATAGCTTCCTCCTGCATTGAGACCGGCATCTACTAATAATTTTTCACGATTGGTGCCAGAGAAGGCCTCTGAACCTATGCCCACAGCAAGATTTGCGTTAGTCATATCCCCAAGTATCAGGGCATTCGCTGCGGTTACATCAGTATTGTAACCAACTGCAGTAGAATTAGCGCCGCTAACAGAACTGTTAGCTCCAAGTGCAGTACTATTTGCAACCCAGTCAACCGTGGCATTATTACCTAATGCAACACCATAATTGCCATTTACCAGGGAGCTACTACCAATTGCTACAGGATGAGCTATATTAAAAGCAGTGCTTGAGCCATTACCTATCACAATACCATTGGCGCTATTTACCGTAGCATTGGTTCCCAATGCAAGTGCATTACTGATATTCCAGGCAGTGTTAGCACCGGAACCCATTACATAAGAATGGGTGGAGTTATTGGTTGTTGCGTTTATTCCTAGTGCAATAGAATTGGCATCAAAACGTCCAACCTGCGTACTGTTCTGCTTTATTACCAGCGCCTGGTTATCAGTTGTACCAAGGAAATTGGTGGAAGGGTTAGTACCTGCATTGCCTATAATAGACCATGAATTATTCGAAGAGGCCAGTGCGGAAGGATGTAATTTTCTTACAACTCCGTTTACAATGGTAACTACACTATCTGTATTGGCACCTGTTTGAACACCTGTTAAAAACAGAGGGTTAGTACCATTTACGGATAATTTGTATGCAGGGTTTGCAATGCCGATACCTACATTACCCGAACCATCGATCCGCATTCTTTCGTTTGTACTTTGTGAAGTACCACCGGTCATGAATACAAGCGATTTTGAAGCAGAACCTGTACCCACTAATAAATTTTGGCCAATATTATATAAATAAGCATCATTGGCACCGCCCATCGCACCGCTGGTATTGCCGCTACTGTTTATACCCATATCGACGTAGTTGCTTGTTTCATTTCCATTGTCAGCAGTTGCTACTACATCTGAGGATGCAGAGCCTCCTGCATTACTGTTCTGGATATTCAGCTGGAGATAATTGTTAATATTTCCTTTACCTACTATTGCGTTTACAGAAGAAGTTGTTCCTGCATCAACTAATAATTTTTCAGGATAAGTGCCATTGAAAGTTGATGTACCAATTCCGAGATTACCCGTATTGGTAAGACGCATCTTCTCTGTATTGTTGGTAATAAATGGAAGCGAATAGTTGCTGGTTGTACCTATGTTTTGCTGGGAGGTAACATTATTACCACCATAGATCCAGGGCGTACCCGCACTTGCACCTGGTAAAACTTCAGCAGTTACCAACCAGTTGGTGCCATTGCTCACGACACGCATCGCTTTATTCGTTTGCGATAATGACCATGTTGCCAGTCCATCAATCGTTTGAGCGGAGGTGGTGGCTATAGTCAGCGTAGAAGCATTTGTACTGGTATTCTTGATCCAGTAGATCCTCCCCTGGCAGGCTGTTGCATCAGGCAGCGTTAAGGTTGTTGCTGCCGTGCCTGTGAACACAAGCATGTTATCAGATGCTCCGGCTGTAGTATTTGCACTGAATGCAGTGTACTTGGTTGCCATTGACCCTCGAACATCTAACGTGGAATTGGGAGTTGTGGTCCCAACTCCAATTTGCGCATGGGCACAAATTGTTGCAAGAATCAGGACTGCTGTAAATAAATTTTTCATTTTAAAGGAATATTGGGTTTTCGTGTTTTGGCTGGATTTATAATTTTAGCAATTTGAAATAGAAAAATTGTTGTTTGCTGGTTACTTTAAGAGAATAAGTACCGGGCTGCAGATCATTTTTGAATGGAATTTCATATTCGCCACCATTCAATACAGTCAATTCGCCTTTTTGGATCAGTTGGCCATTCATTGTGCTTAGCTGGTATTTGAAATTCCCGGTCAATGTACCAGTGGCAAACAGGATTATCTTATTATGTACAGGATTTGTGAAAAGGACAAGTTTATCTGCATTAGTACCATTGGATATAGCTACTATACGTGAGAATTTCTCCTTTCTGTCATTGTCTGTAGTTCTGAGGCGATAATAAGCAATGGTCCTGATTGGAGCATTATCATGTATATAATATTGTTCTGTTAGTCCGCTATTGCGTCCGCTGGTTTTGGAAATCTGGTAGAAGGTAGACCCGTCATCACTGCGTTCAATTGTATGAGTATCTATATTGTTTTCCTTTTCAGTCTGCCATTCAACCAGCGTATAATTATCCTGCTTCCTGGCTGTGAAAGAGATAAGCGTCACCGGTAATACCCAGGATTTACTTCCAAAAGTAAAGCTGTTAAATGTAGAGATACTGTTGGAGGTAATAGTGCCAGTAGTGGCTGCATTTCCACTGGCTGTACCTCCATTATCTGCCCAGATACTACCATTATAACCAGCTACGGCAAGATCTGGAAGAATATAGTTCGGAAAATATACCTTGCTCCTGTCCCAATTCAGGGTCACTGTGGCTGTTCCGCCGGCAACTTTCGTTATTGGCCAGCTTTCATTTACATCTACTGTTCTAAGAGGTAATTGCACCTGTGAGCTATTTGCTGTTGAGCCAAGGTATCTTGCATTAAATTCGCTACTTGCAGAAAGGCTGCCGATTGCAACTGTACGTTCTACCGTGCCATTTCCAAGTGGAAATATAAAATTTGTTGTCCCCAATTTTTTTACCCATCCATTTACATGCCGCGTATCTGCGTCACCGCTATAAGATGAACCAGACTGGTAGATAAGATAGTTTGGAGTAGCGGAAGTAGTGATGATGCCGTTGGTAAATGTATGCGTTCCGTTTACGCTTAAGTTATTATTCAACGTAATCCCGGCAGCATTATTGGAGACAAGGTTGAGCGTTATAAATTCCTGGGTCCCATTAAGAGATTGTGCGCTACTTCCATTGATGTACAAGGTACCTGTGCCAATTGGCATACCGGCTTCGCTATTGCTGATATTAGCCTTTAAATAAAGATTTCCATTATTTGTTAAAACTGCAGTAGTAGTGTTTGTAAAGTTACCAAAACCTGCTACTGAAGCTCCGGAATGAATCTGAAGATTTCCGGAATTAGTAACTGCGTCTTGTGCGCTTAAGCTGCCACAGACGAAAACCAGGATGATATGAATTAAAAGTCTTTTCATGTTGGATGCAGTTACTATTGAGTGCTTACTAGTATCTGGATGTCCTGGATGGTAATTGTTGTATTGGCAACGGTAGAGTTAGTCCACAGTTCGAAATAATCAGTGGGCGCAATATCAGAAAGATAAATTACTGTAGAGAACTGAATTGGCTGGTTGGCAACGCCAGGCCGTAGAGTAGTTTCTCCATATCGTGTAATACCAGTTGCGAGGGCACTTGTGGTAGATGGATTTTTCACCAGTCCTATGTTGATTACAGATGTTGCCTGGTTAGTCATGATATTTCCAGAAATAGTAATAAAGGCATCTCTTCTGTTAGTAGGCTGATAGGCCAGCCTGTTTACGTTACCTATTCCGCCGGCAGCATTGGTAACGGTCCATTTGCAGGTGGAAGAAGTTGTTTTAAGATAGTCCCAGTTTACCTTATACCAGGTAGTGGTCAAAGCAAGAACGGTGGTAGTTGTATTGTTGGTAATATTTATGTAACAATTGGGTTTCTTGTCGGCCATACCCGCATTGTTTTCTAAAATAACATTTGCATCTCTTCCGTCAGTGCGGGTAAAATCAAATCCTTCAATAAACTTACCAGTATTGTTCCAGGAATTACCTGTCATTGATATGCTGCTATATGCAGTGAAGGTTGAAGGCTGATAAAATATGGCCGTATCTCCGGCGAGCCCATTGTAATATCCGCCGGATGCTAACTGAATGGTTGCGGAAGAGCCTTTGCTTAAGTTTATTCCATAGTTACAACCGATGAAATCCGTTTCTGCTACTTTCAGGATTACTCCTGCCACATTACCATGAAGTAATATCCCGTTACTCTTTGCATTTGATATATCCGTTTCAAATACCCAGAGTTCAGCGTTTGTAGAATCCAGAATTGTATTATAGAACCTTTCAAAAGTGCAATCCTTTATTTCATTGTAAGTGTCGTTGCCAATTAATCTTATAGCATCTTCACCAGGCTGTGTTCCGTAATTTGTAAGGGTAGTAGCGTCAAACTGCAACATTTTAAAATAGGCAGGTGATACGCAACGGAACATTGGTTTCCCGGCAAGTCCGGTAGCAGCAGCTATTGTGGCAGTGCCGTATGACAATCCCTGGAAAGTAACTGGGAAAGGCAGGTTGATTACAATTGTCTGATCTATATCATATGTTTCATCTCCCAAACGCACAACAGTAGGGCCTGTCATGTGTAGAGCAAGAAATTCTACCACTTCTTTAATAGTTGTCCAGCTGCTGTTGGCATTTACAGGTAGTAAGGTTTCAGTTTTAGAAGCCTTGTTTTTTATAGTCCAGTTACCATTAGTTGCGATATAAGTTTCACCGCAATACCTTGTTAAGGTAGTTGTTGCATTATCATCCACTGTAGCCCCCCCATTTCCCTGAACAGTAATGAGATCAGTGTGTGAACCGCTGTTTTTTACAGTAATGGCAAATCCATCATCCGAGGCAGTAATTGCCGGGAGAGTCACTGTAATATCATTGCTGGCCAGTACCATTGTTTCTGTTTTCGTAAGGGTGGCATTGACGGTTTTATATACAACATTCATTGATGCTATGGCCACAAGCTTCCATTGAGTGCCATTCCAGTAATAGTAACCATCCGGCAGAGTACCCCCCGTACTGTAAACCAACATACCAGCAGGTACAGTACCAGTTAACGGAGCTACAAGACTGGCATTATTCAGAGCTACCCGGGGAGGGAGAAACCCTTTATTAGTACTTTCTAATTCCAACAATGAATTGGCATTGATGGTGTTTGGATTGTTTCCAATCTTTACCTGTGCGTGGGTGAACACACTTATAAAAAGTAAGAAAGCAGTTGTAAAGTTTTTCATCGTTCTGGATTTTATTAATTTATATCCTCTAATCCTGATTTATTGGTCTTGTATTTTTTTTAAGATTGTATTCATAGTTCAAACCA
>JAJKIP010000333.1 GCA_021154405.1 Segetibacter sp. | reverse complement strand
TTTGCATCCAGCAAAATGTTCAGCAATAAGCACATTTCGCCTTCGTCCTCAACAATCAATATTTTCCTGGTTTTTGGGGGCAGAGTCGTTTTTGTCATGTTGCAGCTTTTAGGTATTCACAATCAGATTTATGAATTATATATTAAAATCATGCCTGATTTCCCGACGCCAGGATAACCCGGATCAATAAAATTTGCTGGCAGATTCTTTGTATTAATTCCCATGGTCCGAAAAATAAAAGCGACTAACCAATTAAAAAGAATAAAAATGAAAAAGAACAGTGTAACCCTTTTGGCAGGTTTTTTATTGATTTTCATGGGCTTAAGCATGCCCTCTTTGAAAGCACAGGATGGGGAAAAAACAGATAAACTGATAGCAGATGCCAAAGAGGCCAGATCACAATTTGTATCAACAGACAACCTGATGGAATCCCTTTTTAACAGTTCTGCCGGGTACGTAATATTCCCCAATGTGGGGAAAGGTGCCATTGGAGTGGGTGGTGCCGCCGGTAACGGGGTAGTTTTCGAAAAAGGAAAGGCAGTAGGTACGGCTAAAATGAAACAGGTAAGTGTAGGTTTCCAGTTTGGTGGACAAGTTTATCGAGAAGTTATATTCTTTCAGGATCAGGCGGCCCTGAACCGGTTCAAACAGAACAAATTTGAATTTTCAGCTCAGGCTTCAGCAGTGGCGGTGACCAAGGGTGCATCTACCAATGTCAAGTATAGAAATGGGGTATTGGTATTTACCCAGGAGAAAGGTGGCTTAATGTATGAAGCTTCAATAGGCGGTCAAAAATTCAGCTATAAATCCTTATAATCTTATTGATCATTCCGGAAGCAGATTCATCATGTTTTTGCTTCTGGAATCTGAATTGCCGGAATATGTTTCCGGCAATTTTATTTTAAAAGATCTCTACAGCAAGGAAGTGGATCACTTCAATGGCTATCAGAATAATTATCACCCACTCAAGGTAAACGCTATTACGGTATTGCAGGATATCCCTGAACAATTCCAGATTCTCTTTTACAATGGTCAATCCTTCTGAAATATTACGAAACCGGTCCTGTAGTTCAAAATGCTTCTTTAATTCGCTGTCCAGCTTATCCAGTTGTTCATTTTCCCAGGTTTCATCTGGTGAATCAAATATGTAAAGATTGGCGGAGATCCTGTTCTTCAGCAGGAGTGTCCTGCCGATATATTTTTTAAGATTTGAACCGGATATAATGAGCCGGCCTTTTTTTTCCAGTACCTGTGTGTGATTATTAGTTTCTTCCAGGAGCATGCTGGTTTGCTGGGAGTAATAATCCAGCGCTACTGATTCCGAAACATTCAGCATGATCATGCGTATAATATTCCTGTCCGCCCCTGTAATATCGATTTTATTATATGATATCTTATTTTCAGTAGCATTTGTTTCAATAAAGAATGCATCACTCAGGTCTTCAGTAAAGCGATTCCTGCAAAAAGAAGAAATGAATTGCAGGAAATTGGATGCTTCAATTGGTTCGAAATTAAAAAAGCTTACTACGCCATACTTGAATATATAGATATAATGATCGGGTCTTTCTTCAAAGAACAGTTCGTCTGAATCACTGTAATGTAGCTTTGCCTTGAAGGCACCTTTCAGTCCTTTAATATCCAGGCTGTCCGCAATCTGGTAAGCTATTATCTTGTAAACTGCCATATCCCAAAGTTAGCCGCTCTGCCACTAATCCAATTTGGTTTTAATAAATACTTAATTTGAAATACATTCACCGGAATTTTAAACACCTGTTATGAGGAATTTATTTTACCTGCTGATATGTGCCAGCCTGTTTTTATCCTGTAATGAATCTCCTAAAACAACAGTCGTCCTGGAAAGCAATAAGGATTTAGCGAACTTTTTTGAAAATTATTACCAGAGAAGGATGGAATTGTACCCAGTTGAATCTACCATTAACGGAGAAACTGATTATAATGACCGATTGCCAGCAGAGTTTACAGACAGTTACCGTGAAAAGATCAGCGATTTTTTTCGACTGTACCTGAATGCGGTTAACAGGTTTAATCGGGACTCGCTTAATGAAGTTGACCAGACCAGCTATGATATCTTCAAACGTGAAATGGAAATGACGATTGAAGGACTGCAGTACGGATATGCATTTACTTCCGCCTATGATATTAATGGTCATGTGCCTTTTCAGCAATTTTGGGCACTGCCACTGACATTAGGTCAAATGGGAAGTGGCACAGGATCACAACCATTTAAAACAGTTGAAGATTATGATAACTGGCTGAAACGGGCAGGTGCATTTGCAGCCTGGAGTGATAGCGCCATCGTTTATTTCCGTAAAGGGATTGCAGAAAATTATGTACTGCCTCGGAAATTAGTGATCAAGATGATCCCGCAGATGCAGGATATGGTAGTCTCCGATGTTACCAAAAGTCTGTTCTATGGACCTGTTACCAGTTTCCCCAGGGAATTCAATGATCAGGATAGAAAAAGATTGACAGGAGAATATACAGCCCTGATCAAAAATGTGTTGTTCCCTTCCTACCAGAAACTGGCCACTTTTCTGAAAAATGAATACCTGCCCAAAGGAAGAAGTACTACCGGACTGAAAGATGTACCCGGTGGAGACGCCACCTATAAATACCTGGTGAAATACTGGACCACCACCAGCAAAACACCTGATGAGATATATAATACTGGCCTGGCAGAGGTTAAGAGGATAAGACAGGTGATGGATAGTATCAGGGTGGCAACTGGCTTCAAGGGTGATCTCCCTGCTTTCTTTGAATTTATGAAAACAGATAAGCGGTTCATGCCTTATAAAACCCCTGCAGATGTGCTGGCAGCATTTAACAGTATTCTTTCAAGAATACAGCCCAATCTTAAAAATATGTTTGGCCGTACTCCCAAAATGAAATTTGAGATAAGGCAAACAGAAGCATTCCGTGCAGCCAGTGCCAGTGCTGAATACATCCAGGGCACGGCAGATGGTAGCAGGCCGGGAATTTTTTATGTTCCCATCCTTGACGCAACCAGATTTAACACCACGAGTGGAATGGAAAGTTTATTCCTTCATGAAGCAATTCCGGGTCATCACTACCAGATAGCCCTTACAATTGAGGATACCAGCTTGCCAAAGTTCAGGCGTTATCTGTGGTATGGAGCGTATGGCGAGGGATGGGCCCTTTATTGCGAAAGTCTGGGGAAGGAACTGGGATTGTACACTGATCCTTATCAATACATGGGCGCATTAGGAGATGAAATACATCGTGCAATCCGGCTGGTGGTTGATGTTGGCATGCATTCGAAAAACATGACAAGGGAAGAAGCTATTAAATATATGATGGAAAATGAAGCCATCAGTGAAGAAGGCGCTACGGCAGACATAGAAAGGTATATGGCCATTCCCGGACAGGCATTAAGCTATAAGATCGGTGCACTTAAGATCAGAGAGCTTCGCGAAAAATACCGCAAACAGATGGGTGATAAATTTAGTCTGTCTGCATTCCATGACGAGTTCCTTCATTTTGGCTGTATGCCGCTTGAACTGGTTGAACAACGTATGGACAAATGGGCCAATAAATAAGCTTGTATGGAGAAAGGAGCATTTACCAATTGGGCTGGGAATCTTGCATATGGAACGCGTCAATTGATTCAGCCAGCCAGCATAACTGAAATAAAGGAAATAATTCACCAAAACAGCAAATTACGGGCGCTGGGTACAAGACATTCTTTCAATTCAATTGCGGATAGTGATTCTTTGCTTGTCTCAAGTGCTCTATTAAACAGGATCATTTCTTTAGACAAGGTGAACAATACAGTTACTGTTGAAGCAGGGATTAAATATGGCGAACTCTGTGGGTATTTGCAGGAAAATGGTTATGCACTACATAATCTGGCTTCACTCCCTCATATTTCTGTAGCAGGAGCATGTGCTACTGCAACTCACGGATCTGGTTATTCCAATGGTAGTCTGGCAACCGGTGTAAGCGGCATTGAATTTATTAATGGGAAAGGGGAGTTGGTCAGTTTGACGAAAGAAAAAGACGGAGATCTGTTTTGCGGTGCTATTGTGAATTTGGGAGCACTCGGAATAGTAACCAGTATAACGCTTGCTCTTCAACCTGCCTTTACGATAAGGCAATGGGTATTCCGGCAATTACCTGTAGACGAATTGGAAAAAAATTTTAAGGCAATTATGTCAGCTGGTTACAGTGTTAGTCTATTTACAGATTGGAGGAATAATACGATTACCCAGGTCTGGATAAAAAGTAAATCCGGAAAAACAGATTCATTTCCATCTGGTTTCTATGGAGCCATACCCGCATCTGCCAATCTTCACCCACTGGAAGAACTTTCTCCGGAGAATTGTACTGATCAAATGGGATTGGAAGGGCCCTGGCATGACCGGCTTCCTCATTTTAAAATGGGATTTACTCCCAGCAGTGGCACAGAATTGCAAACAGAGTATTTTATTCCGTTTGAATTTGGATATGAAGCCTTCAGGGCTATTGAAAAAATGAATTCACTGATTTCTCCGCATTTGTATGTTAGTGAAATACGTTCAATAGCGGCTGATGATCTTTGGATGAGTCCTTTCTATAAAAAAATCTGTATAGCCTTCCATTTTACCTGGAAACAAAACTGGAACGAAGTGAAGATATTACTCCCAATGATTGAAGAGACGCTGGAACCTTTTAAACCATTACCACATTGGGGAAAATTATTCAGTATGCAGCCTCGGTTATTGCAGCGCAGAATAGAAAGGCTGAATGATTTTAAGGATTTAATGGTTCAACAGGATCCGCAGGGAAAATTCAGGAATCAGTTTATTGATTCAATTTTCAGTGATAACAGGGGATAAGGTATAGGAGGTCTTAAGAGCTTAACGGATCCGGTTGCTGAGCTAATTAACAACAAGGTCAGCCAGGGAAAATTCTACAGAGTCTTCGAGAAAGGACGCCAGTGTTTCATGAATGGAGCTGTTTCGTTTGCTTAGCTGAATAATCTCCATCATTTTTTTACATTCCTTCTCGTAGTTGATCTCCCTGATAATAAAGTGGAGAAGGAGCTTTTTTGATTCAAGTGATGTTTTTACCGAGGTCATAATGGGGTCAGTTTTGATTGATTTACATGAAAATTTATGCCAAATAAGTGAAAGTACTTAAAATAATTGTCAACCTAACAATTGTTAGCGCGGATAGGGTTTAATGCTGTCCTGTAAAGGGACGAGTTGGCTAGAATAATGAAAGCTGCACCTGTGGCGCGTTTTGGCGCTTCTTTGTACCAAACGATGAAGTTGCTCCACTAATTGTATAGACATCAGATTCTGCGTAGCGGGAAGCCACAATAATTTTAGTATTTCCTGCCATTGCGCTGAACAGCTGTTATACCAGTTCTGGTCTGTTATTGTTTTCCGATAAATGTGAGAGGATCAGGTGTGTCAGATTTTTACTTCTGTATTTAATAAAAAGATCAAGCGCCTGCAAATTTGATAAATGTCCATTATTGCCGCTGATTCTCTTCTTTAGATGCCACGGATAACTTCCGCTTTCCAGCATATCACTGCAGTAATTGGATTCAAGAAATGCTGCATCGCATTGTGAAAAGTACTTTATCACTTCGCGGCAGGCATAACCTATATCTGTAAAGATGCCAATATTGACGTTATTTCCTGTCACAATAAAACTATGGGGATCACAGGCATCATGAGATTTAGTGAATGACTTTATCGTTAAGTTTCCAACCAAAACGGGTTCCTCAGGCCGAAAGGATTTTACCAGGTGCTTCTCAATAATAATTCCGCTGGATTGAAAAGTTGGAGCTGTGATGTAAACAGGTATGCGGTATTTTTTAGAAAGTCTGCTGATACCGGTTATATGATCTGAATGTTCGTGAGAAACAAATATAGCTCTCACAGAATGAATCGAAAGGCCCAGCTTTTTCATCCTTCGCTCAGTTTCGCGGCAGGAAATACCGGCATCGATCAGCACGGATTCTGATTCATTGCCGATATAATAACAATTGCCGTTACTGCCTGAATTAAGAGATGCTATTGCCAGTGACATATGTAGATAAAATTTCGATTACACGGGGCCAAAAATAAGAAATTAGGCTTAGTGCTTCTGATTTTTACCAAAGAGCTTTTGCAGGTTGCCAGATTTGCGTCTGGAACTTTCTTACCTTCAGGAAGGAATCAAATCCTTTTAACCATTCAACCCTATAACTGCACCTGGCAACAACCCGGTTACTTCTTGCCATTAAATCCCAAATACATCCTTTCATTTTTAAATCATCTTTTTTATGGCTAAAAAACCAAACATCGTTCTCGTGCATGGTGCATGGGCCGATGGATCCAGCTGGAACAAAGTAATCACTCTACTATTAAAAGAGGGCTATAATGTAACCGTTACCCAACATCCCCTGACTTCTTTGGAAGATGATGTTGAAACAACGCGCCGTGTAGCAGAAATGCAGGATGGACCTACAGTATTGGTAGGACATTCCTATGGCGGAGTTGTGATAACGGAGGCAGCGCACAAATGTCCCAATGTGGTTGGACTGATATATATTGCTGCGTTTGCACCTAATGTAGGTGAAAGTATTAATAGCCTTGCGGCGGGAGCTCCCCCTCCACCTGGATTTTCCGCTGTGCGTCCAGACAAATATGGCGTACTATGGCTGGATAAAGAACTAATGCCAGATAATTTTTGTCAGGATGTTGAAAAAGAAGAGGCAGCCGTAATGGCGGTTACGCAACAACCGATCGCTGCGAGATGCTTTGATGATAAAGTAACAAATGCCGGCTGGCAAAAACTTCCAACCTGGTACCAGATCTCTGCACAGGATAAAATGATTCCACCACCTGCCCAGCAGTTCATGGGTGAACGCATGAAGGCAAAAATTGTTTTCCTGCCTGCCAGTCATGCCGCAATGGTATCTCATCCCAATGAAATTGCTGATATTATTATGCAGGGATGTAAAGACGCAGAATCTGCAAAGTCAATGATGGAAGCAGCAATGGTTTGAAATTATTAAGACCTCGTAATTAATTACAGCGGATGCCCATCCTTTCTGTGAGATCACGAAACCGGGTATCCGCTTTTAATTCGTTCAGCATCGGATAACGTATACAGAAGATCATACCCAGGCAGGCAATCCCGATCCGCTGTTCATAAGTCTTGTTCAAATGATAAAAGGCTTTATCATATTCTTTCAACCCGGAATATAAAAAAGCAAAATCCATGTGAAGTATCACATTGGGTTCCTGTTCTTCCCTCAGTTTTAATTTATCCAGGCATTCAAAGGCCTTATCCATCTGGCCAGCCGCAGCATACGCATGACCAAGGGAACTGACTCCTTTCAAAGGATGGCCAATCATTTTATGGTATTGTTCAAAATTGATGATCGCCTTATCGTACTCTTTTTTTGCAAGATAGATCATGCCTCTTCCTTCAAATCCACGACGGAAATTGGGATCCATTTCTACTGCTTTGTCATACTGGGCCAGCGCATCATCAAATCGTCCGGCAAATGCATAAGCATCTGCAAGGTTGCTCAGTAAAGGAAGAGAAAGTGGATCAAGATGAACGGCTTTTTCCATTTTTTCAATGGCGCTTTCAAAATCTCCCCTGGAGATCAGTAGCCAGCCATGGACCTGGTTCACGAGCGATGAATTCAGGCTAAGGCTTTCGGCCTTTTTTAGAGAAGCTTCCGCACCTTCAAAATCCCAGTTATGGTAAAACTTGATAATTGCAAGGGAAAGATGTGATTCAGCATGGTTCGGATCCAGTTCTATCGCTTTAAGTGTATTGTCTTTTGCCTTCTGGTAGGCTTCTGCAGGAGGCACCAGACCTGATGACCCCAAAAAAGAATAGCAATAAGACAATGCACAATAGGGTAGGGCAAATCCGGGATCGATGACAACAGCCTCTTCAAAAGTTTTAATCGCTTTCTTTATATCTTCCGGATTGGATTTATTCCAGTGATATCGTCCCTTTAAATAGAGATTATACGCATCCAGGTTATCAGTAGCAGGCTTTACGATCTGTTCTTTTTTCGGTCCTGTTTCAAAATTCTCTTTTAACCTGTTCAATATCTTCAATGATATCTCATCCTGAACCTGGAATATATCTTCAAGATCGCTATCATACACCTCCGACCAGATATGGTATCCATCTGCAGCATTGATCAACTGAGCCGTGATGCGCATTCTCTTACCTGCTTTTCTTACGCTACCTGATAATAATCTGGATACTCCCAGTTTTGTTCCGATCTGCCGGATATCCTCATTTTTACCTTTAAATGAAAAAGAAGAGGAGCGTGCTGTTACCTGTACACCTTCCACATGCGTCAATGCATTTAATATTTCTTCAGAAATACCATCACTGAAATATTCATTCTCGGGATCTGCACTCATATTTACAAAAGGAAGTACTGCAATTGATTTATCAGATCCGGATTTTACACTTATCTGGGCCGAAGAGGGGATTACGAGGCCTTTATTGGCAATTGCATAAACTTCCACCTGTCTCTTTACATTTTTCAGGCTGAACTTTCCAAGCATGCTTGTTTGGATATCAACCTGGTTTTTTATTTCATCGAATATTTTATCGGAAACAAGCACAGCACCCGGAACAGAAAGTGCTTCAATCCTGGAGGCCAGGTTTACACTGTCGCCATACACTCCCTGACTGTCATAAGCAATATCACCGGAATGCAATCCGATCCGTAAAGAGACCTTTGGATCTTTTTGTAATTCTGCCTGAATTTCAATACCGCATCTGACAGCATCAATAGCACTTCCGAAAATGCTAAGAGTGCCATCTCCAAAATATTGGATGATCTTGCCGTTATAATAAGGGATTAATTTCTCGAGAATATATCGCTGGCGGTCGCGGAGCATTTTAGCCTTTTGCTCATCTTCCTGCATAAGCGCTGTATAACCCGTCATATCCGCAAACATTACTGCTGCCAGTTGGCGAGTCAGGTTGGATGAAGCTTTAGTATCGGTTGCAGGCTCTGTCATCAATTGTGCTTTAGGCCACCTTTCAAAGGTAAGTAAATTAGGCAGGTCATTCCCTTCCCTAAATGTGGTAATTGTTGCATGATACACTACTTTTGGCGGATTCTGACCCATGTACCTCTTATACATTTCTACCCCCGCATACTGGTTTCTTGTTGCACTAGGCGCATTCATTATTGGGCTTTCCAAAGCTGGTCTTAAGGGCATTGATATGGTGAATGTGGCACTTATGGCAATTGTTTTTGGTGGGAAGGCATCCACCGGCATCGTATTACCTCTTTTATGTATTGCTGATGTGATGGCAGTAATCTATTATAACCGGCATGCACGCTGGTCCCATGTATGGCGGCTCATGCCCTGGATGGTAATCGGGATAATAATCGGTGTATTTGTAGGAAAGGATTTGAATGAAGTTATTTTCCGGAAGATTATGGCCCTGATCATTGTTATGACAGCTTTAATAATGGTATTCCTGGAAATAAGGAAAACGATGATAATCCCAAAAAACAGGGCATTTGTTGCCAGCATGGGATTAGCTTCAGGTTTTACCACGATGATTGGCAATCTGGCGGGTGCATTTTCCAATGTTTATTTCCTGGCGATGCGATTACCTAAAAATGATTTTATTGGAACAGCCGCCTGGGTTTTTCTACTGATCAACTGGTTCAAATTGCCCTTCCAGGTCATCTATTGGAAAAATATTAATGCTGATACATTGCATACTAATCTTTTAGTCCTTCCGGCGCTTATTGCAGGATTCTGGATTGGCATCAGGGTAGTCGCCAAAATTCAGGATGACAGTTACCGCCGGGTAGTGATTGCATTAACCCTGATCGGAGCGATTTTTATTTTTCTTAAATAGCAATTAAACCTTTCTGGTTTGGTTAAGTCTGAATAGGTTACCTGTACCCGCAAAAGTCTAAGATTTTCCTGCCTCAATGATTTGCATTTTCTGCAAATGCCTTTTCACGACATTGACATTCATAAAATTGAATAGATCCATTTTATTTAATCTCTCCTTATCGGAATCGAGCGAGAACAATCGGCTCAGTATTTATACCGCCTTGGAAACATAGTATAAAAATTGTAAATCTGCTATTGCTATTAATGCCAACGCTTCATAGGTTTGTTAAAATTTGTTTCTATGAAAGCTTTAATCCTCGTATGCGGTCTTCTCGTTATTACTTCTTCAGTTGTTTCAGGTGCTCCAGTACCTGCTTCAAAAGTTTCTAAAGTATTTAATGGGTTTGATGCCTTCCATGCGCACAGACAGCAGGCAGGTATTTCTCTGGCCTGGACACATACTTCAGCTACAGTTACAGGTTTTATCATACAACATTCATGGGATGGTACAACCTTTAATACTATCGATCAGGTTGAACCTGATACGAAGGGCTGGAACAATTACCAGGACGATGGAGCATTACCTGGCTTTAACTATTATCGTATAGGAGCTGTTTTGAGTGATGGTACTATTGATTATTCTGATGTTGAAGTGGTGAGGATAGTCAAGAGGAAGTAATTTCTCGTGATTTCCTCTTTAATCCGATTACTATGAAGAGAATTCTACTCCCTGTTTTACTGATCGTTTCATTATTTGCTCAGAGCCAGATTACCAATCCCGTAATAAGGGCCAACTTTGGTGTAGAAGCCGATCTAAAAGCCAATTATTACAACGGGTTTGTGCAGGCAGGTAATGATGACTGGTTTGGGAATGGAGATCCAGGCCCAGGCACTTTTATTATCGATACAACAGGAGCGTATTTTCTCAAACAAAAATATATATCTACTCCAGCGTTCCGGATGACGCCATTCTTTAGAAACATGCGTTTCCCGCAATTTTCAATTGTGAATGGCATGATGCTGATTGATGCAGTTTACATCCGGGACCACCATGGAGATGATTCTACCGTATTTGCATCTGGCTCTAATAAGAACGGAATGACCCCGGCGGACTGGTCATGTCCTGTTTCCCAGGGTATTCCTGATAAGAATGATAT
>JAJKIP010000332.1 GCA_021154405.1 Segetibacter sp. | reverse complement strand
TTTGTTGGCAGGAATTCAGGATCGGGTTTTTTCTTTATCCAGATGGTCCTTTCTATTCGCTGAGAAGGATTGTTTTTCAGTTCAGCCCATACAACGATCTTTTCTCCGTTAAAATTTGGTGGGATGATCAATTCATTTCCGGAAAACTCACAGGCAGATGAACCAAATTTCACATCCTTTGCAGTCATGGGCTGCCAGGATCCATTAGACAGTTTACCATCCACGTTAATGTAGTTATGGGTACCTTTCTTCAGACTATCTGTGTACAGGTGGAAAAAGATACTATCTACTTTTTGGGCAGGTAATAGCGACCAGGCAAAAACACAGGTGATAATAAGTAAAAGTTTCTTCACATATCTGGGTTTACAGACTATTAGACGACCCTTTCGTCTTAAAGGTACGGCGATTGTGAGGGTTAACAGATTTTTTGCAATCGGGCCAGGGGTAGCGGAATTTGAGTTAATCAAAACGAAGGGGACAAAAGGTCCTGGACTAATCAAACAGATCAATAATGGCAGGGTCTCCAGATTCCATTGCTAACAAACGGAATGTTTTGCCCCTTGTGTCTGCTCCTTCACGAAGGCTGGGAAAGCGGTTAAGGAATCGTCTTACCCAACGAAAATCCCTTTCTTCAATAGCAAAGGCAAGGTCGTCCAGTTCAAAGGCAAGATGACCACCCAGCTCACGGAGATATTCAATGGCCCATCCGGCTGGCGTAGCCCCATGTTGTCCGTCCCGGTTGTTTATATCTGCTCCGTGTTCTAAAAGAACAGAAACAATTTCCTTATCGCCTTTCATTGTAGCATAGTGAAGTGCAGTGGCGCCAGTATCATCCTGTTGATCTACAACCACCTTGTTGATGTCAACAATGGCCCTTACGCGTTCTACATCGCCCTGTTGAATAGCCTCTACCAGATTTTCTAATTCATTCATGAGATGACAAGATTTTGATGATTTGTGAAACTGGAGGCCGGGGATACGAAATTACAGAAAAGAATTAACAGCGCTTTTCGGCAATAGATCTGAACATTTCATTGATATAAATGGAGGGAATAAATAATAAGGGCAATCACTTAGTGAATAATTAATTAATAAAAAACTTTAATTAACATATAAGTTAATTCGGGAAAATGCATCACATTTGATCAACACCCACCCCTCCAATGATTTTTCGCCAAACTTTGCTGCTAACCATACTTGCTATTGCATCCATGGGTGCATATGCGCAAACTGATCAAACTTCCAGTGAAGAATCTTCCTCTGTTGATAGGCTCCTGTCTTTCCCCGGCAAATACATTGATAAGGTCCAGCAAAAATTAAATGGGCTGGATGAGCAGTTGGATCATAAAACGGAAAAATATTTACGAAATATTGAAAAGAATGAAGCCAGGGTCTATAAGAAATTATGGAAAAAGGATTCCATTGCAGCAAAGGAATTGATTGGGGATGTTAAACAGCGTTATTCCTCCCTACGGGCAGACGCCACAGCACAGGCTAAACAATTGACCCGCCTCTCACAGGTTTACAGCGGAAAACTGGATTCACTGGGTACTGCATTCCGCTTTATGGATAACAGTTCGTTGATTCCTGACGATCTGAAAAAGAAAATATCATCCGCTTCAGCATCACTTGGCGGACTGCAGACCAGGCTTAATCAAACTGATCAGATCCGTAAATATTTAAAACAACGAAAGCAATTGCTCAGTGAGCAATTGGAAAAGTTTGGGCTGACCCGGAAATTAAAGCAATTCAATAAGCAGGTTTATTATTATCAGCAACAGCTGGCAGAATATAAAAAAATGCTGAATGATCCTGCCGGGATGGGAAAGAAGCTGCTGGGTTTAGCTGCCGGAGTACCGGCTTTTCAGCAATTTTTCGCGAAGCATTCCCAATTAGGTTCCCTGTTTAATTTATCAGGATCGCTGAATAATAGCTCTGCATTGCTGGCAGGTCTGCAGACAAGGGCATCCGTGATGCAGGATTTGCAAAACCGTTTTGGAACGGGTCCCTCAGTGCAGCAGGCATTACAGCAAAATATGCAGTCCGCACAGGACCAGTTAAGCCAACTGAAGAATAAGATTAACCAGCATTTGCCCCAGGGTGGTAGTAGTGATGATGAAATACCGGATTTCAAACCCAATAATCAAAAAACAAAGAATTTCTGGCAGCGGCTGGAATATGGGACAAATCTTCAGAGTCAACGTCCCAATAATTTATTTCCGGTGACGAGTGATATCGGATTGTCGCTCGGCTATAAGCTCAATGACAAAAGTGTGATTGGGCTGGGAGCCAGTTACAAGATGGGGTTGGGACAGAGTATTCGTAACATCAATATTACAAACCAGGGTGCTGGGTTAAGAAGTTTTGCAGATGTAAAATTGAAGGGTTCATTCTGGATCAGTGGTGGATATGAAATGAACTATCGCAATGAGTTTAATCGCATTGAAGTGTTGAAACATTTGAATGCGTGGCAACAGAGTGGATTAATTGGGATGAGCAAAGTGGTATCGATGAACAGTAAATTTTTTAAGAAAACGAAGCTGCAGTTGCTCTGGGATTTTTTGAGTTATCAGCAAACGCCGAGAACACAGGCGATAGTGTTCAGGGTAGGGTATAATATTAAATAGTACAACTAATAAACCATTTATACTAAAACGGCTACGGAAATGAATTACATGTATAAATTTTCGATTCTCTTTGCTTTGCAAACTATCTTCCTGATAAAAATAACAGTCGGCCAGGCCCCGGCCAACTTTAATCCGCCAACACCCGTTGCCAGGGAATTTGAAAAGTATATCAATTATCCGGTTGATCATTCAACAGGAGCAGCTGGCATTGATATTCCATTATATACACTGAAGGCCGGACAACTGACCATTCCTGTCAGTCTTTCCTATCATACTGCCGGAGTGAAACCAGGTGATCCAAGTCTTCCTGTTGGATTGGGATGGACAATTAATCCGGGTGCAAGGGTGACAAGGAGAGTGATGAATTATCCTGACGAAATGTATCCCAAACCTCCTTACCAGTCAACGCTCAATGGAATAGATGATCGATTGCTGATGGAGAATATGGAGTATCAGCATCCCACACCAAACCCCGCTTCTAACGCAAACACAACTTATGATCCAGAGTATGATATTTTTACTTATTATACTGGTACGGGTGTTTCAGGAAGGTTTATTATTCAAAAACAGGGAAGTGAACAAGTTGCGATACCACTGGAACTGACAAAGGATAAGATTAAGATTCATACCTACGACAATGGGGGTCAGGCTTCCATTGATTATGTCGAAGTTACAGATGCCAATGGAGTGCTTTATCGATTTGGTCAGGGATTGACAACGTACTCAACTGCAGGTAGTGGTAATCCAACAACGGAAAATACCAGTGGTGGGTTCAATTCTACAGGTTGGATGTTAACCGATATTATTTCTGCAGACCAGTCAGATATGGTGAGCTTTAAATGGAAAAATGTGCGAAATGACGTAGGAAACTATTATAAGCAATCGGGCATCTTTGACCGGGTAGAGATTACAGATCAAATGGTGAATGGTCCTGGTGGAACTCCGGATGCGGAATTCGAGGCAGTTACAGGTTGGCATTTAAATCCTATTTATCCGGGAGGGCAGTCCACTGAATCTTTTTACCTGATGAATGTTATTGCTGGGATTAAATATAATAATACCGAGGTTAAATTCATCTACAGTGAGCCTGGCGGAACATCAACTCAATTGACACAAATGGAAGTGTATTCTTCTGCAATCAAAATAAGACAGGTAAATTTTGAAAAAAGTCTATTCACAAATAGTTATTTCCGACTGGATGCTGTTTCTATTCTTGACAAGGATGCCCAGGTAGTTAATAAATATCAGTTTGGATATAACCTTACAACACAATTACCGGCGGGACCAAGTCGTGCTATAGATTTCTGGGGATATTATAATGGTGCAATAGGTAACAATTCCCTGGTTCCAAATTTTCCGTATACAGTTGACCCAGGAGGAGTGGGAGTTGGCTCTCAGCCTTATACCCAGCCCTTTAGCAGTTCAAGTAGGGAATCAAACAGCAACGCGAGCGCGTATATTTTAAACAGCATTACCTATCCTACAGGTGGCAAAACTATTTACGAGTATGAGGTAAATTCAATCTATGATATTCTTCTTCACCAGTCGATTACCACCGGGGGATTAAGAGTAAAAAAAGTCACTCACTATTCAGTGGACGGTGTGGCAGCAGAAGCACATTCTTTTACATATGGACTAAATGAATGCGGTTATGGCGATGGTGAGCCAATGCGGGCGAATATGTTTGCCAATACCAGCAGGACATGTTATTACAATGGCGGTGGTTTAGGTTCAATCTTCAGAAAAATGGTTTTAATTGGATCTCCTGTAAATGATATGTTTTTATATGATTTTCCACCTGTCACCTACCAGCAGGTAACAGAGTATATTGGAGATATATCTGGAAGTAATTCGGGGAAGATTATTTATAAATTTAGCCCGGGAGATTATCCACTAAGAACGTTTTTTCTTAGCCAAAGTGCTTATACCTACATGGACCGGTATTATAATCGGCCCAGGCCATTAAGTACAGAATATTATAAAAACAATGGAGGAAGTTATTCTCTGGTAAAACGTAGTTCAACAAACTATTTTACTTATGAGCCGAATAACATTCCCGGCTGGGTAATCCGGAGATATGGGAACATCAATGGCCTCAGCAATCCACCTTTGCTGGAATCAATGTTCAACATCTATTTTCCCACTCTACCTTCTATATTTGATGTTGCACAAACCTTCCTCTATTGCGGCGTAACTGTTCCCGTTACTGAAATTAATGTTGATAAATCAGCTTCGGGTGATTCCATTATAACATCAAAAACCTATAACTATGCTAATAATGATTATCTCTATCCAGAATCAATAACAACCACCAATAGTAACGGTTCCTCATCAACCACACATTTCAAATATCCAAAAGATTACGAGGTTGGCAGTAGCCCCACTAACAGTGTCGCTCAGGGTATTAAACTTTTAAAAGATAAAAATGTGGTGGCGCCAACCATTGAAGAATATACGGAAGTACAGCCGGGCAATGTGATTAAATCCGGATCATTCACAACTTATAAAACGGACAAGCCTTTCCCGGAAAGCATTTTTTCCCTTAACAGGATATCAGGTGCCGGAAGTTTTAGTCTTGCCACGATCACTTCCTCAGCACATGCAAAAAGCAGCTCTTATGTTTTAAAGAACACAATCAATTTGTATGATCAATTTGGTAATGTCCGCCAGATAACGGATGATAAGGAGATCAGTACAGTTATATTATATTCTTACGGCGGGCAACTTCCCATTGCAATTATCAAGAATGCAACTTATTCGGGTGTTACAGCGGTGATAAGTGATGCTTCAATTACCAGTTTCGCTTCAGGATATCCTACCAATACGGAAGTAAATAATTTTTTAGCGTCGTTAAGAACTTCACTTCCCCAGGCTTTCATTACCACCTATACTCATGATCCGGCTTTTGGTATGACCACCCAGACTGATGAAAACGGCCGCACTACTTATTATGAATATGATGCTGCAGGAAGGTTGCAGGTGATTAAGGACAAGGACTTAAACGTGATAAAAACCTTTGAATATAAATACAAGCAATAACCATTATTCAATTACTTATGTTAGAAAGGAATTCCCGTAGAAAAATTATACTGACATTGTTTGCTTTTTCCGCGCTGTTCCTGGCACATGCACAGGAGAATAACACCGTTAATGGACCTCAATGCGTTCTTCCCGGTTTAGTCTATCAATATAATGTGAAGGCAGTAACGAAAGAAAATGAAAAGGTAAAACTGTGTATTGAAAATGGAATATTGTTAACAGGAAGTAGCGCCTGTATAGAAGCAATTTCGCTGCCCTTTATCCGCGTGCAATGGCAGGAAGGTAAAACAGCGGGTAAGATCACAGTCAGTTCCCAGGCGGGAAAAGCAGAACTGGCCGTTAACATTTCTGCTCCGCTCAATCCGGGCACAATAGCGACCATGGACAGGCAGACAGTTAGTTTCAATACTGCGGCGCCTTCGCTTACCTGCACACCGGCTTCAGGGGGCCATTGTTCACCCACCTTTATTTATCAATGGGAGCGTTCTGCGGATAAGCTTCAGTGGATAGCAATCGCTGCGGGCACTACAAGTAATTTATCTATTTCTGCCCGACTGGATAGAACCACTTATTTCAGACGAAAAGTGATTGAGACCAGATCCCAGGCTGTCGGTTATTCAAACGAGATCACTGTATTTGTAAGCGCACAATCAAGACCAAAATAAACCAATTCCAGGCCCATACAACCACGAACATGTTTAAGCAACATACCTCCATCATAAAAAGACTTGCGATCAGCTTCTGTTTATTACTTGCATTGGGCAAGACCGGATATTCCCAGGCTTCAATTGCTGGTCCATCCTGCGCACAATACAATACGGATTATACTTTTTATGTGAGTGGTACTTATAATTTCAGTGATTATTTCCAGTGGACGATCACTGGTGGCGTAGCCGTGAGCACCAATTCGGGCTCTGCGGGTGGATATGGAATGAATTCGTGTACCATAAAATTTTCTTCTTCCACTGGTACGATCAGTCTCACCACATCAACCAGTGGCAACGCTTCTTTTAATGTACAGATGTTCAATGCCCTCAGTGCTGGTGCTATTTCTTCCAACGGTTCACAAACGATATATTACAATCAAACGCCTGGCAATATTGGCGCTTCAGGGGCAACGGGTGGAAGCTGTACACCAACTTTTAATTATCAATGGCAACTGTCTCTGGATGGTATCAACTGGACGGATATGTCTGGCAAGACCAGCCAGAATCTCAATTTTTCTTCTCCCGCTGATGCATTACAACAAATGACTTATTACCGGAGGAAGGTATCGGAAAGCTATTCGGGATCAGTTGGATATTCCAATATTGCAACAGTAATGGTGGATCCACCTCTTAACGCCTATAGTGTGAGTCCGGCCACCCAGAATATTTTTTCAGGAGATAATGCCTCATCCATTGGGGGGAGTCCGGCCTTTGGAGGCAATTGTGGAGGATCTTATAATTATCAGTGGGAATATTCCACCAATGGATCTACCTGGAATGAAGTTGGAGGCGCTACCTCTACCAATTATTCTCCTGGTGCAGTAAGCGTTACAACCTATTATCGAAGAAGAGTGATATGTGGCAGTGAAACGGCTTATACCGCTGCTGTGGTAGTAAATGTGTATCCGCATTTAACAGCAGGTTCCATCAGTTCGGTGTCCAGTGTATTATATAATACCAGCCCGGGACAGATCACCGGAACTGCAGCTACGGGCGGTATGTGTTCCAGTTATACTTATCAATGGCAGCAAAGTACAGACAATGTTAACTGGACGAATGTGGGCACTAACGCACCGAATTATACGCCGGGCAATCTAACGGCCCATACCTATTTCAGAAGAATGGTCAGTTGCGGTTCGGAAACCTTATTCACAAATGTGAAATTGATCACGGTATACAATCCATTAGCGGTGGGAGTGCTGAGTGGAGGAAATTCTCCAGTTTACAGCGATGAATTACCCGGTCAACTTTCGTTAAGCCCGGCATCAGATGGAGACTGCAGTGGAAATTATATTTACCAATGGTATGAATCCACTGACGGCACTAACTATACGTTGATAAATGGGGTTAGTGGACTTGTATATTCACCAGGAGCACTATCTACGACTACATATTATCGCGTTACTGTTACCTGCGGAAGTCAAAGTTTTAATTCCAATGTGCGAACGATCACCGTTTATCCGGCATTGAATCCAGGAGGGATAACAACATCTGATTTTGAGGTACCGTTCAATAGTACACCATCACAAATAATAAATACCGTTGCTGCTTCCGGCGGTAATTGTGGAGGCACGTATTTATACAAATGGCAATTCAGTTCAGATAATGTTAACTGGACCTATATTTCTGGAGTTACTTCACCGAACTACAGTTTTTCTTCTCCACAAACAATCGGCTATTACTACAGAAGGGAGACAGAATGTGCCGGAATAAAAAAGTATACGGGATCTATAAAGTTAAAAGTATCCCCATCAGCAGGGGCCATCACCTGCACGCAGGTGATTCAACCCGGTGGTAGTGTTGCTGCATTCGTTTTATCTAATAGTGGAGGTGGAAATCCAGGGGCTGTGATCACCTATCAGTGGGAAAGTTCAGCTAATGAGATTGACTGGGCAACTATCTCAGGTGCCACCGGTACAAGCTATACGCCATCTTCACCATTAACCACTACTTATTACAGGGTTAAAGTGAAGGTTGATGATTATTTCGCCTACCCAAATACTGTTCGAGTAAAAGTTAAAGGAACGGTAACAAACAATATTCCGAATGGTTCAACAGCTTCTTCAACAGAGACAACGGTCACAATGCCATCTTATCCGGGAGGTACCGATGCAAATAACCAGAACTATATCCGCAGCAGAACTTTTGCAAAACCCCTCATCACCAGTTATGCCAATGCAAATACAGTAACAGCTATTGGGGATGTGGCACAGATAACAGCGTATGTTGATGGATTGGGTCGCCCCATTCAATCAGTAATCAAGGCGGGCACTCCGGCGGGTGCAGATATGATCTCTACTACCTGGTATGATGCTTTTGGCAGGGTGGCGCAGCAATATTTGCCGTATACGGATGGATCTTCAACGGGTGGCTTCCGCATTAATCCGGGGACGCAGCAAGCTTCCTTCTATGATACCTATTTCGGCAATACGGAAGGATATTATTATTCAAATAATAGAATAGAATTATCTCCGCTGAGCAAAGTGCTTAAACAGACCGCTGCCGGTAAAAGCTGGACTGGTTCTGACAAAGGC
>JAJKIP010000331.1 GCA_021154405.1 Segetibacter sp. | reverse complement strand
TTTACAGCAATCTTATTGGCTTTCAATGGGAAGATATTTTACCGGATCCCGGTTATTTTTCTGTCACCAGCAATGTGAGCAATCCTACCATTAATAACAGCCTGTTTGCAAACCTTCGCGTAAAAGATGCAATTGTTGACAGGATCCGTGAAAAAAGGCGTGCACGTCCTTCAACAGGTTCTGACCTTACAGGAGCGGTTATCAATCTGTTCTGGAAAAATGATCGGGCGGAAATATTTATTGATACTTCCGGAGATTCACTCGGGAGGCATGGCTACCGAAAAATACCCGGGCAGGCTCCTATGCTGGAGGCTTTGGCTGCTGCAACAATCTATGCTACACGCTGGGATAAAAGATCTGCGTTTGTAAATCCAATGTGTGGTTCAGGCACGGTTGCCATTGAGGCGGCAATGATAGCTACAAACAGGCGGCCCGGATTGTTCAGAACAAATTATGCTTTCATGCACCTGCAGGGATATGACGATGCCGTTTATTTACAGGAAGATGCTTTGTTGGAAAATCAGATTATTGATGTGCCGGATCTTCGGATCATAGCTACCGATTATTACCCAAAGGCAGTTGAAAATGCGAAGAAGAACGCAACAGCTGCCGGAGTGGCCACCCTGATTGATTTTTCGATTTGTGATTTTGCTGACACGGAAATACCTCCTGATGTTCCTGGTATATTTTATGTGAACCCGGAATATGGTGAAAGATTAGGCGATGTCAACATGCTTGAAGAAACGTATGGCCGCATCGGCGATTTTATGAAACAAAAATGCGGCGGCTATTTTGGCTATGTATTCACAGGTAATCTTGACCTCGCTAAAAAGATTGGGTTAAAAGCCAAACGAAGAATTGAATTTTATACCAGTACCATCGATTGCCGGCTGCTGGAATATGAGTTATATAAAGGGAGCAGGAGAGAAGTTGTTAGTTCTTAGTTAAGGGGGTAAAAGCCTATTTTGCTACCACAATCTTCACCTTCTTGTTCTTTATTTTCTGGTCCCTGATCAATTGCAGTGCATTGCTGATCTTTATTTTCCTCACTGCCACAAACGAGAAAAAGTCTTTCACTTCTATTAAGCCAATATCTTCCTTTTTTAACTGGCCTTTATTGCCAAGAAATCCAACGATATCGATTTTGTTGACCTTATCTTTTTTTCCTGCTGCAATGAATAATGTTGACCACTGTGGTTTTTCCGGCAGTTGCACAGTTTTCGGTAATTCTATCTGCTCTGTTTCAGGATCAATATAGGCTGGTAGTTTTTCTTCAGGTGATAAAATAAGGATGGCAGTACCACTGGCATCCATACGGGCTGTCCTTCCATTGCGGTGTGTAAAAATATCTTCACTGGCGGGTAAATGATAATGAACAATGTAACGGATATTGGCAATATCAAGTCCTCGGGCTGCCAGGTCAGTAGTTACCAGTACATTGGCGGTTCCATTCCTGAATTTACATAATGCAGCATCCCGTTCTGGTTGTTCCAGCGCGCCGTGATAAAATACGTTGATAATATCCTTTTCTTTTAACGAGTTGCTGGTTCGCTCCACTGATTCCCTGTGATTGCAAAAAACAATTGTTGAACGGTTGCCAAGCATGCAGATCAGCCTGAATAAGGTTTCCAATTTATCCTTTTCATTACTCAGTACTGTTTTGATAGTAAGCCCGGTTTCCTCATCTTTTGTATCAAGGAAATTCAGCCTGACCGGGTCATGCATGCCTATGAAGCCTGGAATTTCTATGGCTTCTGTAGCAGAGATCAGCATTCTTTTCTTCACAGAAGGAAGTGAACCAATGATGAATGACATCTCATCTGCAAAACCAAGTTCCAGGGATTTATCGAATTCATCCAGCACTAATGTCTCAATTGTATCAGTGGTGATATTTCCCCTCCTGATATGATCAGCCAGCCGTCCCGGTGTACCGATCAGTAAGAAGGGAGGCTGTTTCAGGTTGTTTTCTTCTGTTTCTCGTAAATGGCCGCCATAGCAACAGGTTACTTTCAAATTGGTTCCCATGCTCTTAAACACTGTTTCGATTTGTAAGGCGAGCTCACGGGAGGGTACAATAATAATCGCCTGCGTCTTTGTACCGGCTGGATTTATTAATTTAATCAATGGCAACAAATAGGCTAATGTTTTACCTGACCCTGTTGGTGATAACAGGATCATGTTATCATGTTTATCAATAGCATCTATTGAAGCAAGCTGCATTTCATTTAGCGCCTTGATCTTTAATGCGGATAATATTCTATCGATGGGGAGTTTGGCAGCGGGCATAAACTGCAAATGTAGGCGTATGCAAGAGATAAATTTTTGAAAACCGGCAATTAATTTAACTGTCTGGCAAAGGAATTGAAGGCTACAGGTACGCCCCGCAAATAACAATTATAGATGCCTGATGACCCATTGTCAATAAATTATTTTGAAGGACTCTTCACAAGGTTAAAGCAAAATTCATTGCTTTTGATGGACACTGATGGGTTTATTCTGGATATAAACACTGCCTTCACCGGAGCCTATGGTTACACCAGGGACGAATTAGTTGGGAAAAATTTTTCCATACTTTTTACCGAGGAAAATAAAATGAAGGACCTCCCGCGGCGGGAACTGAACATTACATTAACCCAGGGAAGCAGCAGTGACAACAACTACCTCGTGAACAATGAGAAGAAACTTATATGGGTAGCTGGTGAGTCGGTTCTTTTAAATGATCAACACGGTACTCCATATATCTTAAAGATCATTCATAATATTCATATTCAGAAGGAGTCCGAAGCTTCAATTATGCGCCTTAATGACCTTAATGAAAGCATATTGTCATCCATTGAGGATATAGTTTTGGTATTGAATGAACAACTGAATATTGAAAGGGCTAACAGCGCTTTTTTTAAACTGTTTAATAATAATAAGAATTTAACTGAAACATTGCCGCGCCTGGAGAATTTATTTAAAAGCATGGACGAAAAAGAAGACGTTTTAAACAGCATACGCGAAACTATTTCTCAAAAAAAAGGGTTCAGTAAAAAGGAGGTATTACTAATCGGGGATGATGGTAAGGAGAGAATATTTCATGCCAGTTGTAATATCCTGCATAACACTATTCCTGGCAACCATGTTTTACTGATCTTTCATGATATTACGCATAATGTCCAGATTGAAAAAGAAAGGGAAGATATCATTGGATTTGTAGCACACGAACTTCGTAATCCCCTGGCTAATATTATCCTTTGTAATGAAATGATCAACAGGCTTGTTCATGAAAACAAACAGGAGCAGGTACTGGAGTTTGTCTCGAGAAGTAATAATAATACGATGCGCCTGAACAAAATGATATCCGAATTAAATGATTCTACTAAAGTCAATTCCGGGAATTTCACGCTGGAGTATTCAACGTTTAATGTTTCCGAGATGGTGAAGGAGGCGATTAATACAATTGCAATCCTCCAACCTGCTTATGACATAATATTAAATGATAATGTGCACGGACTGGAGATCAGGGCCGACAGGTACCGATTGATGCAGGTAGTCACCAACTTTTTGACAAATAGTATAAAATATTCAAATGGTAACGTGAATATTTATATTTCGCTTCAATCAGACAGGGAATCTGTTACTGTTTCAGTAAAAGATGAAGGACTTGGAATTGCAAAGGAGCAATTGCCATTGGTCTTTGAAAGGTTCTTCCGGGCCGAAAAAACCAGGAATATGGAAGGAATAGGCCTGGGATTATTTCTCTGCCGCGGTATAATTAAAGCGCACCATGGGAAGATTTGGGTAGAGAGCGAAGAAGGAAAGGGGTCTACATTTTATTTCTCAGTTCCAATTTCCTGATGTTAGCCTGAACTTAGAACAAATTGGCATATACCTTGATTTTTGGTAAAAATGGTATGCATAAAATATTAGTAATAAATAACGATCTGGATACTATGAGCCTCATAAAGGATCTGCTGGAAAAACATGATCATAATTTCGAGGTAAAAGTAACGGGAACTAAGGAAAAGGTGTCCGGGATCATTGAGGATTTTAATCCAGACCTCGTCATTATTGATGTGCTTCAAAAAGATGCGCTCGACATATTAAAAACGAACGCTCCAGGTATACCTATTATATTGATGACAGGGGAAACCCTTAGAGACAGAAATGTAGAATTGGAAGTCAATGATGTTATAGAAAAACCATTTGTATTTGAATTGCTGGAATCAAAGATCAGGAAGCATGTAGGTGCAAAATCCTCTCTTTCGGCTGAGTGAAGCAAGTGTATCCGAGTTATGCACATTATTTTTCGCCAAATCCACACTGTTATAATTTATAGCACTCTTTGAGTAATATTTTTCCCTTCTCCAATTCGCCCCTGCTTTTGCTCAGTATTGATAGCCCGGAATTTTGCATGGCATAAAATCTGTAGATCTTTCAGCACGAGAAAACAGGCGTTTTCCAAACCATATACGTAAACTTAAACTGCGAGAAATGAAAACCAAACGATTGCTTATTTTATTTAATTCTCTCTTCTTTTTTTTCGTCTTAAGCATACCCGGCTTGTCCCAGCAGTCCGTTAGCGGAGTATTAAGATCACAGACAGGGGAACCCCTCGGAGGCGCTACTATTACTATAAAAGGAACGAATAGTTCGGTAACATCCAACAGCTCTGGAGAATTCACGATCAATGCTCCTGTCGGAACTGTTTTGGTAATCAGTTATATTGGCTACGGTACCCGGGAAATTACAGTTACCGGAACAAATGTCCTGAACATACAGCTGCAGCCAACTGCCCAGGACCTACAACAGGTAGTGGTAATAGGATATCAGACAGTGAGACGAAGGGACCTTACAGGGTCTGTATCCATAGTTAATACAGCACAGGCAAATAGAAACACCTCCAATACTGTTGCCGAGTCTATCCAGGGATTAGCTGCCGGAGTAACGGTCAGGAACACCGGAGAACCAGGCGCAGGAGCCAAGATCGATATACGCGGCGCGGGTACTTTCGGGAGTAATGAGCCATTATACGTGATAGATGGAATGTTATCAAGCGCTACCCCGGATTTTAACCCAAATGATATTGAAACGATACAGATATTAAAGGATGCCTCTGCTGCGGCAATTTACGGTTCAAGGGCAGCAAACGGCGTTATTATTATCACAACCAAAAAGGGAAGGGAAGGGCCTTTGCGAATCAACGGAAGTGTGAAGGCTGGTATCCAGCAATTCCATAAGAGATGGGACCTAATGAATGCCACAGATTTTGCAGCATTGAACAGGCAGGCTTATGAAAATGCAGGCAAAACGCCGTTGACAAGCACTACTACAGAATTTAACCCAGCTGTAAATACCGATTGGCAGGACCTGCTTTTCAGAACAGGCAATATCCAGGATTATAATTTAAGTGTGGCAGGTGGAGGTAACGGCGCCACCTTTTATTTATCTGGTGAATATTTTAATAATAAAGGGACCATTATCGATAATAGTTTTAGCCGCGGAGATATGCGCATCAATACTGCGGCTCAAAGAGGACGTTTTCGATTTGGTGAAAATTTATTGCTTTCATTTACAAAACAGGATTTTATTCAGCAGAATAACCTGGCTGGAAATATTTTTGAAAATGTGGTTCAGCTTTTACCTACAATGCCATTACAGGGAACGAGGTATGTAAACAGTTTAACCAATCCGCAAGGTTACTCAATTGGTGATGATGTGTTTGCATATACGGATGCTTTTAATGTGGTGGCTCAACAGCGCCTTCAGCAGGATGATCAGTATAATTATAAGGTGAGGGGTAATGGTTTCGTGGATTTCAGGATCATTGAAGGATTGACTTACAGGTTCAATGTTGGAATTGAACAAAGCTTTGATCATTTTAAAGGGTTTAGACAACCGGGTGTGGTAAGAAGGAACAGTGATAATCCAAAACCGACTTTGAACGAGAATAGGTCACAATTTCAATCATTTTTGTTTGAACATACTTTGAATTATGAAAAGTCGTTTGGTGAACACCGGATCAGTGCGGTGGCAGGGATCAGCAATCAGACTTTTAATATTCAGGCAGTAAACGCATCAAAGGAAAATCTACCGGTGAATGGTAGTACAGGTGGATATTTTACAGTATTGAACCAGGGACAGAACGCAACTACAAGCGGAGGAATATCCAAATGGGCAAATCTCGGCTACCTTGGGCGGATCAATTACAATTTTGCTGAGCGGTACTATGTAAGCGGAACGTTCCGGCGTGATGGGGATTCAAGGTTCGGACCAGATTTCCGGTATGGTAATTTTCCCTCTATTTCGGCTGCATGGAAGATCAATAAAGAAAGTTTTCTTAGTGCTTCTTCATTATTTAATGATCTGACGCTTCGTGGATCCTATGGTAAATTGGGAAATAGTGATATACTTAGCCCCTGGCAGTATTTCGGCAATATTAGCCCCTTACCTGTTGCGGTGTTTGGCACCACGGAAACAATTTACCAGGGTGCCATCAATATACAATTAGCCAATAGCGATTTGCATTGGGAAACAAAAAAGACAATAAACATTGGCGCCGACGCATCAATACTGGACAATAAATGGAGTTTTTCTCTCGATTATTTTATATCGAAGACAAATGATGTGCTTACGTTTTTACCGATCCCCGCTACATCCGGTAATGGGCCGATAAACGGAAGTCCCAATATCAATCCGCCTGTGAATGCCGCTTCGTTAAAGAATACAGGTATTGAATTCTCAACAACCTATCGTCATAATGCGAATGCCTTTACGTGGGACCTGACACTAAACCTTACCCGGATAAAAAATAAGGTGACCGACCTTGGCAATTTAGGCGCTGGAAAAGAATTTACTCAAATTGGTGATGCACGTACAGCTGTTGGCCGTTCCATTGGTGAATGGTATGTTGTTCGGTCAAATGGCGTTTTTCAAAGTCAGGCAGAGGTCAACGCCTATACGAATAGAAATGGCGGTTTAATACAGCCATATGCAAAACCTGGTGATATCCGGTATGTGGACGTTGATGGTGATGGTGTTTTTGATGACAATAAAGACAGGGATTTTGCAGGCAGTCCATGGCCTGATTTTGAAGGCGGTTTAGTGTGGAATGCGAGTTATAAAAATTTTAGCCTGTCTATGCAATGGTATGGCGTTGTTGGTAATAAAATTTATGACCGGCCAAGGTATTATCTGGACAGATTCCTTACCAATGCGGATTATCGTACAGACATTGAACCCTGGACAGCGCAAAATCATAGCACAACAACACCCAGAATAGGAGTAGATAACAATGGAGCAGACAGGGGACTGGTTGAAAATGCTATTCCTCAATCTGACAGGTGGCTGGAAAATGGCTCTTATCTCCGTTTGCGAAATCTGGAGATAGGATATACGTTCGCTAAAAATTCGCTTCAACGAATGGGATTTACTTCGGCCCGCGTATTTGTAAACGGGCAGAACCTGGTAACATTTACAAAATACCT
>JAJKIP010000330.1 GCA_021154405.1 Segetibacter sp. | reverse complement strand
TATTTACCTTCTTTATCTGTTGAAACTATAACAAATCCGTCGGTTACCTGCACACCAGCTACCCCTGAACAATTTGATGTAACCTTTCCTTGTACAAGAAAGGTATTTTTCTGATTTGAATTTTGAACTGCTCCAGCTACAGCAGAAAATCCATGGCCTAATTGAAGCCCAATACCTGCAAGGCCTAATGCCTTTATAAAATTGATACGTTGCATTAGTTGTTAAATCATGATTTAGCATCAGCCTAGTTCAATACAGTTGCATTGAGTTGCCATGGATGTAAAGTCCAGGCTGGCTGTTTAAACAATTTGACGAACGCCTTGTGCGATTAAGTAATTGGGTTTACTTCTAATACCCTGTATTTTGTTTCATATTTGTGTTAACTGCGATTTGCTCGCTTGGTATGGGAAACACAAGATATTTAGGATCGCTGGTGTAATTCTTTTGCTCGAACGGAAGAAGAAATTTGCCAAAACGAATAAAATCATTCCTTCTCCAATTTTCCCACCATAACTCTCTTCCTCTCTCGTCCAGCAAAACATCCAAATTAATAGATGCAAGCGCACTGGCATTTCTTGCAGGATCTGTGCGAATAGAGTTTACAATGGCAAGAGCAGTATTTCCATAAATACCTGCACTTGTTCCTGTACCACCCCGAAGGATAGCCTCGGCCTTCATCAATAATACATCTGCCAGGCGGAAATAAACAAAATCGTTATCTGGACTATCCCGATTAGTATAGTCAATAGGATATTTAATTGGTCTAATTCCTGTTAATTCCAGGTTTGCATCTGTTTCAATACTTTTTACTTCGGGTACAAAAATTACAGGTAAACCTGCATTCGTTTTTAGTGGCACATCAGTTGTAAGGTTATATTGTTGTCCTACCAGGAAACCAACAGTTACTCTGTTGCCAGGATTTGCAGGAGAGCCGGTGGTTGGATAATTCGCCTGTCTGCGTTTGTCTGTTGCTTCAAATTTGTTGTAAAAAGTGGGTAATGTTGCTACTCCATTAGAGCCACCCTGGCTTCCATGGAGAGGAAGGACCCATGTATTTCGCATACGATTATCGGGGTAAACGCCGGCAACATCTAATTGAGTGAATATATTTTCTTTCCCTATAGCAGTATTGTTTGGTGCAAAATTGTCAAAGTAATTTGCGCTAAATGAAAACTTATTAGAATTGATGATTTCATCTGCAAGGCTTATAACCTTATTCATATCTGCGGCAGAAAAAGTAGGATTTGCCCGGTTTGCATATACCCCTTTGTTCAGGTAGCATTTCATAAGAAGGGTTTTGGCCGCCCACTTATTAGCAATATAGGCTGGCCCATCTGGTAACGCTGGAGCTATAGCCTCAATCTCTGAGATGATGTAATCTAAAGCCTCGCTACCCTTTCTGATCCTTGCAGGCTGAATAACGCTTTCACCTGGATCACGATAAGGAACCTGGTCAAATAAATCCAATAACCAGTACATTGACCAGGCACGAAGAAATCGTGCTTCAGCCTCTTGTTGTTGTGTAGGATTGTATCGGAGTAAATCCGTAGCAGCAAAAATAGTACCTCCAAATCTATTGAATACGTCTCGTAGCTTGACATGTGTTTCTTCCCATTTATGTTGATGAAGTTGACGCCATTGTCCATCATCGTCCCAATCAGGACCCCGTGTAGGAACCATTGCTTCGTCGGTTGTTTGAACGGATAGAGCAAAGACTTCTACATGATTCGTGAATGTACGACGTAGAGAAGTATATACTCCTTCAAGCAAAGCAGTAGTATTTGAAGAGCCGGATCCGCCAACCTGGCTGGCAGTCAGATCGCCTTCATATCTTTCTTCAAGTTTTGTACAACTATAAATTAGGCTTGATAAAATACAAGCGGTTAAGATTAATATTTTGCGCAACATTTCTTTAATTTTTAGAATGATTAAAGTGAAAAGTTTAATCCAATGAGTATTGTTCTGGCAGAAGGATACTGAGCGTAATCAATTCCCAAAGAAGGAACTCCATTCAGACTTCTGTCTACATTTACCTCGGGATCGAATCCAGAATACTTAGTAATAATGAACAGGTTCTGGCCAGTAACAAATACGTTTGCTCTTTTAAATGCCTTTGCAACGTCGCCAATATTATATGAAAGAGTCAGATTCGACATTCTCAGATAATTACCCTTTTCGATATATCTGGAAGAAGCCGTTACATTGTTGAAAAGTGATTCCTTAACAGGTGCCTTATAAATATCCAGGGCAATGTTTCTTCCTGCATTAATACCGCCGACATTAATTATATTCAAATTGGTGCTGTTGAAAATGTCATTTCCAAAAACTCCATTCATATTAACTACCAGCGACAATTTCTTATATCTAAGAGTTGAACTTACTCCTAATAGCATATTGGGGTTAGGATCTCCCACATAATAAGAAGTTGTTCCATCGTCTACAAGAATTGGCCTTCCGGTCCCTTTATCCATTCCTAAATATTTCCTGGTATAAAAAGCGTTTGCAGGAAGACCATTCCTCATTATTTCAATTAGCGCACCAGTCACTCCTAAACCTTCAAGCCTTCCAGTTTGTATTGCTGTCGGGAAATTAGAAACAGTATTTTTAAGAAACGTGGCATTTACTCCCAGTTCAAGACTAAAATCACTATGATCAATCAGTGCAGAATTTATCGCTACTTCTACCCCCTTGTTAATTATATTTCCATCAAGATTTATCCACCTAACTACCGATCCGGGAGAAGATGGTTGAACAGGAAAACTTGGGAATAGTAAATCAGTTGTGGTTTTATGGAAATAATCTATAGTTGCTGAAACCCGGTTATGCAATATGGTAAAATCAACGCCTACGTTATATTGTTCATCGGATTGCCATTTCAGGTCGGGGTTGGGATTATTAACCTGGCCGATCACACCATTGTTGAGGAACGAGTATTTGGCCTGTGATGCCCCTGAAGGAAATTCCTGGTTGCCAGTTTTGCCCCATCCAGCTCTTATCTTAAAGGAGTTGACAAAACTTGGTTTAAAAAACTTTTCATTGCTAACAACCCATGCAGCAGAGAATGATGGAAAATAACCATACCTGTTATTTTTCCCAAACTTGGAAGATCCATCAGCCCGAATAGTAGCTGTTAGCAGGTATTTCTCTTTTAAATTAACCATAGTTCTGCCAAAAAACGATTGTAATTCAGTAAGTGGATCAACAAAAGAGGTTATAATACGTCCATTTGCGTCAGAATATTGGATATAGTTAGTATAATCTAACCCATAATTACCAAAGCCACCAGTGCTGGTACGGCCGGTTGCACTCATCGAAAATCCCTTCATTTTGAATTTCATATACTCATACCCTGCCAAAGCACTCAGCGTTATATTAGGAGAAATCTCTTTATTAAAACTTAAAGTGTGTGTTATTTGTTGAGTAGTAAGTTCACTATTACCAATACTGGCAGCACCTGTTAAAAGGTTTGGAACCAGGGCTTGATTAGTTGAAGTTCTTCTTATGCCTGAACTATAGTTAATACTCATCTGCAACCTATACTCTAACCAATTATTGAACTTGTAATAAGGTGATATACTCGCCAGTATAGTACTTGTTTTCAAATTTTCCTTTTGTAATTCCGTTAAAGCAAGCGGATTTGCGTTGCTTCCAGATGGTCTTATATTAAAAGATCCATCGGCCTTTTTAAGGGAGTCCGTAGGATTCCATTGTAACGCTGCAAAAAATAACCCGTATGGAGCAGATGCCGTATAGGGTATATCCTGCAAGGATTGGCTTCCATTTACATTTAGATCCAATCCCAGTTTTTTGCTTTCAAGAAATTTAAAATTCGTGGCCAGACCTGCACTGTATTTTTTTAACCCGGTTTTTCTAACTATACCATCCTGATCCAAAATGCCAAGAGAAACACGATATTTGCCGGTTTCATTACCGCCACTTACTGCCAAATTATAGTTCTGTTGAATACCCGTTTGAGTAATCGCATCCAATGCATCCGCGTTACCGCCCTTATCACTAAGCGGGCTAACGTTGTAATATGTTATTGCCTGCCTGTATTGTTGCGCATTTAAGACTTTAATTTTTCTTGCAATAGTTGATACGCCGTTCGTTACGTTGGCCTCAATTCTTGTTATACCTGCCTGGCCTTTCTTGGTATTTATAATCACAACACCATATGCAGCCCTTGAACCATATATCGCAGTTGCAGATGCATCCTTTAAAACATCAATAGATGCAATATCTGCAGGATTGATAAAATTCAATGGATTTGTATTTGCAAGCAGGGATCTACCATCCAAAGGAACTCCATCTAAAACGAATAGAGGCTGGCCTGTGCCTGTCATGGCAGAGTTTCCCCTGATTTTAATGGTTGTGGTGTTTCCAGGCTGACCATTATTATTAATTATCTGTACACCAGACATTTTTCCCTGGATAAGTTGATCGGCAGTAGCATAGTTGCCTTTATTAAAATCCTTTGAAGAAACTGATGCAACCGCCCCAGTAAGATCCTTTTTCTTTGCTGTCCCATAACCAACAACTACAATATCAGATAATGCCTGATTAGCCGGATTAAGTTTTATGCTTATAGTGGTTTGATTGCCCAGCGAAATCTCTTTCGATTCATACCCAACGTACGAAATCAGCAGTATTGACTTTTCGCCAGCAACTGTAATTTCAAAACTCCCATCTTCCTTAGCTATCGCAATATTATTAGTTCCTTTTTCAGCAACCGATGCACCTGAAAGAGGATCCGAAATATCATTGGTTATTTTTCCAGTTATTTTTATACCAGGCGGGGCAACATTTTCAGCAACATCCGGCCTGGAAATCGAAGGCTTTTCCTTCACGACAACCATCTTATTTAAAATGGTGTACGTAAGAGGTTGATCTTTAAAACAAAGCTCTAAAACCTGTTCTATTGATGCATTCCTTACATTAATTGTAATAGATTTTCCTTTTTCTAAAAGGCTCTCTGTGTACACAAATGTGTAGCCGGTCTGTCTGTTTATCTCCTTAAAAATCTGATTCAAAGAAACATTTTTTTCAGAAAGAGTAACCTCCTGGGATAATCCCTTTGCACTGGCACTCAAACAAGCAGCAAGCAAAAAAGCAGTAGTCAATTTCATAATCAAAAGTGTTTTTAGTAAACCCCTTTGCGCCAATTTCCAAAATTGGCGATGAATGGAAAGTTGCATAAATTTGTTTTGGTTTGGTTAAACAATAAGAGACACTACAGTTTTAATTTGGTTAACCGATCTTGCCGCTTCGTCTTCTACACGAAGCGGTTTTTTGTTAACCAAATGTTTTAATCAATCCTGGAATAATTACAAAAAAATAATCCGTTTACTTGAATTTAATAAGATAAAGTGTGGATAATACTGAATAGGGTATTTTTTAACGAATTAGGAATCCGTCAGAAACCGAGTTGACCATAGGTGTAAGCTGGTGCTTTCAAATAATCTAGGGACTTTTTTATGGCAAAACGATAATTTTCTTACCATCAATTTCAAATCTCACTTTACCGGTAAGCTCCAAAGCTTTTAATACTTCGGAAAGCTTTGTATCGCGTGGAATCACAGCATAGAACTTATCATTAATTTTCTTATCGTAAGTAACTTCTACATCATACCAGCGTGACAATTGTCTCATAATGGACCCTATGTCGATTTTTTCAAACCTAAAGATGCCATTTTTCCATGCCATTACTTGATCCACATCTACATTATTTATCAACTTGATACCTGTTGGATGTAGTTGAGCCTGCTGTCCGGGTTTTATTAAATTTGATCCATTCCCCTTAGTTACTTTAATTAAACCTTCCAACAAGGTAATATTAGTAGAATTCTCATCTTCATAGGAATTGAAATTAAAATGAGTGCCCAGGACCTGAACTTTTACATCTCCTTTTTGAACAATAAAAGGAACTCGATCCGAGTGGAAAACCTCAAAATATACTTCTCCAGTTATATTTACTTTTCTCTCGCTGCCCACAAATGATGTTGGAAAAGTTATAGAAGACGCAGCATTAAGCCACACTTTTGAACCATCAGAAAGAGTCAAACTGTATTGTCTCCCCTTCGGTGTTGTCAATGTATTATAAACTATTTCAGATCCTCTTTCCTGGTTGACATAGCTAATATTACCATCTTTCTTAACAATTTCTGTATTTGCCTCTTTTAGTAATGATCCGTTGCCGGCAGTATCGATAACGATGGTTTTCCCATTTGAAAGAGTAAGTATGGCGCCTTCCTGTCCGGCAGCAATATCATTTTTAAATCTTTTGCCTTGCGTTTCAGTAACAGGTAATTTTACTACTGACCGGTCCCTAAACATAAAAACCGAGCTAATTACTAAAAAAAACAGGATGGCAGCAGCAGCAGTCCACCTGAACCATTTCATTTGAACAATAGTTTTCTCTTCGCGAATTCTTTTATTGATGGCATTCTTAATTGCGAGTTCTAAATCCGCCTGTACTCCAAATTTATCTTCCTGCCACTCTTTACCTGATAACTGATAAGAGTTACACAATTCATTAAAAAGGCCTATTTCTTCATCGGTTGCAGCCCCTGAAATGATTTTTTCGGACAATTGTATAATTTCTTCTTTGGTCATTGATAAGGTATTGTACTAAATTAGGCACCTAACAGCTCCACAACCCCCAAGATTACCGAAAAAAGACCTGGAAAAAGAACTGTGGAGCTTAGTAATCTATACTTCGGGCCAATATCTGGATGGCCATCAAATAACAGCCTGTAGAATTAAGTAGGTAATTAAATAGACTTCAATCGCACTCCTTAGTCTTCGAAGCGCAATAGTCATTTGATTTTCAACAGTCTTAACTGATATGTCTAGTCGGTTTGCTATTTCCTGGTTGCTGAGATGTGCTTCCCTGCTTAATTTATATACTTCGCGGCACTTTTCAGGAAGAAGAGAAACTGCTTGCTGAATAATAATATTAAGGTCCCTTACCTCAGCCAATTCATCAGATTGTGAAAGGGAATGTGTAGGCTTAAAGCTAATTATTTCATCGAAAAATTTTTCTCTGATTTTTCCGGCTCGAATATAATTAGCTACTTTGAATTTAACGGCAGCCCTGAGATAGGATTTAACTAAAGCAATTTTTACTGTTTCTCTGTGCTTCCAGAGCCAGACAAAAACATCCTGCACAATGTCCTTTGAGGCCTCCTGATCTCTTAAAATATAATAAGCAGATTTATATAGGTCTTCCCAATTTCTTAAGTATAGAGCGTCAAATGCACTCTTATCACTCTGTGATAATAATACCACCAGCTCGGCATCAGTATATGAAGAATAGTCTTGCACTTCAGAAGCAATCGCGTGTAAGTTAGTATAAAAAATAAAAATCCACCAAATCAATGCGATCGAATTTCCATTTACAAGCTTATTATGAACAAACCTTTGCGTAAATAAATCAAGGTTGGACTACAGTTCAATGCTTGATTACGAATTACATTGTGTAAATAAAATATCAACCTGAACTAAAGGCAAGGTTCTCATTTTTCTGCACCATTATTAAAAATATTTTTTTAACAGGGAAAAGACGCTGATGAAAATAAATGCACCTGGTATATTTTTTTTAATCGCCATTAACCTGCTTCCATTATCACGTGGGCAAGCGCAGGTGTCTTTCCCGCTTAGACTAAGTGCTAATAATCGTTATCTGGTTGATCAGAATGACAAACCGTTTTTAATTAATAATGCGTCCTCCTGGACCCTTGGCGCAGCAGTCCCAACGATGAAGGAAGTCTGTGAATATTTAGATAGTTTAAAAATCAAGGGAGGGTTCAATTCAATCATGATCAGCGTAAATTCTATGGCAGGACAAAGAGGCTCAATTACAAGGAATAACAATTATTGTTGGGGAGAAATATGTCCATTTAATATTGGTACTGATTTTTCAACACCCAATGAAACTTATTTCAACCATATAAGTGACGTCATAGATGCTGCAAAATCCAGGGATATGCTTGTAATACTTGGTGTCAGCTATTTAGGATATAAAGCGGTTGAAGGTTGGCAGAATGAAATTGTAGAAAATGGACCTGTGAAATGCCGGTATTTTGGAAGATACCTTGGAGGAAAATTTAAAAATAAGACCAATGTTATCTGGTTTGCAGGAGGAGATTATGATCCCCTGGAAGTAGGGAACAATCTTCAACAAAATCATCTTGAAGAGTTGCTTGGAGTGAAAGATTCTATTCCAAACAGTTTGTGGATGGCTCATTGGCATGGAGCTGTTCAAGGAGGCCATCCTGCCGGAGTCTGGGCAACTGAAGAGGCTGCCTTTGCCCCATTTATGGATATCAATAGTTACTATGCTTTTACCTACATCCCTACCTATATCTACGATATTAAATACTATAATAAAAGATATGAAGGAAAGCCGAAAATGATATATCATATGGATATGGCTTATGAGGATGAAGTAAATGGTTCTCCTATGCAAATCAGGGCCCGGGCCTATTGGGCCTTGTGTAATGGAAGTGCAGGATCTAGTTTTTGCCATACTACCTGGTGGAAATTCGAAGAGAATTGGAAATCATACATGAACACCCAGGGAGTTCTTGACAATAAAAGATGGTATGAATTTTCATTATCTCGCCAATGGTACAAATTAGTTCCAGATACTTCACATGAAGTAATGATTTCTGGCATGGGAAAATTTGGAAGTAAAAACTATGCCTGTACAGGAAGAGCAACTGATGGAAGTTCAATTATTGCTTATTTGCCCTCCCAACGCCAGGTAAAAATAAATATGTCCAAAGTGTCAGGGATGAGCGCAAAAGTTTGGTGGTACAATCCTAATAATGGCCTAATGACGCCAGTAGGAAAATATCAAACCAAAGGAATTCGTGAATTTACACCACCATCAAAAGGTGATTGGCTGTTGGTAATTGATGATGCGTCATGAATACCATCCCTCCCACGAACAGCAAAATATTAAACTTAAAATTTCATTATATGAAAAGGCTTTCCCTCTATTTTAAACGCACTAAACAAAGTGCTCTATTTCTCTCCTGTAAAGCAGGAATTATTCTTGTAGCGATTTGTATTTTATTTGCCCAATGCAATAGTGGCGATTCGCAGTCAAGTGAAAAAAAAGTAGCCAAGAAAAAAGGAATTAACCCTTCAACAATATACCCACCGGACTGGGCTTATTCTCATGCGGTTGAAGCCGGAGGATTCATCTTTACATCCGGCCAACCTGCCTGGGATAAAAATCATAAATATGTATCGTACAACATCAGGGAACAGGCGCACCAGGTCTTTGAGAATCTAAAGGCTACTTTAGAAGCAGCAGGTAGTTCACTGGATGATGTTGTTCATGTAAAGGGATATTTGAAAAGAGGAGAATATTATAAAGTCTACGACGAGGTTTGGCAAGAGTATTTTCATCAGCCATACCCTGCAAGAATTACGGTATTTGATGATTTTGGCGATTCAACGCTCATCGAATTAAGTGTTATTGCATGTAAGGGATCTGGTCAAAATAAGTAAGGTCTTTATACTTTTAAGTTACACTATTCCTTAACTCTGAATATTTTCTGGGCCATATTATTGTGGCATCATACCTCATTTTGCAAAAAGAGCCAGCCCATTTTAATATCAACGTATGTTAACAAGAAACAGAAATCACCTTTATGCAACTAGTTGCCTGGCCATGGTAGTCACCTCATTTTCTGTGGTTCTCCGTGCCAGTATTTTTGGGAAACTGAGTGTTGAGCTTGGCTTAAAAGGAGCTGAATTGGCAACGATTGCTTCTGCGGCATTCTGGGGATTCCCCTTAGTGTTAATAGTAGGAGGAATAATAATAGATTTAATTGGGATGAAACGTTTGATTATGCTGGCCCTTATTTGTCATCTTGCCGGTGTTATACTGTTATTTTTTGTGTATAAATTTTCAAGGCCGTTATGGCCATTATTATTTACTAATCTTTTAATTGGTATTGCTAACGGAATCATAGAAGCAGTTTGTAATCCATTGGTAGCTACCTTACACACAAATAATAAAACCACCAAGTTGAATCACTTACATGGATGGTTTTCGGTGGGTATAGTTTTAGGTACCGTCATTATATATCTTTTTGACAAGGCAGGTATTAGCTGGCAGGTACAGATAGCCACTTTGATAGTGCCGACTTTAATTTATGGATACCTGTTTTCTCGTCTGGAATTCCCCGTTACGGAAAGAGTGTCAACCGGTATTTCAACAAGTGAAATGTTTAAATCTGTCGCAAGTCCTTTATTTATACTGCTGATCATTTGCATGCTTGCCACTGCAACCACAGAATTGTTCACCGGTGAATGGATTAATCTGTTATTAAAGAGTGTTTCTGAAAACCTCTTTT
>JAJKIP010000329.1 GCA_021154405.1 Segetibacter sp. | reverse complement strand
GGAGATGTAATAAGTCTCGATATCTCCAAGGGATATAAGGATAGCACCGTAGCCAACAGTGTGGCTAAAGTATATAAAACAGATATCACCTACTCAAATGCCCTGGTCCACAAAATAGATGCGGTATTAAATCCGCCTACACTGTCCATCGGACAATTTCTGGAACAGAACAGCAACAGGTACAGTGTTATGATCGCAGGATTGAAGCGCGCCAATTTGTGGGATACCATCAACAATCTTACTGACCAGGCTGGCACCAGGATAAGGATCACCCTACTGGCGGAGTCTAATGAGACGCTTGCCGCTGCAGGCATTACCAGTTTTGCTTCCATGCCTATTGATCAGCTGGACACATTATTGCGCTACCATATGATGGCGGGATCCAGTTTCAGCGCCGACTATACAAGAAAATCCGATCCCAACCCACGTGCCGGACTGACCACTGAAAGATGGGATAGCACCATTCTCTCCCTTAACGGTCAGCAATATTTGTATTTCGACCTGGCTTCAGACAAGCTGATAAATAATGTTGCCAATTTCGCCGCTTCAGATGTGATCATGCGTAATGGAGTTTTGCAGGTTCTTGACAAGCATATTGAATTTAATTCAGGAATCAAACGGACGCCTATTTTCTGGTACTTCGCCGGCAACCCCAATAGCCATTTCGCTTATGGCCTTCCCGGTATAAGTCCAACCCAATCACCCGCAATCAGGGGATCCGGAAGATGGCGCACGTTTGGCCCTGAATCCAGTCCTGCCCGGGATTTTATGTTTTTTGATCCTGACAATGTAAATGATTCCATGATCACAGTTGTTCCCAATGTAAGAAAAGGTAAATACCAGATATACATCGCCTATAAAGCCGGTGGCCGGGGTGATTATCAGTTGAAGTATGAGGAGGACCTGATTGGGGTTCCTGTAAATATGGGTTTATCTGTTGCAAATGGCACCAATGGAACGGGAACCTATGACCAGAGAGTTGTAATAGGCACTTATGATTTCAGGTACAGTAGCGCCAAGCGATTAAATTTTGTATGTACAAGGGTATCAGGGTTTGCTCCCGACTTCATAGTGTTAAATCCTGTTTATTAATAGTGAATGATAATAGTAAGAATCAGCGTTTTTTAACTATCCAGATTTATAAATAAGGTATGATCAAATCAATTTCTTTTTTACCTGTCAGATTCATGTTGATAGTATGTCTGGCTGTATCAGGTAAAATTATTGGACAAACTCCTTCAGCTAATAAATCCACTGCAAAGGACAGCCTGGTTGAGGTTAAACAGGTGGAGTATGTGAACGTTGGGTATTCATCTGTTGCCAGACCAAATCTTGCGGGAGCCGTATCCGTTGTAGATGAAGGCAGCATAAAAGAACTGACCGGTGTTTCCATCAATGCATTGTTGCAGGGTCAGGCAGCCGGTGTTAAGGTAGTAAACACATCGGGAGCTCCCGGATCAGGTGGATTAATAACTATCAGGGGGATCAATACCATTAATGGCGGAACTGATCCATTATATATTATAGACGGAATACCTGTAAAGACTTCCCGGTTTCGTTCATTGGCGCACAACGTGGACAATGATCCGCTGGCCGATATCAATCCCCAGGATATCTCTTCCATTTCCATATTAAAGGATGGTCAGGCTACTGCCTTATACGGTATGCGTGGATCGAACGGCGTAATTGTAATTACTACTTATGGCGGGACCTCTGGAAAGACTTTCCTTGATATATCAAGCATGGCAGGAGTTACGCAGGCCCCCGATAAGTTACCAGTTTTAGACGCTAATGGATATAAGGCCTATATCCTTGCCAAAGAGCAGGCTCGCGGTCTTACACAAACACAGATAAACAATGGAATTGGCAGGTATCTCCTGCTATCAACTCCTGCTGACCAGGTGGAGCGCTATAACAATAATACAGACTGGCAGGATGAAGCTTTTGAGAAAGGAATGTATAGTGATTTTCATCTTAACCTCCGGGGTGGTGATGCGGTAGCCAAATATTCATTGAATATTGGATATACTAATATCAAAGGAGTGATCAGTGAATCGGATTTCCAGCGGTTCAGCACACGTTTCAATCTTGATTATAAGGTGGGAAAAAAGCTAAGCTTCCTGAATACACTCACCTATACGCGTACAGACAAGCAGGTGAATGATGCCGGAGCAGCTTTCAATAGTAATCCACTTGTTTTAAATACATTGAAAAGTCCAATACTTACCGCTTTTCAGCAAAACACCCTCGGGGAGAACCAGAGAGACCTTGATAGTGCAGATTATGCAGGAAGAAATAATCCATATGCTGTCATCAATGGTTTAAGCAATAAAACAAATACCAATCGGATCCTGGGAAGAATTACAGGGCAATACACCTTCTCGCCCAACCTGAATCTTCGTATTGCTGTTGCAGGAGATTATTACCGGATGGATGAAACACGTTACCGGCCATCCCAGGGATTCCTTGCGGAAAAGGAAGCCATAAGAAGCTCGGCTGCTGCTAAAAGTTATGAGCTGATGTTGCTGAATGAAAATACACTGAACTATACTAAAGCCTTCAAAGGTGGGAAACATGTGCTTGACGCTACTATCGGTAGTGCTTATCAAAATACCAGCCAGGATGCAAAAACTGCGGTATATATCAATGCCCCATCCGATCTGTTTTCAGGAATAACTTCTGTAGGTAATACTGGAGGCAGCAACCCTTCTACCGATCCTAATATCGATACCGTCATGAGCTTTTCACCGAGCTGGAAGCTTATGTCATTTTTTGCCACCACTCAGTACACCTTTAAAGAGAAATATATACTTAGTGCGAATTTCAGGGCAGATGGATCAAGCCGGTTTGCTACCAATCATCGCTGGGGATATTTTCCGGGTGCCGCTGCTGCCTGGAAGATCAGCAAAGAATCCTTTCTGCAAAACAGTAAATTAATAAGCGACCTTAAGCTCAGAGCGAGTTTTGGAATTTCAGGTAACCAGGAAGTTGGTTATTATAACGCTTTCAATGCGCTTATTTCCTCTCCCTATAATCGCTTCTCTGGTATCCGTGTAGGAATTTTAGGGAATCCTGATTTTACCTGGGAAAGCACAGCGCAGGGAGATATTGGTATTGATGCCTCATTTTTCGGCGACCGTCTTAGTTTATCAGTAGATGGCTATCGGAGAAGAACAAAGCATTTGTACAATACTATTAAACTACCCGGACTGAGCGGGTTTGATAATTATGCAGTCAGTGAAGGAGAAATGCGGAACTATGGCGTAGAACTCAATTTAGGCAGTAAGATACTGGATGGTAAATTCGGATGGCAGATAAATATCAATGCAGCTTACAATAAAAATAAGATACTGTCACTGCCTGAGAAATTACTTCCTGTTATCAGCTATGGGACCTATTCCAGCTTTCAGCAGCCGGGAACAGCTGTCGGCGCCTTTTATGGATATAATGCCATTGGAGTATATCCCCGAACCACTGATGTAACACTCAGGAACGGGGTGAATAACAGCAATCCCTTCCAGGGTGGTGATATCATCTTTGAAGACATTGATCAAAATGGGATCATCGATGAAAGAGATCAAAAAGTAATAGGGAATTCTAATCCTGACTTCTTCGGCGGTATTTCCAATACATTCTCCTTTAAAGGATTTGACCTGAATGTGTTCATGGATTTTGCAGAAGGCAATGAAGTGTACAATGCGCAGCGTGCATTATTGGAATCCATGTCAAACTACGATAATCAATCCACCTCCATTGATCAGCGCTGGTATAAAGAAGGTGATATAGCTAGCACACCCAGAGCTTTGCACGGTGATCCTGTTGGAAATACCCGCTTCTCCAGCAGATGGATTGAAGATGGCTCTTATCTGCGCTTTAAGGCAATTACACTGGGTTACAATTTCCCACTTAAAGGGAGTTTAAAGAATGTATTCAAAACAGCTCGTGTACTGGCAACTGCCCAGAATATCTATACATTCTCAAAGAACGGTTCAAGGTATACCGGCTTCGGTCCGGAGGTAGCGAATATTTCAAATCCAATTATGTATGGAATAGATAACGGAAATATGCCTCAATTAAGGACTTTTCTGTTGGGGGTAAGGCTGGGTCTCTAAAAAATTTAATAACAATCAGAATGTTATCATGATGACTTCTTTTATTAATAGTGCAAAACGGAAAATAATAGTAATTGGACTTGCCCTAATGGCACTGGCGCCGCTGTCCTGCAAAAAGGCATTGGACCCAAATCCAAAAGATATAATCCTGGATGAAGATTTCCTGCAGGATTACTGGGATGCAGACTTTATGCTGCGTGGCGCTTACCAGGCATTGCAACCCATTATGGAGTATAAATTTATTCAGGGAGAATTGAGGGCAGACTGGGTAAAACCCGGGCCCGGTGCCGATAATGATATGCTGGAATTCTTTAATCATCGGGTCACGGATAAGAACCGTTATACCAACTGGAAGGTGTATTACGACCTTATCAACCGCGCCAATTATGTAATTGAAAATGTACCGAGAGTTCCGCTGGATCCCAACTTTTTTTCAGCCTATGAGCAGGGCATGTTTGTAGGTGAAGCAAGATTTTTAAGATCCTGGGCCTATTTCCAGCTGATCATGAACTTCAATGCAGTGCCACTGGTATTAAAATCGGTGGATGATATTTCAAAAGTCCCCTATATAGGAGTTACCAGTCAGAATGTAATATTAGATACTATTGAAGCCGATCTTACCCGGGCCTATGATCTTACCAGCAACGGTATAATCAATGTTCCCAACACTTTCGATATCGGAAAACGCCCCAGTGAAGAAACCTATCGCTTACGTGCAACCAGAAGAACAGTGGCTACGCTTCAGGCTGAAGTGTATTTATGGAGAAACAAATACACGGAAGCGGTTACAGCCTGCAATAATTATTCAGCATCTGGCGGAGGCGCTCCTGGTGGTACCTGGTTTAACCAGTTTTGGGGAATATCCAACTTCAACCTGTTCAATGGAGAAATGTGGTTTGTGCCGTTTGATTATTTGGGCAGGCAGGTGAATCCTTTTATGCAATTCACTTCCAATGATCCTGCTTCAGGTGGTCTGTACCAGGTGGCTCCATCAGATACCGCCATCAAAACCTATAATCCCAATTACCCCAATAGCATCAGTACAAATAATGCCGTTGATGAGATCAACAGAGGCTTTGGAAGATCCTACGCTGGTAGCGCACCTTACTATAACCGGTTAAACAGTCCGCCTGTGATCTGGAAATTTATCGGAACCGGTACGGTTGCGCCCGGTACAGCCAATGTTGTTCCCAATGTGAGGAAGCCTTATCAAAGTGATGCAAGATTTCATATTTACCGGTTTGCTGATGCGCAGCTGTTATGGGCTGAAGCGTTGAACCGCG
>JAJKIP010000328.1 GCA_021154405.1 Segetibacter sp. | reverse complement strand
TTCAAGCAAATCAAATCACAACCCGCAACTGTTGCCACGAATGTGTTCAATGTATTGAGCTATGGTCCTAAAAATATTTTGGGAATAAGCCAGAATGGAACAGAAGAAACAGTAGGCGGCTTCACTTTACAGGATGTACAGGGTTATTATGATAATTATATGACTTCAGATGGTGCAAGTGTTGTGGTTGTAGGAGATATCAAACAGGAAGAAATTCTTCCGAAACTTTCCTTTCTGAATAAATTACCCAAAAAGAAAATTCAGTTACCATCCATTGCTGCTTCTGCACCGGTAGATAAAACAAAGATCTTTTTAGTAGATGTCAAAAATGCCGCCCAATCTGAATTCCGGGTAGGATACACAACCAACCTTAAATATGATGCTACCGGGGATTACTATAAAGCTGGCTTATCCAATTTCGCATTGGGTGGTGGTTTCAATGGCCGGTTGAATATTAACCTTCGTGAAGACAAAGGCTGGACATATGGTGCTTCCAGCGCGTTCAGCGGCGACAAGTATACAGGCCGTTTCATTTTCAATTCCGCTATCAAGGCCGGAGCTACTGACAGTGCATTGTCTGAAGTGATAAGAGAGATCAAAGATTATACGAGCACAGGTATAAAAGATGATGAGCTGGTATTTATGAAAAGTGCATTGGGCCAGCTTGATGCATTGCGTTATGAAACAGGTTTTCAGAAAGCAGCTTTCATTGGAAGAATACTGGAATATGATCTGCCCGGTAATTTTGTAGATACCCAGAATGATATATTGAAGAATATGACCAAGCCTGAACTTGATGCCATTGCCAAAAAATGGATCAATGCAGATAAGATGAATATTCTTATTGTGGGTGATAAGGCAAGGATATTGCCTGGCCTGGAAAAAATGGGTTATGAGATTGTAGAACTGGATGTGGATGGAAAGCCTGTAGAAAAGAAGGCATTCTAAAGAATATATTATTTGTCTCCAGCCACTAGCTGCCAGCAGGAAATTGTAGCGGTTAGTGGCTTTTTCATGCATGATTCATCTCCTATGAACCATCCGCTAAGGATCGTAAAAGATCAGCCATGGCAGCGATTTTCCACTGCCTTTTTTTGTTCCTTTTATCATATTATCGTTTATCTTTCACGATAAATCACATCACATGCCGGAACCAACCAATAACTTTAAGCCGTTTGTTTCGCCTGAAACGAATATGGCTGAATTTACTGTTAAGTCTGTACTTACAGGTGCTGCTTTCGGGATCATTTTCGGAGCAGCCACTGTATACCTTGCCCTGAAAGCCGGGCTTACTGTTTCAGCATCCATTCCAATTGCAGTGGTAGCCATCACACTGGGAAGGAAATTTCTGCGTACTACTATTTTAGAAAATAATATCATTCAGACAACTGGATCAGCAGGTGAAAGCATTGCTGCGGGTGTAGTGTTTACCCTGCCCGGATTTCTTTTTTTAAGTGAGGCGGGCAGCGCTAACTACTTTAACTATGTAACCATTCTTATACTATCCATAATTGGCGGTATTATCGGAACATTGATGATGATCCCGTTGCGACGATCATTGATTGTTAAGGAACATGCTACTCTTCCCTATCCAGAAGGAACAGCATGTGCCTCCGTATTAAAGGCCGGAGAACGCGGAGGTGATTTTGCAAAGACTGCTTTTCTGGGATTGGGTGTTGCTTTTGGCTATGCTATCCTCCAAAAAATACTTCATGTCATTGCGGAAGCACCCGCCTTTGCGACCAAACAGGCAAACCGTTTTTTTCCTTCTGCCAAAATAAGTGGTGAGATTACACCTGAATACATGGGAGTTGGTTATATAATCGGTCCCAAAATTTGCGGGGTATTGGTGGCAGGAGGTATTTTAAGCTGGTTTGTGTTCACGCCACTATTGGCAACGCTATTAAATGATAACGGTTCCATTATAGCTTTTCAATTGGCGAAATTAGGCTACCTGCATGATGTGAATACTGCAGGCGGACCTGGTGGATGGGATCCTGCTACAAAAACTTTCGGTGACTGGTCAACCGCTATTTATCGGGCCTATATCCGCCAGATAGGTGCAGGTGCTGTGGCTGCTGGTGGGTTTATCACCTTAATTAAAACAATACCTACTATCATATCCTCCTTCAGAGGAAGTATCGGGTCTCTTAAAAAGGATGGCACTAATACAACTACCATTGAAGTTCCCAGAACAGAACGGGACCTGTCAATAAAAATAGTAGGTATTGGAAGTCTTGTTCTGGTACTCGTGATCGCCCTTATGCCCAACTCACTTATCCCCGGAACTTCTATTGGCAGTAAATTATTATTGGGATTGCTGGTAATCATATTCGGGGCATTCTTTGTTACTGTAGCATCACGCATTGTGGGTCTGATCGGTTCTTCCAATAGTCCTGTAAGTGGTATGACCATCGCTACACTGATGGGAACCTGTCTGATCTTTATCATGGTTAAATGGACTGGACATGTGTATGAACCAATGGCCTTGGTGGTGGGAGGAATGATCTGTATCGCTGCCGCCAATGCAGGTGCAACATCACAGGATCTCAAAACCGGATATATTGTGGGTGCAACTCCCAAATATCAGCAAATTGCTTTGTTTATAGGTGTAATTGTTTCTTCACTCGCAGTTGGTGCAACGATAAAAATTCTCGATCAGCCAACGGCAGAAATGGCGGCACAAGGCATCCAGCATGCTATTGGAACGGATAAATATCCGGCACCACAGGGAACATTGATGGCAACTTTGATCAAGGGAATACTTTCCTTTAATCTCGATTGGCAATTTGTTCTTGTAGGAGTATTCATTGCTGTTGTGGTGGAACTTTGCGGAATCAAGGCATTAAGCTTTGCAATTGGGATCTATCTGCCATTATCAACCACACTTCCCATCTTTATAGGAGGAGCAATTCGCGGTATTGTAGAATGGAGGAATAAAAAGAAAAACATTCATGTATCTCCAGAAGAAGAAGACCTGGGTAAAGGGAACCTTTTTGCAACTGGACTGGTGGCCGGAGGTGCCCTGGCTGGGGTATTAGTTGCCTTCCTTTCTGCCAGTGACAAGATCAATGCCCAATTGGGTAAGCTGAGTGCCGAACATGGACTAACCGAATCCTTAGGTGGTGAAGGCTACAAATACCTTGCTGTTGCCTTCTTCGCATTGATGGGATTTATTTTATACCGAATAGCAATCAGGCCAAATAAAAACTGACAAATCATTATTAAACAAAAAGGCCAACAGTATACTGTTGGCCTTTTTGTTTTGGAACCTGCTCTATTCTAGATAAAATTCATCATCTCATACTTTCCATGCAAAATTTGCTGATCATCTGCACTCAGCCATTTCTTCAAAATTGTTGCATACACATTTTTAAAGTCTACCTTATGTTTCAGATCACCTTCGTTGAGGTCATTGAGATCAGGCATTTCATTGATCAGCCCTTTCTGTTTGAGTCCGCCACTAACGAGGAACATATTATTGGCAGTGCCATGATCTGTTCCACCACTTGCATTTTGAGAAACTCTTCTGCCGAATTCAGAGAAGGTGAATAACAAGACATCTTCAAACCGGCCATTGGTTTTCATATCAGCCGTAAACGCTTTAACTGCATCATTCAGCTGGGTAAACAACCGTGCCTGCTGGAATTCCTGGTTGATATGCGTATCAAAACTACCCAATGATACATAATACACTTTAGTATTAATATCGGAGAAGATCAGGGAAGCGATAGTCTTTAAACTATTTCCCAGCTCTGTTTTTGGATATTCTGCATTGGTTGGGTGCAGCTTGCTTTGCCTGAATATATAATCTGCAGAAGAAAGCGTCTCCGACATCGTCTTGTACAGATAGTCTACGGTTTCTTCACCTGTATCGCCACCATGATTCTTCATTACATCACGGAAGAATTTTTCATTGGCAGTACCATATAAACGACGAGGATCCTTTACGGCAATACCCTTCATGTGCTCACCTTTCATGGAAAGACTTAGCACATCATCGATCTCGATGGCTTGAGTGGGTTTGTCGCACCCCTTGCATTGTGCATCCAGGTAGCGCCCGACCCAGCCAGAACTGAGATACTCATTGCTCTGGCTGGCCGTTTGCCATATATCCATGCTGCGAAAATGTGATCGGTCAGGATTGGGATATCCTACACTATTGATTATGCCGAGGCTTCCATCATCATACAATTCTTTAAAACCAGTAAGCGATGGGTGTAATCCAGCTTCATCTGTGATCGATAATGCCTTTGTTGATTCTATACCCAGGCGCGGCCTTGCCTTATAATAAAGATCATTGCGTACCGGGATGATCGTATTCAATCCGTCATTTCCTCCGCTCAGTTGTACAATCACCACTACTTTATTACCGGCTGGTACCATCGGTCTTCCCTCAAATGCTTTCAGGAATTTTGGCAGCATCAGGGATGCTGTTGCCAGTGAACCAACCTGTATGAATTCTTTACGTTTGATCAGCATTGTATAAAGTTTTGCTGTTAGGGCCTGCTTTAATTAACACAATTGATATTCTGGTGTGCTCATGATCTGTATGGTGGCCGTTTTAATAAATTCTTCGCGATTGGATTGATCGGCATAGGAAGTAATGACCGATCCATCCACTCCAGTTTTTGTTTGCAATAATATTCCTGCAATTGAATTCACCAGCTTTTCCCGCTGGGTCTTATCAAAATAATTTGTGTACTGATTCCAGTCCACACTTGCATTGATGGGTTTTGATCCGCGAAAGACAACTTTTTTGGGAGGTGCGGCAGACGGCGTTGTATTCTCTCTTCCCATCATTTGGTCATCATCATCCTTGGGTCTCACATTCAATTCATCTTCGTCATTGATAAGCTGGGGGATTCGCATACGCATCATCAGGCTGCTGCTATCTATCCATGTCTTGCCACCCGGCCAGCCCGCAACATTGGGCGGATAAAATAACATCTGTCCCAATATTCGTTGCAGAACGATCAGTGATTCTTCATTCTCCAGTTTCATCGGCAACATGCGTTGAATACCTGCAATCAATTCAATTGGAGATTTGATTTTTGAACCGACATTCTTTTCATCATAAAACCAGTCACTCGTGAAAATATCCGCCATCAGTTTGCTGATATCATAATCGCTTTTATGAAATCTCTCTGTCAGCCAGTCAATTCTTTGCACATCTGGTTGCTCATTTACAAAGAAGACATATATTTTTTTTGTAATAAAATGTGCTGTCTGTTTCTGATCCAGTAAAATATCCAGGACATCATCACCATCCAGGTTGCCTGTTTTTCCCAACACCGTTTTACTGTCAGTATCATGCTGGTTCTGCCGGAATATGAATTCCCCTCTCGCATTGGCCGACCAGCCAGTGAATGCGCGTGCCGCTTCCTTTACATCTTGTTCTGTATAGTTGCCACGACCTAGCGTGAATAATTCCATTACTTCCCTCGCAAAATTCTCATTGGGATGCCCCTTCCTGTTTTGCTGGTTGTTGAGGAAGTTGAGCATGGCTGCTGTTTTGGACACTTCCTTCAATAAGGTCCCGAAATTCCCCAGCGCATTTTGTCGTATCACATTCAGCAAACCCTGCTGATAGAATACATTAAGATTACGGCAGGCAAAATGCCCATGCCAGAAGAAGGCCATTTTCTCACGAAGCTGAGCCGAGCTGTTCACCATTTCATGTAACCAGTAAAGGTTGAGATTACGGACGCCTTCCCTGCTTTTGCGCTGGATCTCTTTTTTTTCATCAGGGGTCAAATCTTTTTTCTGAACCCTGCCTACCTGGTCGATCCCCATCATCAGACCCTGGAGATAATTATCTGCCACGTTAATATAATCAGGCTTTTTGGAAGAAGCCTTTACAAGAGCATTATAAAATTGCTGGGGGGTAAACTGCGAAAGATCAGGGAGTTGTTCAACAGCAGGACCGAAACCCGCACGCCACAAAAGATGCTGGTTCTTCAATTGGTTAGGCAACGACATAGAACCGAATTTTTGGTGAGACTGCCAGAAGTTATCAGGGTTTAAACGTTTAGCAGAAAAAATTATTGGATATACATTATCCGGAAATTCCTGTATGGGATCCGTTAGCATTGTGCATTTAAATAGATAGCAGTTTTATTAATATTGTACCTTAAGACTCAGGACCAATAACTGCTTTACCAGGACTATGCGCTTTCGAGCCTTTAAATATCTTTCGCCATTGCTTGTCTATATGGGTTCTTACCGCGCCTTTATGGTCACCGGTTGGGAGATATGGTCACCCCTTTTATTTGCGTGGGTGCTAATCCCGGGAATTGAGTTATTCATTCGTCCTGATCCCTCCAACCTCGGCAGGGAAGAGGAAGAACTGGAAAGAAAGGATAAGAAATACGATTTCCTGCTTTATTTCATCGTGTTACTTCAGTATGCGGCTTTATTGAAGTTTCTATATGCCATGTCGCATGATAGGATGACCTGGATTGATATTGTTGGAAGGGTCTGGGTGATGGGATTGCTCTGCGGCGTTTTTGGAATTAATGTGGGACATGAACTCGGACACAGGTGGTCAAGGATTGAGCAGACGCTGGCAAGGATGTTATTGCTCACATCGCAATACATGCATTTCTTTATCGAACATAACAGAGGCCATCACAAACGGGTAGCCACGCCGGATGATCCCAGCAGTGCACGATATGGTGAATCAGTCTATGCATTTTATTTCCGCAGCATTATATTCAGTTATTTCAGCGCATGGACAATTGCTGACCGGGAAATGAAAAAAAGGCATTCAGGAAAATTACGCTTCCTGTTCAATGAAATGATTTGGTATACACTTATCCAGATCGCTTTTGTGACTGTAATCTTTTTATTCTTTGGATGGATCACAACCATTTATTATCTCATTGCAGCGGGTATTGGTATTTTATTATTGGAAACAGTGAATTATATCGAACACTATGGTTTGCGAAGAAGAGCTGTCGGAAAAAATAAATATGAACGCACAATGCCAACCCATAGCTGGAACAGTGATCATGTTATCGGACGATTAATGTTATTTGAATTAAGTCGCCATTCAGATCATCACTATCTCGCAAGTCGAAAATACCAGGTACTGCGTCATCATCATGAATCCCCTCAAATGCCAACCGGTTACCCGGGTATGATGATGCTCTCCCTTATCCCTCCTGCCTGGTTTTATGTAATGAACAGGAGGGTAAAGGAGTTTTCAAAAAGAAAAAAAGTATTAGATCCTCAATTGAATTGATCAGCTTTTCTTACCGGGAATTATATATTGAATTCCAACATTAAAGTAGCTGAGAAAATTAATTCCCGCATCAAAGGATTTGCTACCGTCGTTATTTTTAGAATATTGAAGAGATGCCCCTCCGAAATTGGCTTCGCCCAGGAACCGTTCTCCGAATTTATAGAAGGCTCCTGGCGCAAAATTATATCCGCCACCCCAGGTGGTAACTGTGGTTTTATCCCGGTTAAGCCGTCCGGTATTTGTCGCATAAATAAACTCGATACCATGGTTAAAGAATATACCAAAGCGATCCTTAAGTGCTTTGTATTTTCTTAAAAATAGTTCTGGCCCTGTGTGCAATGAGGAATATATATATTTCTGTGTGGGGCTTTTGACAACAGTTCGATTATAGGAAAAATTACCTTTTATTCCCAATGCCAGGTTGTCTTTAATTGCCCACGCAAATGATGGCATAAAGGCAATATTGTTTGAGTGCTGGTTGGGGTACGGAGTAGCGGGAACATTGTTGTCACTACTAAAGGATAATCCTACTGTGGCGCCAAATAGTTTATCCCTTTTGGAAAAAATCTGTGCGGAAGAAGTTTGACTTAAATAGAGAATTGAGGAAACAAAGAAAAGTAAATGCTTTTTCATAATTGATGATGTTTTTGGTTAAGGCACAAATATGAAAAGCTAAAAGTGATAGAATTGTTAGCGGAGATCTGTTTAACACGCAATTATCTTAAGCAAAGCAGAAATTAAAATCAACATGCAGCAATTTTTAATTAAAGTATGAGCTGATTCCAGATCTGGTTATTATCTGACAAGGATCGTGGAGTTCAGGAAAAATCGAACCCATGACCTAACTCCAAATCTCTTTTCTAAGTAATTCCACTTGGAAACAGCATTTATTCCTGATCGGGAACTACAAAACTTATCCACCATTTTATCGTACGAACAATAATTCGTTAAATTCAGTCTTCTTTTTACCACACACTCTAAACCAAATTACCTTTTATGAAAAAACTTCTTTTTTTGATCGTGGGAGGTTTGCTGATCTCTACTGGATGTAACAAATCCTCCTCTTCACATGATGAGAAAATTGCTCCTGAAGATGACCAAACGGTCACTATGCGCAGTTGTGCTGCACAGGATGTTCTGGAAGAACAATTAAAGGCAGATGCCAGTCTCAGGGACCGGATGAATGCCATTGAAGAATTCACCCAGCGTTTCAGTCAAAACCCTGATGCCCAGCGCCTCGTAAATGGCGTGATCGAGATCCCGGTTGTAGTGAATGTACTGTATCGAACTGCTGCCCAGAACATTTCCCAGGCACAGATCCAATCCCAGATCGATGTTCTCAACAAGGATTACAGTGCAACCAACAGTGATTATAACCTAACCTCCACTTATAACAGTGTAAAGTCAGGGAATATTGGCGTCCGCTTCGTGCTTGATCAGGTAGTGCGTAAATCAACTACTAAATCCAGCTGGTCCACCAATGATGCCATGAAAAAATCAGCTCAGGGAATCACTCCTACCAGCCCAACTACCAAGCTTAATCTCTGGGTTTGTAACCTGGGTGGTGGAATACTTGGTTACGCGCAATTCCCCGGGGGTAACTCTGCTACCGATGGAGTTGTCATCGATGATAATGCTTTTGGAACAACAGGTTCCGCTGCAGCACCTTTCAATAAAGGAAGAACAGCTACCCACGAAATTGGTCACTGGATGAATCTGCGTCATATCTGGGGCGATGCAACCTGTGGTAATGACCTCGTTGGTGATACTCCCACTCATAACGCAGCTAACTTTGGTTGTCCTGCAGCGGGGCACAAAAGCACCTGCACCGGTACACCTGTTGAAATGACCATGAATTATATGGATTATACTGATGATGCCTGCATGTATATGTTCTCTGCTGGACAGAAAACAAGAATGCTTGCAGTATTTGCATCCGGTGGTCCGAGAAACAGTTTTGCACAACCGTAATCACCAGATTAACACCGTTCACATTGAGATATCAAATAAGAAGGCGTCCCAACAGTACTGTTGGGACGCCTTTTACTTTATCTCTTTAAAATCTATTTATCCTTTCTTGGCATGGGTCATCACATAAGCCGTAACCAGTGATGCTTCATGATCATCCAGTTTGGCTTTAGGTATCATTTTACTGAGAATGCCAGTCCACCTTTCAGGCGTAAAACTATCAACTGGTTTAGGTTTATGGCATTTGGTACACTTACCACCAACATCATAAATTGCCAGACCAGCTTTAGCATCTGATTTCTTGTACGAGGTATCTCCCACTTTAATGGAGGAATGACAGCCCACTGCGAGCAAGGTCACGATTGTAAAAACAGCAAGTATTACTTTTTTCATTTAATTGTTGTATTTGTAAAATAAATATAAGGCGATTTTAATTAATAATTCTGCCTCCAAAATAAGTATGTATTACTTCTGGTAATACGATGCCTTCTGCTGTCTGATTATTTTCGAGCAGACACGCTACTATCCTGGGCAGGGCCAAAGAACTTCCATTCAGTGAATGTGCCAACTGGGGTTTTCCTTTTTCATCCTTGAACCTGATCTTCATCCGGTTGGTCTGGAAAGCCTCAAAATTGGAAACGGAACTCACCTCAAGCCATCTTTCCTGGGCTGCACTGAACACCTCAAAATCATAGGTAAGCGCGGAAGCAAAACTCATATCACCGCCGCATAGATTCAAAATGCGGTAAGGCAATTGAAGGGATTGCAGCAGTTGCTCAACATGGTTCACCATTTGGATATGCGCTTCGTAACTTTTCTCTGGTTTCACCAGTTGGACGATTTCTACCTTCTCAAACTGGTGCAAACGATTAAGTCCACGCACATCTTTTCCAAAACTGCCGGCTTCTCTTCGAAAACAGGGAGAATAAGCTGTCATTTTGATCGGCAAATCGCTATCCTTCAGCATTTCATCCCGGTAAATATTTGTGATTGGCACTTCTGAGGTAGGGATGAGGTAAAAATTATCCGCATTCATGTAATACATCTGCCCTTCCTTGTCTGGCAACTGACCAGTACCATAAGCACTGGCCTCATTTACCATAAATGGAGGGAGGTATTCCGTATAACCGGCCCTTGTATTAAAATCCAGGAAATACTGGATCAACGCACGTTGCAATTTTGCACCCCTGCCTTTATAGATTGGGAAACCGCTTCCGGTGATCTTTGCCCCGGTTTCAAAATCGATAATATCGTATTTTCTGATGAGATCCCAATGTGGAACTGACCCTGCCGGCAAAATTGGTTTTTTACCGCCTTCTCTTATTACTACATTATCTGCTGGTGTTTTTCCAGCAGGTACAGTGGAAGAAGGCAGATTGGGCAACTTAACCAGTTCATCATGCAATTGCTTTTCTATTTCGCCCAATTTTTCTGAAATGGGTTGAAGCGTCGATTTAAGGGATGATACTTCCTGCTTTTTGGCCTCAGCTTCCTCCTTATTTCCTTTTGCCATCAACTGGCCGATCTCTTTGGAAGCACTGTTCACCTTTGCCTGGTTATTATCAAACTCCAGCTGTAGTTTTTTGCGTTGATCATCGAGTGATAAAATAGTATCTACAAGACCCGGGTCCGCAAAATGTTTAATGGCCAATTTTTTCTTTACTTCTTCCGTTTGCTGGCGAAGAACCTGTAACTGCAACATCTAATTCAATTTGTGCCAAAGATAAATCCCGGCCTGTTCATTTCCTTTTTTTGTAAATATCCGCGTCCTGAATAATCATCCATCTTTCAGGAATGGGCAATGGCGTAAACCCATACTGACTATATAAGCCATGTGCATCTTTTGTGGTCAATGCAATTCTTCTTAGGCCCTGTAACGACTCATGCCGGAGAATGGTTCCCATCAGCCATTTTCCCAATCCTTTACCTCTGTACGATTCATCAATAAAAACATCACACAGGTATGCAAAAGTGGCCGCATCTGTGATAACACGTGCAAGGCCAATCTGCTTTTCACCATGAAAAACGCCAAAACACAGGGATCCTTCAACAGCTTTTTGGATTGTTTCAACAGGAATTCCTTCCGCCCAGTAGGAGCGGGTGATGTACCGGTGAATGACCGGGATATCCATTTTTGTTTTGTCTGTGTTGATGGTGAATTCACCCAATGTTGTAATCATGCCTCAAAGTTAAACCAGGGCAGGTAACTTATCTTTGCAGGATGACACAATTGAAAGACGACCTGCAGGCGCGCTGGTGGACCTTAGAGGCAAAACTGGTTGAGCGTTTTGGAAAGAAACCCGATCTTGAAACTATCCTTTTCCTGGTTGGCATACAGGAACTTGGACAACCAGATACAAAGTTTACGAAGGAGCAGAAACAGGACCTTATGCATATAGCAGTTTGTACGGTTCTTGCTCCAAGTGGGTATTATGAACTGGAAGGAAAAGACAATGAAGGCTGGCCTCATTTTCGCCAGTTAAAATCCATGCCCACTTTGAATGCTTTTGAACAGGAAAATTTCCTAAAAGATCATATTCTGCTCTATTTTGAAAATAATGATTTTCTGCACCAAAGCGACCCTGGAATTGGCAGGTAATTTTTATTAGATTTCCCTCCTTCCGGCTTCTCCCAATAGTCGGATTTACCCCTTCGGGGGCCTATTTCCCCACAACACACTTCAAAAAATCGCATTTTTTCGTTGCATGCCTATTTGCATGAAAGAGCCAGATCCTAGGGTTATCCTAGGGTTATTGTAAGGTTATCCTGGGGTATTCCTGGGCTTTTTGGTATTTAAAAGCTTATGAATACCCTGGAATGACCCTGGAAATATCTTAGGATGAACCTAAGATATAACACCCTTACAATTTTGCCCTAAAAAGCCATAAACAGGTAATTCTCTGTTCATCACTTAATTTTATTCGATCTTAACCAATTACACTCCATGAAAAGAATTCTAATTCCCGGCTTTTTGCTGTTGATCTCTATTACAGCTTTTGCCCAGAAAGAAATCCGTCTCAAAAAAAAAGACCGTAAACGTGATGTTGAACTTGTCACCTCCATGGGCTCTATCGTAGTCCGCTTATCAGATTCTACACCCCTTCACAGGGATAATTTCCTGAAACTGGTTAAACAGGGTTATTATGACAGCGTGCTTTTTCATCGTGTCATCAATCAATTCATGATCCAGGCAGGTGACCCCGATAGCAAACATGCTGCTTCCGGAACCCCTCTGGGTGAAGGTGGACCTTCCTATACTGTACCTGCAGAATTCAGGACAACTTTGTTCCATAAAAAAGGTGCGCTTGCTGCGGCAAGGCAGGGAGATGATGTAAACCCACAAAAGGCCAGCAGTGGAAGCCAGTTCTATATTGTACAGGGCAGAACTTTTACCGATGGAAGAATGGACACACTGGAGACAACCAGATTAAAGGGAAGAAAAATTCCTGCCGATGAACGAGCGGTTTATAAAACTATCGGCGGCGTTCCGCATCTTGATCAGGCATATACGGTATTTGGCGAAGTGGTGAAGGGTTTGGATGTTGTAGATAAAATTGCTGGCGTTCCCACAAGTAAAGGTGAGGATCGGGACAGACCATTACAGGATGTAAGGATCATTAAAGCAAAACTTATTAAAAGAAGTAATCATAAGAAGTAAAAAATAATCATTTACATTATTGTAAAACAAAAGGTCCTTTCAAATTGAAAGGACCTTTTGTTTTATCCGAATGCTATCGGATTATCTTTCTTGACTGTATTATTAATTACCACCAATTCCACCACTTTGCTGTGTACGCTTGATCTCTTCATCAGAAGCAGCTTTACGCTGACGGGCAGCTTTTACTGTATTGCTACCGAAACGATAAGTCAGGTTCACTTTAAACTGGCGGCTTTCGAAACGACCACTTGCGATTGTTTCCTGACCGGCAAAATTGCTGGTACCTTTCCATTTCAGCGTTCTGAAGATATCGCTCACTGAAGTCTTGATATTTCCTTTTCCTTTGAAGATAGTTTTCTGCAAACCACCATCTACACTCCACAAAGCTCTGCTTTTGAAAGTGCCCTGCCAGATACTTGGTGCATTGTAGAAACCACTCACTTCCGCTGTCCATACCTTCTTTTTGCCGAATTTATAAGTGTTCTGCATGTAAAGATTATAAGAGAATACATCCACATTTACTTTACGTGAACCACCACCAAAATCAGCTTTGTACAAAGAATAGAAGGTGTTAAGGTTAGCAAACAGCATATAATCTTTATAAATGAATGGGTAGCTGATATTCAGGCTGGCGATATCCTGTGTTGCCAGATTCTTCTTGGTAATAAATGCCTTTGAAATTTCAGCTGTATCTACCAATTGAGTAAATACATCATCTACGTGGCTAAGGGTAAGTGTGCTTGTCAACTTGTACTTGTATACATTAGTGACGGATACACTGTTTGTATACTGAGGTTTCAGATCTGTATTACCTTTCTGGTAAGTATACACATTCAACTTGAACAGGAATGGATTCAGGTCCTGGTAGGCCGGTCTGTCGATACGACGGCTATAGGCAATGGTCCATTGTTTCATTGGGTTCTTGTTGAAAGTAACCGCAGCACTGGGGAATGGGTCAGTATACTGCCTTTTGAAAGGCTGTTTGCTTGACTTATTTACTGATCCATCAATATTCAATGCATAAGAATCACCTCTGCTTGTAGTGTTTTCAACGCGCACGCCCAATTGCATCATAATACCTTTCTTATACTGCTTATTGAAATTCAGATACGCTGCATTGATATTCTCTTTATAATTAAACTGGTTGCTCTTTGCAGGATCAAGCGTTTTGTTATTGTTAACTACATTATAGCTGCCGAAATTATTATCGGTTTCCGTATAGGATGTTTTGAATCCAAATCCCAGCTTTCCACCTTTCCAGTTCTGCTCATAATCAGCCTTGAGTGTATAGATATCTATATTGGAAGGTGAAAGGAAACTGAATATTTCGCTGCTTGTTGGGTTGGGGTTACCTGGATTAAAATAAATATTCGGCTGTAACTGGTCTGTTTTAATACGATAACGGCCATAATCAGCATCCACGTTCAGTTCACGACCAGCTGTGTCAGCATAGCGGTAGTTAGCATTGAAGTTGATATTATTTCTTTCGCCTTTACTTGTATTATCACCTCTCAAGGTTCTGTCGAGCTTATTGGTTGGTGCATAGATAATATCGGTAACGCCGATGGTCTGCATATCATTGTCATTCAGATTACCATTAGCCATGATACCAAATGTGCTCCTATTGGTGGCAAAGAAATCCATACCCGCTTTGAAGCCATGTGTAACATTACTCTGGATCATGCGATTCCTTCCGTTGAAGATGGTATCAGCTACAAATCTGTACAGGTCGAAAACATTCTTAATGTCGCTGTTATTATAGTTATAGTTACCATAGAGGTTGACCTTTTTGTTACGATGGTTTATGGCGAATGTGCCATTGTATTTGGGAAAGGTTCCGATATTATAACCACCGGTTACAGAACCATTGGTTCCATATGCCTTGTTCTTTTTCAGCCTGATATTGATGATACCTGCATTACCTGCCGCATCATATTTGGCACCTGGAGCAGTGATCAGCTCAATAGCCTCAATCTGGGATGACTGCAGGCTTTTCAGATAGGCTGCCAGGTCTGAACCACCAAGTGGTGATGGCTTGCCATCAATATAAATTCTGACTCCATTCTTACCGGAAAGGCTGATGTTATCATCTTTATCAATCAATACGCCAGGAGATTTGCGAAGCAGCTCCAAAGCGTCATTACCAACTGCATTTATGGTTCCTTCAACATTCACAACCATTTTGTCGGCCTTTACCTCAATCATTGGCTTTTTGGAAGAAACAGTCACGCCCTGTAAGGCGCCTTCTGATTTAACCAGTGAAAAGTCTGGCAGGTTCTGATCTGAGGATAGGTCAAAAACAATAGAACGATAAGGCAGAAAACCTACATGGGTTACTCCCACCAGGTATTTGCCAGGGGTGCTCTCAATGCTGAACTTGCCGTCATTGTCAGTCACGGCCAGTTTTACCACGGATGAGTCTTTTGCCCTAAGCAGAGATACTGTGGTCTTAGCCAGACCTTTACCTTCTGGGTCTCTGACTATTCCAGTTACTTTTTGGGCGGATACAACTGAAGCGAATAGGATGGTTAGCGCTAGAAATACGATTTGCTTTCTCATAAACATTTTCCTCTTTTTTGATAAGGGGTGGTCAAAGATACCTCTGTGTCACAGGACTGTAAAGTTGTTGCCGACAAATAGCTCAAATACTGGCATGAACAGCATTAATTTTCCGGTGAAATGCGAAAAAATTGATGGTCAGGCGCATTTTGTCTTGTCCTTTTACCCATATTTGCGCTATAATTGACTCAGTATGAACAATCCCGAAAATCTTCGTTACACAAAGGATCATGAATGGGTTAGCATTCAGGACAAGACCGCAACGATAGGAATTACCGATTTTGCACAGCGTGAACTGGGTGATATTGTTTATGTGGAAGTTGAGACGATTGGTAAGTCACTTGCTGCCGGTGCAGTATTTGGAACGGTAGAAGCAGTTAAAACTGTTTCAGACCTGTTTTTGCCGGTCAGTGGGACCATCACAGAATTGAATCCGGATCTTGCCAATACCCCAGAATTGGTAAATACTGATCCTTATGGCAGGGGATGGATGATCAGGATGACCGTTGACAATCCTGCTGATGTATCCAATCTGCTGGATGCCAAAGGCTATGAATCTGTTACGGGCTAAATCCGCACAGTTAAATAATTCGTATATGATAACCAATACAAAGGCCCTGGCTTTTGTTTACTCTTAACCAACTATTTGAATCCCAGTACTAAATATAGTGAACAGGAATTGGTCACTATGCTTCAGGCGCGTAATGACCAATCGTTTGGTTATCTCTATGATAACTATTCAGGTGCTTTATTCGGCATCATAAAAGGCATTATTCCTGATGAGGAAGTGGTGAGGGATGTGTTGCAGGAAGTTTTTGTGAACATCTGGAAGAAGATCGAACTCTATGATGCAGCAAAAGGAAGGCTTTTTACCTGGATGATGAATGTTGCCAGGAACGCCGCCATTGACAAATTAAGAAGCCGCAGCTATCAGGACTCTCTTAAAAACCGAGCTATCCCAGAAAACGTAGATTTAAATATGCCGGGTGCGATAGTGTCCCAGCAGGGAGATGATGTTGGATTGAAAAAGGTCTTAACAAGGTTGAAAGAGGAACACAGGATCCTTATCGATCTATCCTATTTCCAGGGTTATACACATGAGGAGATAGCAAAGGCCCTGAATATCCCATTGGGAACTGTGAAAACAAGAATTAGAAGTGCATTGATGCAATTACGAAACATGATTCAATAAAGAGTGAATATACAGGATTACATATCGAGTGGAATTGTGGAGAGCTATGTGCTCGGGCTTGCTTCACCAGAAGAAAGGGTGGAGTTTGAAAGCCTGTGCGTGCAGTATCCTGAATTGGTAGCAGCTCGTACAAATTTTGAGTTGTCGCTTGAAAAACAATTATTACGTGATGCACCTGCTGCACCGCGTGATCTTAAACAGACGGTGATGAACTTGGTGAACGATCAGTCTTCTATTAACCAAACCAAGATCATAACTATGCAAACTTCTAATGCAAATCGCGGCTCCTCATCGTTGAGATGGGTGGCAGCTGCCTCAGTCATTTTGTTCCTCGGCTTCGGTTTCCTGGCGTACAAGTATTATTCTCAGGTTGAAAATCTTAAGAAAGAGAATAGTACTATGGCTGCGGAAAAAGAATCTAATGACAGCACGTTTAACCAGCTGGCCATTGAGAACAAATTGATGAAGGAAGTAATGGACAATCCGAATGTAGCTGCCGTAAACATGGTGCCCACCACACCTGGTAACCCCAGCGCAAGTATTTACTGGGATTCAACCAATTCCAATGTGTTCATGGTTGTAAAGAACATGCCCAAACTTCCATCAGACAAGCAATACCAGCTTTGGGCACTTATTGATGGCAAGCCGAAAGATCTTGGCCTGTTTGATGTTGGTGACAAAAAGGTTATTCTGAAAATGAATAACACCCAAAAGGCAGATGCTTTCGCTATTACCATTGAGAACCGTGGTAATACCGGCGGGCCTAATCTGCAGCAATTGCAGAATATGGGTAAAGCCAAATTATAAGAAGTTAGTTGTAACGTTAAGTTTAGTTTTCAACGGATGCACGGATTCAATTCCCTGCATCCGTTGCATTTTATGCATTCCTGCAGGTGTCGGGATTAACCTGTTAATATTGGTTTCTGCTCAATCCCATCAGCAGCCGTTTACGTAAATACTAATATAAAACAGACTAAAGTTTTGGTTCTATAGTTGGTTAATAAGGGATCCCTTTGGGGGTCTCTTTTGTTTAAGGGACATGTAGCTATCTGCAGATTTCGATTAACACTTACTCTCAGTAATTTTCTCTTATTTTGCCGAAAACAAAAATATTGGGTATTTATAACCGTCTCCTTCTTCCGTTCATTGGCTGGGTAATATTCTGTACCGTTCTTCTCACTATTCCTGGTGACTCGTTACCGGGCGAAAGCTGGCTCAATATTCCGCACCTGGATAAGTATATACACATATTTTTATTCTCTGTGATGACCGTATTGATGAGCAGATGGCTATTGAAGAAAGGTATACCTTATCACAGGGACAAACTATATATAATTGTTTGCGCTTTGATTGCATTGGCTTATGGGATCGCAATGGAATATGTTCAAAAGTATTGGATCCCTTTGCGTTCTTTCGATTATACTGATATTATTGCCGATGGAGTAGGTGCGATATTGGGAGTGGTAATTACGGTCTTCTATTATTTAAAGCACTAGACCTTATATAAAAAAATAGACCCCTGTGGAAACAGGGGTCGCAACCAAAACTAACTGCTTATGAGAAAATTGACTGCTTTTATAAGAAGAACTATAATAAGCTTTAAAAGTATAACGCAAATTTACTGCCATTAGTGTGATATTCGCTGTTAATGAAAGTTTAAAGGTATAACTCTAGTAATTTCACCTCCAGCGCCTTCGTAAAACCTCACAATGAGGAAGATTTTCCTCTCTCCTTTCACACTCGGCCCAGTATTTAAATGAACTGCTTTTCTATAATTATGCAGGAATCAGGCCAAAAAACAGGGCCCTTACCAAATATACAATAATGGATTGTTAATCAGTTCATATTTAAACTTGCCAAACGGGATCAATTTTGTCTGGCCAGTTTCTCGGAGTTTTCTGCAAACTGTAATGCGTCAATGAGTTCCCCAATATCGCCATTAATGACTTCCTGAAGATTATATAAAGTCATTCCAATACGATGATCTGTTACCCGGCCCTGCGGGAAATTATAAGTGCGGATTTTTGCACTTCTGTCCCCAGTGCTAACGAGACTTTTACGATGCCTGGAAATTTCTTCCTCCTGTTTCCTCACCTGCTCTTCATACAGTCTTGTTCTGAGCATCTGCATGGCTTTCTCCCTGTTACCCAATTGTGTTCGTTCCGTCTGACAAATCACAACTGTACCGGTGGGAATATGCGTCAGCAAAACTTTTGTTTCAACTTTGTTAACGTTTTGTCCGCCTGCACCACCACTACGGGCAGTTTCCATTTTTACATCACTTTCCTTTAATTCAAAATCAACTTCTTCTGCTTCCGGCATCACTGCCACCGTGGCTGCGGAAGTATGCACTCTTCCACTTGCTTCTGTATTCGGTACTCGCTGTACGCGATGAACACCACTTTCAAATTTCAGCGTACCATATACATCATCACCTGTTACTTCCAACTGCACTTCTTTATAACCGCCTACAGTTCCTTCGCTCTCACTCAGGATCGCAGTCTTCCAACCTCTCCTTTCACAATACCGGATATACATGCGCAACAGATCTCCAGCAAAAAGACTGGCCTCATCTCCACCAGTTCCTGCACGTATTTCAAGAATGGCGTTCTTTTCATCCTGGGGATCTTTGGGGATCAGCAATTGACGGATATGTGCTTCTGCCTTTTCCTTCTTCACTTCCAGTTCTGGGGCTTCCACTTTAGCGAGATCCCGCAGCTCGGCATCATCTCCTTCCAGCGCCTCTTTATAAAAATCAATGTCGTCCAGGATCTTTTTATAATCATTATAAGCAGATACGATCTTTTCCAGCTGACGGTACTCCTTACTCGTTTCAGCAAACTTTTTATTATTGCCAACGATGTCGGGGTTAGTCAGTGCAATGCCTAACTGGTCAAATCTGCCTTTTATCGCTTCTAGTTTATCTAACATGGTTTCCTGGAGCTGGGCTGCCAGCCTAAAATGTCGGCAAAGGTACAGAGAATAAATTTTGGGAATTGGCTTTTCAATGTTTGAATTTTGCAGTCATGGGTTATTATAAATTCAGGGGGGACCAGCTATTTGACGGTTACCGGTTCCGGGAAAATGGCGAAGTTTTGATCATGAAGGAGGATGGTTCTTTTAGTGATATTTTATCTGAAGCGGATGCAGGCGATGATATCCTCAATTATTCCGGAATTATTTCACCAGGTTTCATCAATTGCCATTGTCACCTGGAATTAAGCCACATGAAAGACAGTATTCCTCAAAAAACCGGGCTGGTACACTTTGTTACACAGGTGATCAAAAACCGGCATACACGTGAAGAGGAACTGACTAAAGCAATGGAAGCCGCCGAGGATGAAATGATCAATACCGGTATTGTTGCTGTTGGAGATATATGTAATAATACCCTCACCATTCCCCAAAAAATAAAAGGCAGGATACGTTACCATAATTTTATTGAAGCAAGTGGTTTTGCTCCTGCGGTTGCTGATATGCGATTTCAACGGGCCTTGGAAATCTATAAGGAGTATGCTCAAGAATTTTCTGATCCGCCCTCTTCCAATTCTATTGTACCTCATGCTCCTTATTCTGTTTCACCTGAACTATGGGAAAAGATCATCCTGTTTCCAGGTAACCAGTTACTGACAATCCATAACCAGGAAACCCTTGCTGAAGATGAGTTCTTTCTCTATAAAAAAGGGGATTTCCTTGATCTGTATTCAACACTTAATATTGATATCTCATTTTTTGAGGCCTCGGGTTTCAGCAGTCTGCAAACCTATCTGCCCCGTTTTCTTTCAAACCAGCAGGTTATACTGGTCCATAATGTTCACACCTCGCAGCAAGACCTGCAGCAATTAAAACAGGGGAGGGCGAAATGCAGGGCTTATTTCTGTCTTTGTCCCAATGCCAACCTGTACATTACCGGGCAGTTACCCAATCTGGAATTGCTAATGGCAGAGGGTGCAGATATTGTTCTGGGTACGGATAGCCTGGCTTCTAACCAGCAGCTCAGTATTTTGGCGGAGATGCAAACTATTCGCCGCCATTTCCCGTCTGTTCCAATGGAAAAGCTCTTCGTGTGGGCCACGTTAAACGGCGCAAAAGCCTTGCAAATGGACAATATATTAGGTAGTTTTGAGGCCGGAAAACAACCGGGAGTGGTGCTGAGCAACAGTGATTTATCTGCCTCCAGGCGCCTTTTGTGACCAATGAAAACTTTCCTTGTCATACTTATTCTGGCCGCCACCGTCTGCTGCTTTTCATTCAGCCTCCGGCACTCTACCCAATACAAACAACTTTATACCAGCTCTCTTGATGCATACAGAAATGACCAGGAACAATTGCTCCGTCTCATTCGCTCGTCCGATCTCACTAAACCTGATGATCTTGAGAAAATAAGAGAAAAGATTGCGGCCAACCGCATTCAACTTAAATCCATTGATTTCTGGTTACGGTATTTTGATCCTATTTCATACCGAAAAGAAAACGGTCCCCTGCCAGTTGAATGGGAAACGGAAGTATTTGAAAAATTTGAAATGCCCTACAGGCGCAAAGGTGCAGGGCTTTCACTTGCTGAAAAATATATGGACGAAAGAGAATCGCTTAATAAGGATTCATTGAGTCAATTGATCCAGACATCTATTGACAGTCTTGTAATGTTTAAGAGAGATTCAGTAATGATGCAGTTTGCATCCCCCGATCATTTCTTTCTTGCTAACCGGCTTTACCTGTTGAATCTTGCCGCAGTATATACTACAGGTTTTGAATGTCCGGACACCAGTCGCATTATTCCTGAATTAAGATCCCTGTTACCTGCTGTAAGAAATATCTATGATCAATTTGCGACTGATTTCCCATCTACACCTCTCTCAAAAAATTACCTGGAGCTCTATGACAGGATGCTGGCATTTGTGAATAGTCAGCCAAAGCAATTTTCCTTATTTGACCAGTTCACTCTTATCCGGGATTATATCAATCCCCTTTTCAAACACAACCAGCAATTCATCCGTAATTATAATGTTCTTTCGATCAGCTTCAATGATTATGCTCTGAATAATGAAACGTCTTCGATCTTCGATAAATCATTATTCATTTCCCAGAATACAAAAGGCATTTTTTCGCTGGTTGATGATCCAGCAGCACTTGGCGAAGTAAAGCGGGTAGGCAAATTGCTATTTTATGATCCCATTCTTTCGGGCAATAATAAAAGAAGCTGCGCCTCCTGCCATAAGCCCACTGAATATTTTACCGATACTTCAGTAGCAACTGCATTACAGTTTGAAGGAGGGGGTCATTTACCCCGCAATGCCCCATCATTGATTAATTCTGTTTTCAATCATCTGATCATGCTGGATGGCAAACATATTTCCCTTCAGGGACAGGCACAGGATGTAATGACCAAGCATGAGGAAATGAATAGCAATGAAGAAGAGCTGGTCAAAAAAGTATTGACCTGTAAAGAATACAGGGATGTTTTCAAAAAACTGTTGAAGCTGACACCCGAAGAAAAGAATATTAGCTTCGGTCATATCATATCCGCCATTACTTATTACTATGCTGATTTCAGTTATTATTATTCGCCGTTTGACAGGGCAATGAATGAAAATGGCGGAGTAAGCAATGAGGTAAAACAGGGCTTCAATTTATTTATGAGCAAGGCGCAATGCGGTACCTGTCATTTTGTACCACATTTCAATGGCATCAAACCTCCTTATATTGGGTCTGAGTTTGAGGTGTTGGGGGTGCCCGCCGATACTGCTTATTCAAGGCTTAGCGATGATAAGGGACGATACGATGCCAATCCTGCCAGTGAAACCCTGCATGCCTTTCGCACCAGTACGGTACGAAATATTGAGTTCACGAAGCCCTATATGCACAATGGAGTGTTCAGGACACTGGACCAGGTAATTGATTTCTATGATGCCGGAGGCGGGGCGGGAAAAAAACTGGATGTTCCTAATCAGACGCTTGCTTCAGATCCATTAAAGCTCAGTTCACCTGAGAAAGGGGCACTAATCAGCTTCCTGCATTCGTTAAATGAAAACGTTATTTTTGAGGCGCCACCTTCTTCACTTCCTGTATCTTCTGATAAGTCATTGAACGCCCGTAAAGTGGGAGGAGAATATTGATAATTATGAAATCCCTTTATCTCATAATACTTTCCTTTTTCAGCTTCCTTCTGCTGCATCAATGCACCTCGGAGAAGAAAACAGTATACGTTATTCCTGATCATGTCACTCCCCGTAACCGCCAGCTCTTAACTGAAAAGGCAGAGAAAGGCCGGGTATTATATAAGCTGCATTGCTCTGAATGCCACGGCATTTTCACAAAAGGGAAAGATGGCGTTCCAAACTTCACCCAAACGCAGATTGACAATTACCACGCAGCAGCCCTGATGGGCATAGACCCTCGTAATCATGCCGTAGCCAAAAAGATGAGTGCCGAGCAGGTAGACCAGGTCATTACTTTTCTTAGTCTGCGCAAGAGGGATTGACGTTGTTTTATTAAGCTACTACGGTGAATTTCGTGTTTTTCATTCGGGCCAAAATTCTTCCCGGCTGTCCGATTGAACAAAAAATCTCTTATATTTATTATAACTAGAGACGGTTGTGTAAGCCACGTTCACAGGCTTGCGCAATATGTTTGATTAACAACAAAAACTACATGCACATGAGAAAACTGCTCCTGATGGGAGCAGCTGTCCTATTATTTACAGGACAGCTGTTCGCACAAAAGAGCCTCACCGGTATGGTGACGGACGACAAAGGAAACCCTCTTCCAAACGTATCAGTTCAAATCAAAGGTGCCAATCTCGGCACGGTAACAAACCTCGAAGGAAAATATTCTCTCACGGCTCCGGCAACTGCAAAAGTGCTTGTGTTCTCCTCTGTTGATATGGGAACACAGGAAGTAGTTATCGGTTCCAAAGCCGTAATAGATGTTAGCCTGAAAGGTGAAGACAGAACAATGCAGGAAGTTGTGGTGGTGGGTTATGGCACCCAACAGAAAAAAGCCTTCACAGGCTCCGCATCCAAAGTGGATGTAAAAGAATTCGCCAATTTAATGACACCTTCCATTGACAAACTGCTGGCAGGAAGAGCAACCGGGGTTCAGGTTACCAATACCAGTGGACTGATAAATGCGCCTGCGCGTATTCTTGTTCGCGGTGTAAACTCTATCAGCCAGGGACAGGGTCCGCTGATTGTGGTTGATAATATACCTGTGATCTCAGGAAATCTTGCGGGTACAACCAATTCAAATGCATTGGGGGATATTAACCCTTCAGACATTGAAAGCATCGATGTATTGAAGGATGGTTCCGCTACTGCCATTTATGGTTCAAGAGCCGCAGCCGGTGTTATCCTTATCACCACCAAAAAGGGAACTAAAGGCAGGGCTCGTGTAAATTATGATGGATTCATTGGTGTCAGTAACGTACTTAAAAAATGGGAACTCTTGAATGGACAGGAATTTGTGACAATCGCCAATGAAAAACTCAGGAATAACTCTCCTACCCCATTGGCACCACGTGCATTCATGGACGCTCAAAATACCAGCACCAACTGGCTGGATGAAGCCTTTATCAAAAATGCACTGGTTCAAAACCATACCCTGAGCCTGCAAGGTGGTACGGATAAAACCGGATATTATTTCTCACTTAATCTTTCCAAGCAGCAGGGAACTATCCTTAGCAATAAGAATACAGCCTATCGGGTAAGATTAAATCTGGATCACGAGGTAAATCGTTTTGTAAAATTTGGAAACAACCTGACCTTATCGCGCCAGGTAGACAATGATCAGAACAATGGTTCCAATGCATTGAGCGGCGCAGTAGCGTCAGCACTTCGTTTATTACCCAATGTTTCTCCTTACAGCGCTACCACGGCAACAGGATATAATATCAATTTCCCTACTGCCAATTCTATGGCTCCGGGAGCAAACACGCAATCCATAGACGATAACTTTACGAATGTTGCATTCACATTAAAGTTCAATAATTACGAATCTGATAAATACAGGCTCATTGATAATTTTTATATGGAGATCTCTCCTGTAAAAGGATTGAAGTTTCGCTCACAGGCATCGGCAGATATGCTGAATGATTATAGTTTCCAAAAATGGGATCCCCGCCATGGGGATGGTTACAGCAACCTGGGACTTGTATATAATGTGAACCAGAACTTCCTGCGTTATGTATGGCAGAACTATTTCAATTATAATCTTTCAATTAAAAAACATTCATTCTTCCTCACTGGTGGCCATGAATTGCAATCCACAACTACCAAGTGGTTCTCTGCGCAAGGTGTGGGTCTTGCAGACCTTTTCTTCCTGAAAGAAAATGTGATCAGCAATTCAGCAGCCACTCCTTCTATTGGTGGAAATTTCACCAAGGTTGGATTTGAATCATTTTTTGGCCGCTTCAACTATGATTTCGGCAATAAATATTTCTTCCAGGCCACAATCCGCCGTGATGGTCAAAGTTCACTGGCACCTGAAAGAAGATATGGTAATTTCCCGGGCTTTTCCATTGGCTGGAGGCCTTCTGAAGAAGGATTCTGGAACCAAAGCCCTCTGTTGAATAAATGGATACCTGAAGCCAAGTTGAAAGCTTCCTATTCCAAAGTTGGTAATTCATTGGGCGGCTTCCCATACCTTACATCATATGGGCCTGCTCCATATGGAAATATCAGCGGTCTCGCTTTGACTGGCGTTGGTACAGAAGCATTGCAATGGGAAACCAGTGCCAAATATGATCTTGGTATTGACCTGGGCATTCTTCGAAATAAGATCAACCTTACGGCAGACTGGTTCCTGAATGATGTAGACAACCTGGTGCTGGATGTACCCACTCCTTTCAGTGCAGGCATACCCGGAAATTCCATCACTCAGAACATTGGCAAGCTGCAGAACCGCGGTATTGAACTGGCGATAAATGCAACTGTAGTAAGCAGAAAGAATTTTACATGGGATATAAACCTTAATTATTCCAATGTAAAGAACAAGATCACCAAACTGTATGAAGTAAATGGTGCGGCCGTTCCTTATATCCAGAATGGTAGCTATAATCTGATACGTGTTGGAGATCCCTATAATATCATTCATGGTTTCCGCTACGCCGGTGTAAACAAGGCTAATGGTAACCCGATGTATTATAAGGCTGACGGCACCATGGTTCAGCAAAACTTCAGGACGGGTGCATCAATTGGCGGGTTCTTTGTTGCGAATAGCAAAGATGACGGCACCATTGGGGCAGCCTCTTCTCTTGCTTTTGCGGACCGCACTGTATTGGGACAGGGTGTTCCCACATTCTTTGGAGCTTTTACCAACACGTTTACTTATAAAGGGTTCACGCTCGACTTCATGGTTCGTTATTCAGGTGGCAATAAGATCGTAAACACCACGGCCCAGGAAGCCCTGTTTAATCAAAGCTTTCAGAACAATGGCAGGGATATCCTGAGAAGATGGACTGCTCCTGGTGATGAAACCGATGTGCCGAGACTGTATTATGGTCAGGGTAACAATATCAACCAGAATGGTGTTGCCATTTCAAGGTTCGTAGAAAAAGGGGATTATATCCGTTTGCAGAATGCTGCGCTGAGTTATTCATTTAATGGCAAGGCAATACAAAAATTTGCCAATGGTTTTATCCAGAATATTCGCCTGTATGTACAGGGGCAAAACCTGTATGTATGGACCAAATACCATGGTGCTGACCCAGACAATATCAGCCTTGGCGGTATAGATCAAAGCGTTTCTCCACAGGTAAGAACATTCTCTTTTGGTTTGAGCGCTGGATTTTAATGATCAACCTTTATCAGAGTAATTAACAAAAAGATTAGTATGAAAAAAATACATATTCTCTTAATGGTCGCATGTGTTTTAAGTGCTACCAGTTGCAAAAAAGTACTCGACACGAACCCAACTGACAGGGTGCCATTCGATAATGCTTTCAGTACACCAGATTATTGCCTTCTTTCTTTAAATGGTGTTTATGATGCTGCGCAAAGTGGACCTTATAATGGTGGTACCGAAAGAAGAGGTTATCCTTTTGGAGCAGCGAATATAGAACAGGGAGATTGCAGAGGAGAGGACGTGATCAACCTTGCTGCGTTTTTCCAGGTAACCTACCAGGCTTCCTATAATTCCACTGCAGCCAATTGCGTTGCTTTCTGGGATAACTGTTATGGCCTGATCAATAAGGCCAATGTTAGCATCGATGGTTTTAAAGATGCTGGTGGAAAAGGAATTATTACAGCAGCACTGGCAACACAATATGAGGCAGAATGCCGCTTCCTGAGAGCACTTGCACATCATGAACTGACTATTCATTTTGCGCGCCCCTTCCTGGATGGCGCTGGTGCAAAAGATGGTGTTCCTTACAGAAGTTTTGCCATTGCAAGCCCCACTGCGCTTGAACAGATACGTTCCACTCCCCGTCCTAAAGTGAGTGAGGATTATACCAAGATCCTTGCTGATCTTGATTTTGCAGAAGCCAATTTGCCTGCTACTTATTCAACCGCCACTACAAAAACCACTCGTGCCAATAAAGCAGCTGCAATTGCACTCAAGATGCGAGTGAAAATGCACATGGGTGATTGGGCTGGTGTTATTACAGAGGGTAATAAACTGGTGCCGGCTACAGTTACTCCGCTTACCTGGACTTCAGTAGCAAGTCCAATAGGCGGATGGACTTTGACCAGTGCAGTAGATGGTCCGTTTACCAATAACTCCTCAACAGAGAGTATTTTCTCAGTAAAAAATGATGCTCAGGATGCACCAAGTGTGAATGGTGGTCTTGCAGGTATGCTCGGTTCTGCAACTATTGGCGGACGTGGCCTTGTTGCTATCTCTCCAATCATCTGGAATAACAGCGCCTGGAAATGCAATGATAAAAGACGTACAGCATTATATGTAACTGGCGCAAGCAATATCTCCACAACCAATCTCAGCTATTTCACGACTAAATACAGAGACTATGCTACACGAGGTGATTTTGCTCCGCAGATCCGTTATGCAGAAGTACTGCTTACGCTGGCAGAAGCTGAAGCACGTTCCGCTGCCGTTGTTTCTCAAAGAGCTATCGACCTGCTGAACACAGTACGCAACAGGGCTTTGCAAGCTCCAGCTGCTGAACAATACGTAATAGGCGATTTTGCAGATAAGGTAGCACTTGTTAAAGCCATCCTGCTGGAAAGAAGAATTGAGTTACTTGCAGAAGGTAAGAGATGGGGTGATATCAGCCGTAATGTAATGGATGCCAATTATACAACCGGTGGTATTCCTGCCAAAGCTATCAATGGCGCAAATGGTCTTGCCATTTATAATTGTGGTGGTACATATACTCCGGGACAGGCAGCCATTCCGGTAACTGATTTCAAATTCATCTGGCCGATTCCAGCCAATGAGATCATCCAGAACCCTATCATTATTCAGAACCCTAATTACTAATATAATGACCAGTTTCTAAAGAAGCATTTATTTTATAAATGGATAATAAGAAGGCGATCTGGTAACGGATCGCTTTTCTTTTTGTATCTCTGGTATTGTTGGTGTCTTATGAACCACTTCTGCCTTTTTAATCATGGTTCGTGAGACACGAACCATGGCAGATCGACCTGATTATCCTACAATTTCTCTTAATACGGGCAATGTTTTCAGCCTTCCGAAATCCTGGATGTGAAATGCATAATAGGTTTCATATGCATGAAGAAGATTACGGCGGAAGTCATGATTCAATTTTATATCTGCCAGTTCTTCCGGCTGCATCACTTTCAATAACTGTGAAGTCACGGCTGAGTATTTATCTTCCAGGAAATGTGGATGTGCCGGTTTATGACTGGAGAAGTTTCCCTCCTGCAGGTCCAGGAACTGGTTCTGTTCTGAATACCTGTCATAGATCCTGAATCCAAAAAATACTGCCAGATGAAGTGCAAAGAATAAAGGGAAATTGGCAGTTACACCATTATCGCTTTCATCAAGGTGTAGAAAAGCATCCTCTGCAAAGTGAAAAAGGTCAGGATTAGCTTCCGGCTGTTTCAGACTTTTGGTAAGTAGCTCAACCATGAAGAGCGCCACTGCATTTTTCCTAACATCAGAAAGAATATGTTGATAAATATGCGCCCATTTGAATTCCCTGATTCTTTGCAACTGTTTCAGTTCACTGTGATATACCACCATATCCAGAATGGCAGTTGGTTGAAACAGATTGGCCTTACCTGCTCCTTTTTTTGTTGATGCACGCACACCATTCACCAGGTAAGCCTGCAAGCCAAACAATTCAGTGAAGATAGTTACCACCACACTGGTCTCTCCATACTTTACCGTACGCAGCACAATTCCTTTTGTATGGTGGAGTTTATCCGGCATCTATTTATTTAAGAAAACAATTTTTGCTGCGGCTTTTGTCTTATTGGCCGGACTTTGGTCATTGCCAGTTATAACAAGATATACTCCACTTGAAATTTTTCGGCCTTTATAATCCCTGCCGTCCCATACTGCCTGTCCGCCTAATGCCCTGGTCTGATAAACCAGCCTTCCATCCAGTTCAGTGATCTTTACAATGGAATTACTGGCAAGTCCGCGAATAGCAATTGTTCCTGTATAATTTGGAGAGACGGGATTGGGAAATACCAATACATCAGTATTGATTTCTTTACCCTCGGTAGCTGTGCTACGGAATGAACAGATACCTTTTGTGGTTGCTATGAAAAGCTCCCCGGTTTTCCCGTCAATGGTTAATTTTCTTACATCATTGCCCAACAGAGGGCTATTCTCTTCTGTGAACTGGTAAATAACTTTTTCACCGGTTGCATCTATCAGCCATAATCCATTTTTGGTTGCAACCCATTTTCGGTCGGCACCATCCACTGCAATACTTCTCACCTCTTCTCCATTAAACAGATATCCTGCAAAATTTCCCTGCTGCACAATGGGCCAGATAGCTTCACAACCCTGGCTTGTAAATGCAGCTTCAGGACATTGGATAACTGCAATGCCATTGGTGGTTCCCACCCAGATAAAGCCATTCTTATCTTTTGCCACACATAAAGTGCCTCCATCAGGAAGGTTTCCATTTCCTTTTCCGGGATTATATACTTTCCAGCGATCATCTGCTACATTATCAATAGATGCTCCACTATTGTAACAGATCACGCCCGCACCTTTTGCAGCCACTATCCATTTATAATCATTATCATCCACCAAAATCTGGGTTAATGAATTTTCAGAAAGAAAAAATGGAAGGGAGAACCTGAGCCAGGTACCATCTTTCTTTTTCACGAGCAGCGGTTGAGATGCCCCATAGTTGGATACCCAAAGATTGTTATCATGATCGAATGCAAGTCCGGATACCCGGTAACTGGAAGGATCACCAATTGTGGGACCTAAAATTCCCTGTTTGAAAATTTCGAAAGATTGTTCAGACCTTATATGCAATAGTCCGCCACCAAATGAGCCTGCCCAGGCTGATTGATCTACAGGATCAATCGCAATGGTTATAAAATCCAGCAGGCTATCCAGCTTTGAGAACCGGAAGCGGTTAATATTGGTCCAGCTACCTTCTTTAAAAATATATATTCCATTTCCATTGTATTGATAATTCCAGGCATCATTGACTTCACCCGCAGTTGCATAGAAGATAGAATTCTCAACAATCATTTCGCCACTGGCCGTTGATTCAGGAGAATTCGGTTTAAATACTTCTGCAGTGGAACCTTGAAAATGAGATAATGCACCGAACTGGTCTGCCACCCACGGATCCCCCTGTTGCATAATAGCTTTTCGGGGAAGGGATATTACCCCCGGCTGTGATACGATCCTGCTCAGACTTCCATCAGGATTTAGAATGGTAACCCTGCTTTCACCAGTAGGTTTTCGCTGACAAAGCATGATCCTATTTTCGGAAATATTTGCATTGACCAGGTTCCATCCATCTCCATATAAAAGGTTCCAGCTGTTGCCATTTTGCAAATACAATGTATCTTTTTGAATGGCGATGATACTGTTCTGAACAAACAATACAGATTGTGTGGCAGAAGCAGGCAGCCCATTGGAACCACTTATCAATTGCCAGTTATTATGATCGGCAGGATTGGAGGAATTGGAAGGCAATCTTTTCAATCCTTCTTCGGTAGCAGCATAAAAGAATGTCCCATTGCCTGTAAAGGCATTGACTTTTACCTGGTTGCCCGCATTGCCGATAAACCAGGTATCTTTTACTTCATATTTATCACCATCCAGTACGATAATGCCCAAACCAGTGGAGAGATAATAATTATTACCGGAGGCAAAAACGGAATAGATGGATTTATCTCCGATAATATTATCCCTTTTTATATCTGGCAGATTGATAATATCATTTCTATAAAGAATATCAATATTGCTATTGGTATAGGCTATTAAGAGTTTATCCTTAGATGCATCATAATAAATAGCTGAGACACCTGTTTCGCTCAATCCAGTCACCCGGCTGAGTCTTTCAATATTATCATCCTGGGTTGTGACACTGAAAAGGCTGTATGGGGTGGCACAATATATCCTGTCTTTTGCAGCTGCAAGGTCAATAGCGCTATTATAGGGTAAATGCTCACGCCATAAGCCAACCGGCTGGAGGGGTTGCTGTGCGGCAATTACCAGCCCCAGAAATATTCCAACGATCAATAATACAATTCTCACTTATCAAAAATATTGCAAAGGAAGGAAACCTGGGGTGTTAGGGAGATCATAGATAGATACAGGG
>JAJKIP010000327.1 GCA_021154405.1 Segetibacter sp. | reverse complement strand
GCATCAAAATCACTGTCTTTCCCATTGCATGCGGCCAGCATCAGTAATATTGACACGCTAATTAAATTTCGGACCATTTGTCTATTTTTTATTGTTTGCCTGATATGGTTTGGTAATTGATTTCTGCCTGTAATAATTGCACCTGGTGCATAATGCGCATTTGCCTCGCTGCGTCTTCCGCATTCACTTCTCTCAGATAATCATTAGCGGTGATCACTGCATTTTCCAATTGTGCTTTGGAAGCTTCAGTCACCTGGCGACGCAGATCGATAATAGCATCATCTGTAGCCACCAGCTGCTGCAGCTTTTCTATATCACTCTGCTGCTGTTTCAATTGGGTGTTTGTATTCAGGAGAAAAGTTTCCTGCTGGATATCGATGACTCTTTTATTGACTTCCACAATCTGCTTTTCTTTCTTTTTGGTATAGAGGCCGCTGAGCGACCAGTTAAACCGCACACCACCGATATAATAGAGATCAAATTCATTGGTAAGTAAATTCAATCCCGGTCTTCCGTAACCGCCCTGGACAAAAACGCTGGCCTTTGGAAGATTCTTTGACCTGATCACATTATTCTGCTGGTTATTGAGGCTGACCTGTTGCTGGAATAATTTCAATTCAGGCCGGGCTACTTCAGCTGTGGCTGTGAATCCTGTCAGTGCAGGCATTTCCAATACGGCATTTTCGGGAAGATCCTGCCCCAGGAATAATGAAAGCGTTTCTATCAATCCTTTCCTTGTAGCTTTCAATTCAATTGCGCGCTGGTCATTTTTTAATAATTCCGCTTTCAGCACATTCAGGTTGGAGCGAAGGATTGTTCCATTGTCTACCTGTGCCTGCACCCGCCTGATGCCGATCTGAATATCCTGTGACGCCAGCCCCACCTGTTTCAACTGCTCATCAATAAAAAGTACTCCAAGATAGAACTGGTTGATGCGTTCTTTCAGTTTATAGAGTTCCACCTGCACCTTCTGCTCTTCTACATTTGCATTGAGCTGCTGAACTGCTTTCTGCTGTCTGATGGCACCACCATCATAAATAAGCTGATTCAGGTCAGCTACCACTTTATATTGATCTTTTGAGGGAGATTCGATACTGAACCCCGGCAGGTTTATGGGTACTTTGGTGACGTCTGATTGATAAGTAGCCTGTCCGCTTAGCGTAACCTGCGGCAAATAACCTTTGGACAGATTATCGATAGTCAGCGAAGCTGTCTGGGCAATCAGACCGGATTGTTTTGTTACCGGATAATTTTTCTGCGCAAGCTCATATGCCTGTTGCAAATTGAGGGGGCCATTATTTTGGCTCCATAAGAAAGCAGGTGCCAATACTCCGATAATCCCCGCCTTTAACTGTTTAACCATATGGTTAATTTTAGATGAAAAATTTTTATTTCTTAATTGCGTCTATAATAAATTTCGGTATCTCTTTTTTCCGTTGTTCCATAAACATCCGGAATTGCAGTTCATCTATACCGAGTGTCATCTGAAAAATCGGCTTTCCAATAAAAGGGAAAATTGTCAAAGACAACAGGTTCATCAATAGCTGCAGGGGACTGAAATTTTTGATTGTCCCTTTGTTAACCTCCTCCTGGATCTGTTCCAGGAATTTCTGAGGGTTCGGCCTCTGCTTCCCGCTCCATAATTTGTTGAAGAAATATACCGGATCCTGGTTCATCTCATTCAATACGAATAAGGGCAGGTAAGGGTTTGCGAGTACTACGCTGATATATTCCTCACAGAATTTCTCGATCTTGGCAAACAGCGGTTCTTCTGAAATGAAGATCGCGTTTACACGAGGAAACAGCTTGCCGGCTGCTTCCATGAATATCTCTTCAAAGAGCTTCTGCTTGTTCTTAAAATAATAATGTACCAGGGCCTTATTGATACCTGCTTCATCTGCGATGTCCTGCATCCGGGCGCCATACATTCCTTTCCGCACAAAGACTTTCCGGGCCGCCTCCATTATCTTTTCTTCAGTAGTCTTATCCTTTTTGTATTTCGACATATTGTTTAACCAAATGGTTAACAAATATACTATGTGCACCTTGAATGGCAAAATTTTATGAGGAGAATGGGAGGTTTATTGAGTATGCTGCAGGAAAAGGGGCTTATTTGTCAGCAGTAACCAGGTAGAGGATGTAAAGAAGATACAGAGAGGATGGATAAAGGTTGGGAACCGTTGAAGTGCAGTCGGAGTGCAGTCGGAGTGCAGTCGGAGTGCAGTCGGAGTGCAGTAAAAAGGGCCGGCCATCTGCGATGGCCGGCCCTTTTCGCCAGTTGAACCAATTATTTATTATGCCGGCTCCAGTTCCAAGCTCTTCAGTTGTTCATTGATGAAGCTGATCTCTTTTTCAGTAAGCCTGATTGCAGCAGCCTTTGCATTCTGAACCGCCTGCTCGGCATTGCGTGCACCTGCAAGTGCAATTGTAATACCGGGTTGATCTACCGTCCACCGAAGCACCAGTTGCGCCAGGCTTGCCTTTTTACTTTCAGCCAGTGGACGCAGTGCATTCAGCATATCATTTACGCGGCGGATATTCTCAGAAGAGAAGTAAGACAGGTCCGCTCTATGGTCACCATCATTGAATACATGACCGGGCTTTAATTTTCCAGTGAGCAATCCTCTCTGCAGTGGGCTGTAAGCAATGATCGATTTCTTATTTTTAATACAGTAGGGAACCACATCCTTTTCAATATCGCGCATGACCATGCTATAGGGAACCTGGTTGGAAGCCAGTTTATAAGTCTTTTCAGCTTCTTCCATCCATTCCACCGTATAATTGCAAACACCTGCCTCACGGATCTTTCCCTGTTCTTTCAGCCGGATCATGGCCTCCATAGATTCTGAAATAGGCGTGGTGGAATCATACCAGTGGATCTGGTACAGATCCAGGTAATCAGTTTTAAGTCTTTTAAGGGATTGCTCACATTCTTCCATAATGCTTTTATAGGAAGACCATTTATGCATGTTGATATCCCGGCCGTCATTATCCTGGCTCTTGAAAAAGAACTCTCCGCCAGTCACATCCCAGCGCAAGCCATATTTGGTCAGTATCTGCACTTTGTCCCGCTGAATACCCTGGATAGCTTCCGCTACTATTTCTTCACTCAGTCCCTGTCCGTAAGCCGGAGCAGTATCAATAGTGGTTACACCTTCATCATAAGAAGAGCGAATGGCTTTGATGGCCTCACCACGATCACTTCCACCCCATTTCCATCCGCCAATAGCCCAGGCTCCAAATGTGATCACTGAACACTGCAAACTGGTTTCGCCGATTTTTCTGTATTCCATTTGTGTAATTTGTTTTGTTAGCTTTTTAGTATATGGTTTGACGCTTAATAAACATTTTTCTTCTTCCGGTCCCGATAGCTATCGGGATATTATTCCGCCCAGCTCATCACATAATCGCCATTCTCTATGTCCAGTGCCTCCTTTGTAAGCATAAGCGGATGAAAGGTATCCACCATTACCGCCAGCTCTTTTGTTTCCTTTGCCCCAATACTTCTTTCAACTGCTCCGGGATGTGGGCCATGAGGTATACCGGCAGGATGCAGCGTGATCATGCCTCGCGTTACATTCTTCCGGCTCATGAAATCCCCATCCACATAATAGATCACCTCATCACTATCGATATTGCTGTGATTATAGGGTGCCGGTATTGCCTGCGGATGGTAATCAAACAATCGCGGGCAGAAGGAACAGACCACAAAATTATGCGCTTCAAAGGTCTGATGAACAGGTGGCGGCTGATGAACGCGACCAGTTATCGGTTCAAAATCATGAATGCTGAACACAAAAGGATAACAATAGCCATCCCAGCCAACTACATCAAAAGGATGGGTGCCATAATGCAGGCCGTATAAAAAACCTTTCTTCTTTGCTTTGATCAGGAAATCTCCTTTCTCATCAAATGAGGGAAGATTTTGAGGTCCGCGGATATCCCGTTCGCAATACGGTGAATGTTCCATCAACTGGCCGTATTTACTGATATACTTTTTGGGATAGCGAATAGGGCTGAATGATTCAACAATAAACAGCCTGTTATCTGCTGTAGCAAAATCGATCTGATAAATAGTACCACGAGGTATCACCAGATAATCTCCATAACTGAAGGGCAGTTCTCCATACATGGTGCGCAAGGTTCCGCTGCCTTCATGAACAAAGATCATTTCATCTGCATCCGTGTTCTTATAGAAATAGGATTTCATGCTTTCCTGTGGAGAAGCCAATACAATGTGGCAATCGCTATTTACCAGCACAGGTTTGCGGCTCTGCAGAAAATCCTTTTGTGGTTTCACTTTAAATCCTTCAAAGCTGCGATGCTTCAGCATTTTTTCCTCAGCTATGCTGGGTGAAATATCTATCTGGGGTTCTGTGCGAATGATCTGGGTTGGAGGATGATAATGATAAAGAAGAGAATAATCATTGGAAAAGCCTTCTGTAGAAAATAATTGTTCTGAGAAGAGTCCGCCATCTTTTTTTCTGAATTGCGTATGGCGTTTATGCGGGATAGAACCGAGTTGCTGATAATGAGGCATAGTAAAAAATTAGAGTTTGGAATTGTTACCGTCTCGCCAAAGGCGGACGGATAGAGAAACAGGTTTACCATTAATAATGATTCAATCAAAAAGAGGCCTATTTTTCCAATTCAATAGCAATGATCAGGAAATAATATTTCCATTTTCGTTTGTCTATCCAATATGTGAAATTCCGTTTGAAAGGCATATAATCGCTAGCAACCTAAAGGTAGGAAATCTGTATTTTACAGCCTGAATCATGAAAAAACCAAGACCCCTTCCCTGTGCCGGGCTATTACACATTAAAGACCGGAAATTATTACTGGCTTTCAGCCGGAACAAACAATGCTTCTACCTGCCAGGTGGAAAAATAGATGCCGGTGAATCTGCTGCTCAGGCGCTTTGTCGTGAGATCCGGGAGGAATTAAATATCCCGCTGGCAGAAATGGACCTGAATTATTATACTCATATCACTGCTCCAGCCTATGGTGAAGAAACAGGGATCATTATGGAGCAGGATTGCTTTCTCCTGGAAAAAGAAGTAAGCCCGAAAGCATCTGCTGAAATAGGCGAATTAAAATATTTCACGGTGACTGATTATAAAAAACTGCGGGCAATTGCTCCAGGAGCGCTTATGGTACTTGAGCAATTGAAAAAAGCGGGGCTAATCGATTAATTTCGGCATTCATTGAAACGAATCGGTCTCATATCAGATACCCATAGCTTCCTTGATGAACAGGTCTTCACCTATTTTGAAAAATGTGATGAGATCTGGCATGCGGGTGATTTTGGAAACATTGCATTGGCTGAGAAACTGGCCGCGTTTAAGCCATTAAAGGGAGTATATGGTAATATCGATGGACAGGATATCCGCGCGCTGTATCCGGAAGTAAATGCCTTCACCTGCGAGGAAGTAAAAGTATTAATGATCCATATTGGCGGTTATCCTCCAAAATACAACCCCAATTCAAAACCTCTTTTAAAAAATCATAATCCCAAATTATTCATCAGCGGTCATTCCCATATTCTAAAAGTCATCTACGATGAACAATTGGACTGCCTTCATATGAACCCAGGTGCAGCGGGCCGTGAAGGCTGGCAGGATATGCGGACCATCATGCGATTTGCCATCGATGGGGCTAATATTAAAGATGCCGAGGTCATCAGGTTGGGAAAAAGATAAAGCACCCGGCCGGCAGGTGCCAGCTGAATGCTTTTATACAATGATAATAATTGATTAATACCAGTGGCTGCCTACGCCTACCTGCCTGAATGGCCAGGGAATCGAAATCATTATGATGATCAGGGCTATCAGGTAAAATAAAAGAGTGCGTCTGTGCTTTGCCTTATCACTGATTGCTTTTCTGGCCTGCGCCTTCCCGATATGAATAAGAATAACCGCGATCAGCATCATAGTGATATGTTCGATAGCAAAGAAGCGATAGGCAGAATTCTCCATAACTGCTTTCATGCCAAATTCTGCAATGTATTTATATCCCCTTGGCCCAAAATACCAGAGGGAAATACCGATCAAAAACATCAGATCTGCAACAATGGTGAGAATGGTTCCGGTCCTGGCATCTGTACGAATCCATGGCCTTTGTCCGGCAACAAGACTGTTGAATATTGCAATAAGCAATAACAACAAAATGATCCATCTTCCAATGCTGTGTAAATGAACTAAGAGGGAGTAGATGTCTGCATTCATAATTCCGGGATTTGGTTCTTTCGAAATTACGGAATTACTCTATCCAAATCCCGATAGCTATCGGGATTATTCATTTTAATCCGCTACAAATCCCGATAGCTATCGGGATTATTCCTGCCAATCCGCTACAAACACATTGGTATCATGTGTACCCCCATTATTCCTATTGCTGCAGAACACAATCTTCTTCCCATTGGGCGAAAACATGGGGAATGCATCAAATCCTTTATCCCGGCTAATCTTATGAAGATTGCTACCGTCTTCATTGATTGTATAAAGATTGAAAGGGAAGCCGCGTTTGTATTCGTGGTTGGATGCGAAAATGATCCGTTTGCTATCTGGCATGAACGCAGGGGCCCAGTTGGCCTGGCCATAGCTGGTTACCTGATGAACATTGCTGCCATCGGTATTCGCTACAAATACCTCCATATTGGTTGGAGCCACCAGGTTTTCCTTGAGGAAATCCTTGTATTCTTTTATTTCTTCATCTGTTTTGGGACGGGAAGCTCGCCATATGATTTTTTTACCATCAGGACTGAACCATGCACCACCATCATAACCCAGCGTATTGGTTACACGTTTTTCTGTTCCTTTATCCAGGTCCATTATATAAAGGTCAATATCCCCATCCTTGTCGCTTGTATAGATCATTTTCTTTCCATCAGGAGAAAGTGTTGCTTCTGCATCGTAACCTTTTGAATGGGTCAGCTGCTTTACGATCTTGCCATTGAGGTCTGCCATGAAAATATCATACGTCTCATACAGCGGCCATATATATTTATTGCCATACCTGGCTCTATCCGGTACGGGAGGGCATTCATCACCACCAAGGTGCGTTGAAGCATAAATTATATGCCTGCCATCTTTGGTGAAGAAAGGGCAGGTGGTTCTTCCCTTTCCGGAACTGATCAATTTATATTCAAACTTATCACCCGGTTTTTCCGGGACCTTTCCCATAAAGATCTGGTCACACTGAAGGCCTTCCTTTGGATTGGTACGCTGGAAAACAATGTATTTGCTATCAAAGCTCCAGTAAGCCTCTGCATTATCTCCGCCGAATGTGAGCTGCTGTAAATTTTTGAAATGTGTTTCTTCAGGGTAGTGAAGAGTATCTCCTGCAACTGCTAACGGTTTATTCGCCGGTATTTTAACACTATTGGTAGAAGGACTGCGAAAGGAAAGGACTACCAGCACGATCAGGAGCACAAGGGGAGAAATAAGTTTTTTCATCAGTATTTTTTTATTATTTTTTAACCAGATGGATTTACATTCCTCTTTTACTGGTTATTCAGCGGCTGCAAAGGTATTTTTGGTGAAAGTTTAGTATGTCACACTATTGTCATACAGACATAAACTGTAGTTTTACTTTATGACCTGAGGCTTTGCCGAAAGCCATTTGACCTTAATAAGAAATAATAAATGTCCAAATGAACCGGATTCTACTTCTATTTGTCGGATTTTACCTGCTTACAGGTTGCAACAGTAACGAAGATTCTTCCCCTTATGCAGAAGTCCTGGCACAGGCCCCCTATAGCTCACTCACAGACAGCATTAAAAAGGAACCCAAACGAGACGACCTGTATTTTCGCCGGGCGGTCTTACTCAACAGGAATAATTTCCCCGAACCAGCCCTTGCAGATTTCAGGAAGGCCTGGTCTATCCGACAGGATGAAAGCTACGCGATTGCCATCAGCAATATCCTGGTTGAAAAAAAGCCAGACGAGGCGGTTACATTCCTCAAAGAGGCAATTACCAGTTTACCCAAAAGCCTTTTTCTACGGTTAAGTTTGGCCAGAGCCTATAATGAACTGGGTAAAACAGACGAAGCACTGGCAGTATGTAATGCCTTATTACTGGAACAGCCAGACCAGGTAAACACACTGATGCTGCAAACTGAGCTATTTCAAAAGAAAGGCGATTCATCTGCTGTATTGAAGAATCTTGAAAAGTCCTATTCACTCGCTCCCCTTAACCTGGAAGTTGCGTTGAAACTGGCTTACCAGTATGC
>JAJKIP010000326.1 GCA_021154405.1 Segetibacter sp. | reverse complement strand
TTCAAAATAGGATGCTTTGCTGAAGCCTTAATGGGTGTTATTTTCCAGAATCCCAGCGGATTCTGGGTATAACTTGACATAGCCGTCTGGCCAAACCATCTGAGGTAATGTTCAGATCCCGGTTGGCTGCCATCCGTAGCAATGCCCCAGTGCATTACCATAATTCCCATACCTGCTGCCTGCAGGCTATCAATCTGGTTAAGATAGGCCAGCGTATCCCGGCCATAGGTTCTTTGTCCGGGTGCCATTGGTGGTAGAAGAGGATGTGTGCGTTTTTGCGAACTGGTTACTGAACTGCACTCAACAATAATAGCATCCACGCCCTGAAGGTCGCTGATATCAACTGCTGATCTTTCATCCAGGTACCTTGTCTCTATCTTAACCCCTTTGATGTTGGCAACACTGTCCAGACAATTCTTAAGCACCAGCAGATCTCTCCCGGTTTCATGTCTTCCGGAACCAGCTGGTCCAGCATGATCTTTTGGACCAGACAAAAAATAAATCACTTTCGTTTTTTGAGCAGACAGCTCTGCAACAAAACAGCTGAATGCCATAATGAGCAGTATTGAAAATTTAATTCGCATAATTGATCAGTTTAGTTTGTAGTGTATTGGAATGCTTAACCTTGAACGCTTTTATTTTTTCTTTTTAGGAAGTGCAAATACCATATATCTCCTGGGCACATCTGCATCGTATTTTGATCTATCAACAACAGCTCCTGTAGCACAAACCACCAGATATTGTTGTCCGTTGTTTTCATACATGGCAGGGATCCCTTCCGGTACTCTTTCCAATCTGGTTGACCATAACAGGTCACCATTATCCTCATCAAAGGCATAAATTCCTCCATCCAGGCAGGTTGCGAATACAATGCCGGTAGATGTGACAATCATTCCCTTTCCCTGTATGCCACTCGGTAAACCTGTCTGCTTTCCATCTCCATATTTATTATCAGTTCCGATAGGACGATTCCATTTAATTTTTCCGGTATTCAAATCATAAGCAACTATTGAGGACCATGGTGGTCCCAACAGATAAGGATAGCCTAGTCCATACCCGGTTGAAGACCCATCAACATATCGAACTGTAGGGGGAACTACGCCATCGGGGTAAGTACGGTTATTTGGCCCGCGTCCAAAACCTGCTGCCTGTGCTGCCTGAGGTAAAGGTGCGCCACCTGACGCAACAACGGGCCCATCTGGCATAGTTGCTGCACCAGATTGTTGAAATCCTGCCTGTCTGCCACCCTGTCTTCCCTGGGCATTGGAAAGATATTTATACAGATCAATTACCGACTGATCACCGATATGCAGGAAGGAAGGCATATTTGCTTTTCCCAGATTTACTACCGTTTGAAAATTTTCAAAGCTGACCCTTGTATTAATATTGATCAGGGATGGACCCGCAGCACCGACTTTATTTGCACCATGACAAACCATGCAATTTTGCAGGTAAACAGCCGCCGCTCTAACAGTATCTTCTGCTGACATGGGTACTCTCAATTCTGGTGGCTCTTCTTTCTTTAATTTATACACGGATGGCTTGTCCATATTTGCCACATACACTATTCCTTTTACAGGATTAGCTGCAGTGTTGCCATAAATGGCGCCACCATTTGCACCAGGCATTGTGATCGTTTCATATTTATCCGAAAGAGGATAAAAGAGGCCGCTTTTTGCTTCAGTGATTCTTTTTTTCCATTGCTCCTGTTCTGCCTGAGGCATTAAAGGATTTATATCCGCTACCGTAATTGTTTGACGGCTGAATGCTGGCAATACTGTTGGAAAAGGCTGTGTGGGAGATGATTTTTCACCGGGCATTTCACTGACAGGAACCGGTCTTTCTTCTATTGGCCATAAAGATTCACCGGTAACCCGGTCAAAGGCAAATAAAAATCCCTGCTTGGTGGCAATTGCAACAGCATCTACCTTCTTACCATCATGACGGACAGTAACCAGTTGGGGAGCTGCGGCTACATCAAAATCCCAAAGGTCATGATGCACCGTTTGAAAATGCCACAATCTTTTTCCAGTGCGTGCATCCAAAGCAACCAGGCTATTACCAAACAGTCCAGCACCTTCCCGGTCACCTCCATAATAATCATACGTAGGAGACCCAATAGGGAAATAGGCAATACCACGTTTTTCATCCACAGTTATTTCGCCCCAGGTGTTTACGCCACCCACATATTTGTATGCATCTTTTGGCCAGGTTTCATAACCAAATTCACCGGGATGAGGTATGGTATGAAAAACCCAGGCCAGTTTACCTGTGATTACATTATATGCACGAAGATGTCCTGGCGCAGAGAACCAGCCCTCACCTGGAGATGAACCCAGGATGATCAGATCTTCAAATATATGACCCGGAGAACTTGAAGTTGCACGGAATATTGTTGCAGGATCACGACCAAGATCTTCTCTTAAATTGACAGATCCATTATTACCAAATGTCAATATCGATTTACCTGTACTGGCATCAATTTCCTGTAAAGTATTGTTGACACAAAATACCAGCCGCCGGTCTTTTCTATCCTTACTCTCCCAATAATTAAGTCCTCTTTTGGAAGCAGTGTTCAGATTGGCATGTATCCATATTTCTTTACCGCTGGTAACATCAAGCGCCACGAGGGAATTATTCTTTGCCAATACATACATTACGTTGTCTATAACTATTGGATTGAATCGATAAGACTGGTTATCCTTTGTAGGATAATCCCAGGCTACCTGAAGCTGATTTACATTTTTCTTTGTTATCTCTTTAAGCTCAACATATTTTGACTGATCTGCGCTACCGCCGTACTGTGTCCAGGTTTTGTGGGCAATGCCGCCGCTACTTCCCTGTGCAGTACTTAATTGTGCACTGCTCACAGGGCCATGATTCTTTAACAGGTTACAGGCGAAAAGGATCAGCACTGCAATTGCAGAAGTTGCCGTTATCCATCCTGTCTTTGTTAATTTACCTGAACGCATGAAACTTATTCCTTGTGAGTTTTTATTTATTTGTTTTTAGGAAGCGCATATACAATATATCCTTTGGGTACATCTGATTCTTTTTTTGTTTTGTCTTTCAGTCCGCCAACAGAACAAACTACCAGGTATTGCCTTCCGCGTGCTTCATACATCGCTGGAATACCACCGGGATTTCCTCTTCCCAATTCACCCACCCATAATATTTTACCATTATCAGCATCGTAAGCGTATACCCTGCCATCCAAAGCAGTGGCGAATAATAATCCGGTTGATGTTACTACCATTCCTTTACCCTGTGAACCGTTTGGTATGCTCAGGTTTGTACTGCCTGGGATTTTATCATCATTGCCCAATGGTATTTTCCACTTGATGGCTCCTTTATTTAAATCATAAGCAACAATGAGTGACCAGGGTGGGCTTAAGAGATTCGGAACTCCTACTCCCCAATTATTTGCTTCAACATAAAGTGCTTTTGGGCCGGTATATCCTTCCGGGTAATCAAGATTTTTTCCTGGACGGGATGGCGGCACGGTTACTCCACCAGAAGCTACAACCGGACCCGAAGGCCTCACTGTATCATTTGCATTTTGTCCACCACGGCCACCTTGCCTTGGTGCCAGATACGCGTATAGGTCTGCGATCTGTGCATCCTCCAGATGAGGCAATGGCGCCATTCTTCCTTTACCAGTTTTTATTATTGTTTTGAAGTCTTCAGCGTTTACACGGGAAGCGAGATTAAGAAGATCAGAACCGAGTCCGGTCACTCCATTTTTATTGGCCCCATGACATGTCTGACAGTACTGAGTATAAATTTTCTGAGCTCTCTCCATTCTGTCAGCAAAAAATCCTCCACCACCTCCACCTCTTTGTCCGGATGGCATTCTAAGTTTCAAACGATAGAAATCGGGCAATTCCTGAGTTTGAATATAAACGATTCCTTTATCCGGATCAGATGCCGAGTTTCCATAATTGGCGCCACCAACAGCGCCAGGTGTTGTTATTGTTTCATATTTATCAGACAATGGCTGATAGAGACCAGCTTTTGCCGCCTGCACACGTTTTGTCCATTTCTCTTTTTCTTCCGGAGTAAAATATGGATTCAGATCATCCACTGTAACGATCTGGCGATTGAAGGGAGGCACTACAGTTGGAAATGGCTGTGTGGGCCACACTTCTTCATCCGGCATATCACTTTTAGGAACCGGGCGTTCTTCTATTGGCCATAAAGGTTTACCTGTAACCCGGTTTAATACATATAAAAATCCATTCTTGGAAGGTTGTGCCACCGCATCGACTTTTTTACCATCATGTATAACCGTTATGAGCTGAGGTGCCGTGGTTAGATCATAATCCCAAAGATCATGATGCACTGTCTGGAAATGCCACAGCCGTTTTCCTGTTCTGGCGTTTAACGCAAGAATACAATTACCATATAAATTGCTGCCATGACGATCAGCACCATCATAATCATAGGTAGGCGAGCCCAGAGGGAAATAAGCAATGCCACGTTGTTCATCTACTGATATATCCCCCCAGGTATTTGTACCTCCAACATATTTGTATGCATCTTTTGGCCAGGTATCATAACCAAATTCTCCGGGTTGTGGTATGGTGTGAAATACCCAAACCATTTTGCCTGTAATAACACTATAGGCTCTCAAATGTCCGGGACCTGAAAATGGATTCTCGCCGGGTGCGGACCCAACCAGGATCAGATCTTCAAAAATATGACCAGGTGTAGTTGAAGTACCTCTGCCGATGGTTGCCGGATCCCGATCCAGTCCTTCCCGCATATCTGTATATCCATTTTTCCCAAACTTCATAATGGATTTCCCTGTATTGGCATCAATTGCCTGCATGGTATTATTGAGGAAAATGATCAGGCGCTTCTGTTTCTTATCCCTGCTTTGCCAGAAATTAACCCCACGCTGGATAATGCCTCTTAAATTGGCATGGATCCATAATTCTTTACCAGTTGTAGCATCTATTGCAACAAGGGAGTTATTCTTTGCCAGTACATACATCACGTTATCTACTATGATGGGATTGAATCTATAGGCTACATTATCATTTGTTGGATAAACAAAAGCTACCTCAAGCTGATTGACATTGGATTTGGTGATCTGTTTGAGGTCAACAAATTTCGACTGGTCAGGGCCCCCTCCATAGTCTTTCCATTCCTTGTGTTGTGTAGAGACCGGCGGGTCTGCCTTCTTCCAGACAATCAGCCCGAAACATATGACGAACAATACAATGGTCGCAAGAAGCAGCCGAGGAATATTCAGTCTCGCTTTTTTAGATTTAAAAAGGCCTGACATAATCAATTTAAATTTTCTGGTAACTGGAACGGTGCAGCGCCTTGCAGAGATGCCGAAAGGTGATTTAAAAAGAGGCTTCCTGAGCTAAACAGGCAATACATCGTTAATTTAAAAATAGATCACAGGCATTAATAAAGGGTTAATAAAGCATTAATGGTATGCTAAACTCAATTCATGCCTGTAACATTAATAAACCTTACCAAATGTCAATCATTCCACCAGATTTAATTGCCACCCAATTCACCAGAATTGATATTATAGTAACATAAACTTTGATAATTTGGGCCAAATCTGGTAAATTTTGTACCTTTTACCTTATGAAGCCGCATTTATTAAAAGTGTCGCTGGCGCCCGAGACTTCATTCAATATTCATCAGAATAAGGGACCAAAATTTTATAACCAGTGGCATTTTCACCCTGAAATAGAATTGATCTATATTCATAAAGGAAGGGGAACAAGATTTATCGGAAACAATATTTCCCGCTTTGAATCCAATGAGTTAGTATTAATTGGCTCTAATCTTGATCATATGTGGCGTTGTGATCCTGAATACTTCTTAAAAGGGTCGAAATTGATAGCAGAGGTAACAGTAATTTATTTTCATCATGATTTTTTAGGCGATACCTTTTTTAATGCGCCTGAATTGAAGAATATAAATTTTTTACTGGAAAAGGCAAAGCAGGGAATAAAAATTACCGGAACCACGAAAAACCAGGTGAAAGAGCTGATCGCCAAATTACCTGAAACAAATGGAATAGAACGAATATTCGCTTTGCTTAAAATTCTTGATAAAATTGCCAAGACACAAGAAAAACAATTTATCAACTCCATGTACCAACCTGTCAAATTCGACAAGTTTGAAGCTGACAGGTTAAATAAAGTATTTCACCACACTCTTACCAATTTCCAGAAACAGATAAGCCTGCATGAAATTGCTGCAGTGGCTAACCTTAGCGAAAAGGCATTTTGCAGGTACTTTAAATCAAAGACAAAAAAGACCTACTATAATTTCCTGCTGGAAGTACGGGTAGCGCATGCCTGTAATCTTCTGCTTGAAAAGGATATGACTATATATGAAGTATGCTACGAAAGCGGCTTTAATAATCTGTCAAACTTCAACAGGTACTTTAAGAAGATCATGAACAAGACCCCCTTTGAGTTTAAGAAAGCACATTTGCTGCTTAGTGAATAGTTCCGGTTTTTTTTGTTATGATTAATGACGATTAAAGGATTTAGTGCGTAATTCACCTCCTCAATGACTCCTCTATGATACCTCAATTCCACCTCATTGCTACCTCATTGGTACCTCGCGGCTGGAATATGCTATGAGGTAGCAATAAGGCAGCAAAGAGGAGTCATTCCGAACACATTCAGGTATCAAACCGAAGAACATCCCCTATAACTCCCCTATAATTCCCCTATAACTCCCCTATAACTCTCCTATATCCTTACAACTATCGGAACCATTAACGGCATCTTTATTCAGGAATTTGTTCTGCCCCCTCTCTCATTATATTTTCAGGGAAAGAATATAAGTAACCATTTTTTGCGCATTTTCGGGAGTAATATTTGGATGCGGGGTCATAGGGATCTGGCCCCACACTCCTGCTCCGCCATTCACAATCTTACTGGCAAGATCCTGAACCGTGCTTTTACTGTAGGAATATTTAGCTGCAACATCTGAGTAGGATGGGCCAACCAGTTTATCCTGTAACTTATGGCAGGCAAGGCAATCAGATTTGGTGATCAGTTCCTTTCCTTCATCAATTGCAACCTGATCAATAGCATCAGCCTTTGTTTGATCAGCTTTTCCTGCCGATGGCTTGGAGTTACGCTTTGCAGCACTTGTATCCACCTTTTCCTTTTTTTCTTCAATGACTTTCGGCGCTTCAGGTTGAATTGTCAGGGTATCCGTTTTCCCTACACTGCTGGCAGTATCTGCGTTCTTTACTTCGGGTGTCTGTTCGGTGGCATTTGAAGAACTGTCCTGATTGTTACAGGAATAAATTGACAGAAATAATAAACCTATGGCACCTGCTGCAATAATATTTCTTTTCATCCTTGGTGTTGTATTGTTTGTTTTGAATTATTTAGCGATAAGAAAAATATGGTATAAAGGCGTTTAAGTTTTGTCTGTTAAATTTTGGAGAAGCGCTTTATCAAATAGGGCGTACATCGGCAGCCCTGCCATAATTATAATTGGGTTTATTACCCATTATGAACTTTAGTGATCCACCCTTCATTACGTCGCTATGGGAAATGTATGTTTTCGTATAAGGCTTGCCGTTGAGCTGAACGCTTTGAACATAAATATTCTGATCGCTGTTGTTCACGGCTTCCACTGTAAATTTCTTTCCTCCTGTCACTGAAATAGAGGCCTTATTAAATTGTGGGCTTCCAATTACATAATTTGCTGAAGCTGGAAATACAGGATAAAATCCGAGTGCTGAAAATATATACCAGGCAGACATTTGGCCACAGTCCTCGTTACCAATAATACCCTCAGGCTGATCATGGTAGAAATTCTTCATGATATAACGCACTTTTTCTGCCGTTTTCCATTGTTGCCCTCCATAAGTATATAAGTAGGTAATATGGTGGCTTGGTTCGTTCCCATGAACGTACTGTCCGATCAGGCCGGTCATATCCGCAAGTTGACCGCCGGTAGTATCCAGGGGGATACTAAACAGACTGTCTAATCTTTTGTTGAAATCATCTTCGCCGCCCATCAATGACATTAATCCGGGTACATCCTGCGGTGCAAGCCACAAATATTGGTAGGAATTTCCTTCAGAGTAATCATTTATCCATGGGCGGGAAGATCGTGTAGGGTTGAACACCGGATTCCATGTTCCGTCTTCTCTTTTTCCACGGAAAAATTTGGTTGATGGATCAAAATACTGCCGATAATTCTTTGAACGCTTTTCAAAAAACGCATAATC
>JAJKIP010000325.1 GCA_021154405.1 Segetibacter sp. | reverse complement strand
TGGATCTGGATTTGAATTTTTGGTTTTTCTAGATCCTGGATTTGGTCATTCTGGATAATTGGCTCTGGTTTTTCAGTGGATATATTCTCTTCGTTTGACAATACAAAGATGGTGTACTGTTGACATTTATCATAACTTATTCGATAACGGGGCTGTTTTCTTCGATTTTTGGGCAAAACGGTCGATAAGCAGTTAAATCACATTCAGACGCTTCAGTACCTCCGCCCGGTTAGCCTTGCTGATGGGTAGCTCTAATCCATTGATAACAACTGTATTATCCCTGATATTCTGGACCTTTTTCATATTCACGATATAGGACCTGTGGATCTTTAGAAAAACGGCAGGATTGATCTTTTCTTCAAGGTTTTTGATGGTATTATGGGAGACATATTTCTTGTCTGCCAGCACAAATTTCACATAATCGCCCATGCTTTCTATGTAGAGAATTTCCTCATTATTTAATCGTACCAGTTTCCCGTCTGTCTTGATATAAATATGATCATCTGTAGATTCCTTTTTCCGGGTATCCTCCTGTAATGCCAGTTTGCCTATAGCCTCCTGGAAACGCTGGTAGGTGAAAGGCTTTTTCAGGAAATCAGTCACATGGTATTCAAAAGCGTTGTAAGCGTACTCCGTTTTGGAAGTGGTGAGGATTACTTTGGGGCTGTAAACAATGCGATCAAGTAGTTTGAACCCATCGTCGCCGGGCATCTCCACATCCAGGAAAATAAGGTCAACCCGATGGTCATTTAGAAAGGTCACCGCATCGTTAACATTGGTAAAATGGCCGAGTACTTCTATGTCGCCGCTTTTTTCACAGCAATTCCTCAAATATTCGGCTGCTACCGGAAGGTCTTCTACAATGACGCAGCTGATGCTCATGGTTAGGTTTTATTAAGAAGGATGAGTTTTTGCAAATCGTCCCCAATGGCCTTTTTACCAGCCTGGATAGTGTTTAATAAATCAGTTATTTTCTCTGTGAGGTCATTTAAGGACCGCCCACTGACACAAAGCAATTCCATTTCCCTGCATTGCTCTTCAATAGAGGTCAGGCCAACGAATCCGAAGGCAGGTTTGATTTTATGGATGACTTTTCGCAACCCATCGGTATCACCCGATGATAAGCAGGATTCAACTTGCTGGAGGTCCCCGTCAAGACCAGTGTCCAGGAAGCTTTGAAAGATTTTCTGGATGAAGGCGTGGTCGTTTTCATAGAGGCTGGATAAAATAGCCGGGTCTATCAGTTCATTATAAATGAAGGGTAACATAGCAGAGCCAACCTGATTTTTTCAATATTACTGGAAATTACCAATAAATATCTAAAAATCAAAGAGTCAATAGGTTATGATTATTTGCATTTTTGACCAGGAAACGGTGAAGGAGGGTTTGGGGTTCTGGCTCTACACAGGCCTTATATAGTCGGCAAAACACTAATGTTAAGGAATCTCTATAACAATTCATTAGAGTCATTTAAGGCCAACTTTCACAACTTCTTAGTAAACGCGGCACGTTTTTTTGCGTTAATAGGGTGAACAATTATCATCACAAAATAAACGGAGATCATGTTATGAAGAAGTATTGGAGAGTATGGAGCGGAAGTTTAGCGATCGTCTTCTTGCTTGCAAGTTGTGCTCCTACAGCTCATGTTGAAAAAGACGATAACACAGATTTTACCCACTATAAAACCTTTGCCTGGGTTGAAAAAGATAAGCACGCAAAAAATGACCTGGCTGAACAGAAGATTCGTCAGGCGGTGAGTAATGAACTGGAGAAGAGTGCAGGATGGAGAGAAGATAAAAGGAATCCTGATGTCTTGCTGAGTTATGATGTGCTGGTAGAAAGATCCACCAGGAACACATCAGATCCTGTTTACTCAAGGCCTTTTACACGAACATTCTATAACCCTTACAGCCGGAGATTCTTTAACGTCTATTATCCATCCCAATTCATGGGATATGATAATTACCAGGTGCCAACAAGGGAAGGAACAGTGACCATTACCATGACGGATGCCAATACCGAAAAAACAGTATGGCAGGGATGGTCAACCGATGAGGTAGACAGTCGTCATATGAGTACAAAAGAAATTCAAAGTAGTGTAAAAGCTATATTCAGAAAGTTTGATGTGGCTAAGAACTAATTATTCATAAGGACGGTTACGCCCCGGGTCAGCTACTGATCCGGGGCTTTTTTATTCCTCTAATGATCCATTTCACGGAATCTGCCCATCTCACCCGCAAATTTGGGCTATTCGTGTAGTTTTTATTCAGGTGGTTTAGTTGGGCAATATCTTGCTGCTGTTCTTTAGAATGATTATTAGTATAATCACTGTTAGAATTTTTCTCATGTGAACGGTGGGGAGATTGTGTCTACATTCTCCCTTTCTTATTTAAAACATGTATTGAAGTATGGTTTAGAGAAAACGTATACACTTAAGCGTTTTCGTATAACAGCGCGGGGGTAGTTTCCACTATCCCCTTTTGTAACCTTAGGGTTACCGAATCTAAGGCTAATACCTGAATGGTCTTAAAAATTAGGATCACCCGTTAGTCCTAATGCAACTTTCTGCTGTCTTATTCACAGAGAGAAATTCTAACAGGCGATACATTTCGCCAACCGGCTATTATTGCCCTGGGAGGGTTGTCTCTCCGACCAATTTTCAAACAACCATTGTCTTATCCTTTAAAAGCGGGTGTTATGCAGGCATACTTCTTTATTCGCGTTGATAAAAAATACATTCGGATAAATTATAAGGATCTGCTGTATGTTGAATCTGTCGGCAACTATGTAAAGCTTTTTACTGAGAATGGTATATTTCTCACTCCCCTTACAATCAAAGAGCTGGAAAAAATGCTGCCGTTTGAGCTGTTTTGTCGTGTGAACCGTGGAACTATCATTGCAATAGATCGCATCGTTTGTTTTGATCGTGAAAGTGTAACGCTGAAGAATGCAAGGTTTTCTTTCAGCGACAAGTACCGAAAAGCGCTGGAAGGAAAGATCAGGATCATTACCCATACAGAGCCTGTTCCTTCCCGCATACTTCATATTGGGCCGGAAGGTTTACGTGAGAACATGGAATAGCTAATAAGCAAAAACAATTATACTTTCTTACAAATAAACACCCACGCATATATTCTTTTTCCTCAGTTTATTAAATGTTCAGCTATTTTATTTGCCAAATTTCATAGGAAATTAAAAATTTCGCTTCCCAATTCACTACTTGCACAAGTTTTACTTCCATTAACACACTTATGGCTTTCTCAATACACGAATAGTTAATTTTTTAACACGGTTATAAAGTTTCAGGAAACTTTCGGGTTAACAAAATATAGATTTGATCTATAACTAGTGAGGAAATGAATTAAAGATAATCCAGGCAGTATCACCGGACTTATCTTATAACCGACACAATAACCTTCCATGAAATTTCACCAAAGCAACCTGCTACTCCGCGGGTATATGCGTCAAAGCTACCCTTTGGCACAACCCATTGATTCACTCTTGTTTCGTTGTTTACTTTCCCTTTCTTACAATTCCCCAGCAAGTTATCAGGTTAACCCAGACCTGAATGGAGTTTTGCCGACTACCAGTTCAGGGTCTCCAGGATCCTGATCATCTATACGTACATCCCACCTCCACCACCGTACAGTTTGCTTTACTTAAGACTGTAAGAGCATAATCCAGAATTTGACAACCTCTTGTCTATGAGGATCAAAATTGCTTTTCTATTCATTCTATTATTCAGCGTTATGTGCGTTGGCCTGCCATCTTATGCCCAGGATTCGTCTAAATCATCAGCGGCCCTTATACCGGGACTGCATGAGAAGAATGATTCTGTTCGGTTTAATGAACAGGAACCGGGATTTCAATCCATACTGGAAAGTATGAAGGGAATGAAAAAACAACTGCTCCATTTTGATTCCCTTTCATTACGCCTGCCAAAGTCATCTTTTAATAATTCAATTAAAGATCAGTTACCTGTTTTCCGGAAACTGAATAATCAATCCCGGTTCTTCGCTGCCGGAAATGGATATATCAGTTACAGCTTTTACTATCGATCCAATATTGATACTCCTTATGCAGAAAAAAATATCGGACAACACCAGGTGTTGGCTTCCACGGGGGTAACAGTGGCTAATTATATTCCGCTTCGTGTAACCGCCTATTTGCGCAGAAGTAACTCTGTCGTATTCAGGGATATCACAGATGTACAGGTACAGTATGATGCGGCTGCATTCCATAATCAGTTTGCGGATAATCTGCGTAATCAGTTATTGGAACGCGCAGGCGGTATTAAAGATTCCCTGTCCGGCAAATTATATGATCTCAAAAAAGTTCAGTTGGATGGTTTATTGAAATGGCTTGACGATAAGGAGATCCAGCAAAAACGTATTGAGGCGAACGAGATACTAAAAGTCGAAGAAATTGCTTATGATAAATCGAAGCCTGAATCAATAAATCGTTCTCGCACTGATTCTCTACGAAAACTGGCAAAAGCTTTTCTGGATGCTTATGATGAGATCGTCCAAAAATATGGTACCATAAAGCAACAGGCGGATTCACTCAAAATGATCTATGATAATTCAATCCGCAAAATGAAAGCAATTCAGCAGCGGATCAGTGATCACCAATTCCTTTCTCCTGAATCATACAGGGAGTTAATGAACCAGGCGGCTGACTCTGGTATGAGCAGGATTAACATGCCAAAGCGTTTTACCTGGTTAATGGGACTCCGCAATTTTGGATTTGGGCGGACCAATGTGGATGCAACAGAACTAACTGCACGAAACATAAGTCTAAGCGGCGTAAACTTTGAATACAATTCATGGTATTACCTGGCAGTTGCCGCAGGTATTATCGATTATCGGTACCGTGATTTTGTTGTGGGAAATTTCCACAAAGTGCCGCAGCATATGTACCTTATTCGGGCAGGTATTGGCAGACTGGAAAAGAATTATGTGATATTATCCTATTTCCGGGGGCAGAAGCAATTATATAATTACGCCAGTAATTCCTTTCCTGCTTCTGCTATCAAAATTGAAGGCTACAGTGTTGAAGCCAAATGGCAGCTGGAAAAGAACAGTTATATTATTACGGAAGCTGGCCAATCGTTTGCACCCAATCTTCAACTATTGCCTGATGTAGTAAAGAACAGCTGGCGACTTTCTGAGAAAGCGAGTAAAGGTTTGTCAGTTAAACTCTTCTCTTATATCCCCGGTACAGGTTCAAGGTTGGAAGGACAATATAAATTCACCGGGGCAAATTATCAATCCTTCAACAGTTTCCAGACAAACTCTGAAACTGTGAGCTGGAAACTAAAGGCTGAGCAGAATTTTTGGAATCGAAGAATAAGGTTGCAGGCATCATTGGGGAAGAATGAATTTTCCAATCCTTTTATCCGCCAGAATTATAAAAGCAATACTGTATTCAAAAGCATCAGTGCCAGGGTAAATATTCGCAAATGGCCCAGTTTAAGTATTGGCTATATGCCAATGTCGCAACTGACCATGGTAGATGGTTTCCTGAGTGAAAGCCGGTTTCAAACCCTGAATGCCGGAATTGTGCATTTTTATAAGATAGGTCAGGCAGGGGCAACTACCAATATCGTTTATAACCGTTTTTTTAATCACGCAACTGATTCTGGCTTTATCTATTTCAATTCAATTAACCTGTTTGCCGGCCAGTCTTTCCTGTTTAAAAATTTCATGGTTAATCTGAATATTTCCAATAGCCGTAATGCCGGCTATTCTTATACCGTACTTGACGAAAATACCAGCTTCCCGTTATCGGAAGGGATGTCACTGGGCATGGGAGTAAAGATCAATAAGCTAAATAGTGAAGCTTTGAAAGTGGGAGGGCAGGCCAATGCCAGTTTCACCCTGTTCAAAAGAGACGTGGTATCCTTTCAGGTAGAGCAGACTTATTTACCCGGAAATAAAAATCAATTAATCTCCAGCGTAATGGGCAACATCAATTACACCAAAACATTCAGGTGAAGCTCATTGCGCTGGATACAATTATAGCAATATGAAAAAAAGTATTCTTTGCTGTCTTGTTCTGGCTGGTTGTGTTTTTGCGCAGGCGCAGGTGCTGATCAAAACGCAGCTTCCTCCTGTAGGGCTGGTTTTGAAAAGCCAGCTATGGAATTTATCTATTGTCAATACTGGCTCACAATCGCTGACAGTACAGGTAGAAATGCTTGTTACGAATACTTCCAATAACCAGAAAGTGTTTACGGGCACAACAAAAATGCTCACAATGACTCGAGGATTGAATCGTGTTACACCAACATCCGCATCCCCGGTTACCTACAATATACTAAGTCCGGATTATAATATCAATGTTAATCAGGAAGGCTTTTTGCCGGTTGGCATCTACACGGTTTGTTATAATATACTTTATGTGAGAAATGATGCAGCCGAAAGAATTGCTGAAGAATGTGAAACGGTAGAGATAGAGCCTGTACGTCCACCGATGCTGGTGTTCCCATCAGACAATGAGAAGGTGGATCAAACCCGCCCACTTTTTAACTGGCTGCCTCCTGCGCCTGTTTCATTGTTCAATAAACTCTTGTATGATCTGGTGCTGGTAGAGGTTATGCCAACCCAAAGCCTTACGGATGCCGTTCAGAAAAACATTCCAGTTTATAAAGCACAAAACCTGTTCATCGCCAACCTGCAATATCCTCTATCCTTGCCAGAACTGAGTATAAAGAAAACCTATGCGTGGCAGGTAACAGCTAAAAGTGGAAACAGTCCCATTGGTAAAAGTGAGGTGTGGGCTTTCACTTTAAAGCAGAATGATAATTTTTTAAGCACTAAGGAAGATGCCGGTTTTTATTCCAAAATGAAAATGGATCCGGAAGCGAGTTATGGCATGGCGAAAGGGACGCTCAAATATTCGTATGTCAATGAACTGAATGACAAAGAAGTTGCAATCAGGATTTTCGATATCACCAAAGCGGGACAGAAGGAATTGTTACTTGAAGGTTCAACCGTGCCACTTCAGTTCGGGGAGAATTTCAAAGAAATGGATTTTACGGAGCAGGGCGGGCTTGCAGATAAACACCTGTATCTGCTGGAGCTTGTCAATTCCCAAAATGAACATTGGTACCTGCGCTTTGAATACAGGAGAACTAACTGATTTAAAAAAATTTTATAACTAATTACGAATGATACTCAATACCATTAGCCGCCATTCCAAATTTGTAGCCTATTGCTTTCTGTTGCTATTCATCAGCGATTTTGCATGGGCAGGAAGAGTAAGCGTAATAAACAGGGATAAATCCTGGATGATGTATGGGGGAGATGATTACAGTTATTCCGGAGAGTTAATCAGGGATCTAGATAAACCTGAACGGGTAGAGCATTCAAAAGCAGGAGCTGCTGTTGTCAGGAACAGGAAGCCTGTATTTAAAATTGGTATTAAGAATAAGGAGACAAATAAGGATTATATCGGCGGTCCCTCACAGCCGGAGATGGCGGCATTTCAATCGGTAAATGCGAATAATGTTGTAGATCTTTTTTCAGGAGACTTTTCCTATAACATTCCATTAATGGACATAGGCGGATATCCGATCGGTTTGTCATATCGGGGTGGAATTACTATGGACCAGGAAGCCAGCTGGGTAGGCTTGGGGTGGAACGTAAATCCGGGAACAATTACACGTAATCTCCGCGGATTACCTGATGACTTTAATGGCAAATCAGATTCCATCAAGAAAGTCACTACTATCAGGGAAAATAAAACCATAGGAGTTACCGCAGGAGGAGATGTTGAGATAGTGGGTGCACCAATCAGCGTTGGAGCAAGTCTTGGCGTTTTCCATAATAACTATAAGGGATGGGGTATTGAAAATTCGGTTAATGCGTCGATAAACTCCGGAACCGGAGCAAAAGGTCCGCTTTCAGGTGGATTGTCTATAACCAATAACACACAGGAAGGACTAACAATAGCGCCTTCTCTGTCATTGAAGTTCGGGCAATATGATGCTGAGGAAAAAGGAACTTATGGAACTTTCACTACATCATTGCCATATAATTCAAGATCAGGGATTAAATCACTTCAAATGTCTGTGGGGGTAACCCAATTCAAGAACGACCTTAAAAACCAGAGTAATAATAGGTCAGCCAGCCAGACTTTTTCAAGCGGGATCAGTTTTGCATCTCCTACATTTACTCCATCCATTACAATGCCATTCACAAGCACCCAGTTTTCCTTTACAGGAAAAATTGGAGCGGAGATCAATGCATTTCATCCCGATTTTTATATCAGCGGATATGTTTCCAAGCAGGGAATAAAATCACAAGATAGTATGCTGGCGGTGCCTTCCTTCGGATATTTATATTATCAGGAAGGAGCAAAGAACAGGTCTTCTTTGCTCGATTTTAATCGGGAGAAAGAAATACCGTATCGTGAGAAGCCTGCAATGCCTCATATTGCTGTTCCCATGTACACCTATGATGCCTTTTCAATAACAGGAGAGGGGACAGGAGGTATGTTCCGTGCCTATCGGGGCGATATTGGTTTTATTCATGATCATTTCATTCGTACGAAAGATGCCTCTAACAGGATTAGCATTGATTTGGGTACCGGTAACCTGGTGCATGGCGGGATAGATCTGAATATAAACAGGGCTTTTACCCAAAATGGTCCCTGGCTGGGAGATAACACGCTAAAGAATATAATTGATTTCAGAAGCAATAAAGATTCATTTGAGGCGGTCTATTTCCGCAATCCGGGTGAAAAGGCAATTAATTCCAAGGCCTTCTATAATGCAATTGGTGGAGATGATGTGGTCACCGTTGGTTTGTTCCAGGCAGGTAACAGTAGTTCAAGCATACAGGCAACTAATTATCTTTTGCGGTATAGGAATAAACGACTGGTTGGTCAATCCCTGTTAACGCCTCAGAATACGATCAGGTCGCAACGTGATAAGAGAACCCAGGTTATATCTTATCTCAATGCCAAAGAGGCAGATGCCGTGGGGCTCTCCAAATACATAGAGAACTATACAATCAACCAGTTTACTCCGGATAATTGCAGCATCAGTGGTTGGGAAAACCTTGAAGGAACTGGTACCGGTTTACCGGCTGAGTATTATAAACAATTGAATTTTGGTGGTACACCAGATGTGAGGCAGGATGCGATTGTCAATTTTGATTGGGGTAAGGGTGCTCCCTATACCGGCATGCCCTCTGACCGGTTTTCCATACGCCGGACAGGAAGATTGAAGGCTCCAGCAACAGGTACATACAATATCAAGACGGATAGCGATGATGGGATACGTGTGTGGCTTAATGATTCATTGATCATCAATCAGTGGGATGACCATGGACATATGATCAATACCAGTATTGTGAACCTGGTTGAAGGAGAGTTCTATACTATTAAAATGGAGTATTATGAAAACAAGGGAAAGGCGGTTACGAAATTGCTTTGGTCCACACCTGCTAATGCTACAGTAGTACCAATACCACAACAATATTTATATCCTCCTGCCAGAACGGAATTTACCGTAAGCCCCAATCTAATTAAGGAAAAAAGGATTAACAGTTTCAGGAAGGAAACTCATATGTCCGAAATTGATATTCTGAATCCTGATGGCAGAAGGTATATATATGGAATTCCTGTCTATAATTTAAAACAGAGAGAATCCACCTTCTCGGTTCAAAATAGCCGTGGTAATATTCAAACCGGACTGGTTGGGTATAATAATGGAGTCGACAATACTGTTAATAATCACAATGGAAAAGACTGGTATTACAATAGTGAGATAACCCCCGCTTATGCTCACTCGTTTCTTCTTACCGCCGTATTGTCTGAAGACTATGTGGACGTAACAGGCAATGGGATTTCTAACGATGATCTTGGTGATGCTGTGAAATTTAATTATTCGAAAGTTAGCGGTATCGCTAATCCTTATCGTTGGAGAGCGCCGTATGTTCAGGATAGTGTAACCTATAATGAAAGCCTCAAAACAGAAACAAGGGATGATAAGGGTAGTTATGTATATGGTGAAAAAGAATTATGGTATCTGCATTCAATTCAATCAAAAACCATGATTGCCACTTTTACTGTTGAAAATAGATTGGACCAGTTGGCAATTGATGAAGGCGGACATAAATACAACGATAATTCCGCAAAAAGACTCAGGGAAATTAACCTTTATAGTCTTGCTGATTTTATAAAAAAGGGCACGGCTGCAACTCCGATAAAGACAGCCCATTTTGAATATACCTATCAACTTTGCCCTGGTGTTAACAAACCTGCGAATGATAGTGGTAAGCTTACCCTGAAAATGGTATGGTTCAGTTATAACGGCAATGAGAAAGGAAAGCAGAACCCTTATATCTTCAACTACAATAGCAAGAATCCGAGTTATAATCTAAAATCCAGCGACCGCTGGGGTTCCTATAAGGACGCACTTCAGAACCCGGGATCCACAACCGGCAATTTAATAACAAATGCAGAGTATCCTTATTCTATTCAGGATAGCATTGCTGCTTCAAATAACGCCGGCGCCTGGTCACTTGATTCAATTTATCTCCCATCTGGCGGATCACTGAAAATAGTATATGAAAGTGATGATTATTCCTATGTGCAAAACCGAACAGCCATGCAATTATTTAAACTGGTAGGCTTGTCTTCGGTTCCAAATTCAGCTTCTTATACCAACCAGCTCTATACCAGTAGTGGCGACAATCTCTATGCATATATAGCTGTACCTCAAGCCGTATCAAGTAAAGCTGATGTCTATCAGAAGTACTTAAAAGGACAACAAAAATTATTTTTCAAATTGTTTGCAAAGATGCCATCGGATCAATTTGGGAGCGGATCTGAATATGTTTCCTGCTATGCAGATCTGGATGGAAATAACTACGGAATGTTAAGTTCCAACATTATTTGGGTTAAGGTAAGCGGCATCTCATTGAAAGGCGATGAAGCCGGTTCTTATAGCCCATTGGCTAAGGCTGCCATACAATTTCTTCGTCTTAACCTGCCTTCCAAGGCGTACCCCGGTTCTGAAACGGCAGATAATATTGATTTGGCTGATGGTGTAAAAATGATCTTTTCACTGGCGGGTAATATAAAAAACGCTTTTTCTTCATTCGACAGGATCGCACGGGCGGATGAAAATAAATGGTGTTCCATCATCGATACTAGCAGGAGCTATATCCGGCTTAATAACCCGTATTTCAAAAAATATGGCGGTGGGTACCGGGTCAAGAAAGTGATCATGTATGATAAATGGGATAAAATGACTGGAGAGCGCGCTGCCATGTACGGGCGAGAGTATACTTATCTCACCCAGAAAATGATTAATGGTGTTACCCAAACCATTAGCAGCGGCGTAGCCAGTTATGAACCCGGCATCGGATCCGAAGAAAATCCTTTCAGGCAGCCCATCGAATATGTTGAGAAAATAGCGCCATTAGGCCCGGTAACCCTGGGATATTCGGAAGAGCCTTTAGGTGAATCGCTCTTTCCTTCCGCCAGCGTTGGATATAGCAAAGTAAAAGTGAGAACCATAAATTATAAAAACATAAAATCTGCAAACGGTTTTTCGGAAACATCCTTTTATACTTCCTATGATTTTCCAGTATACACAGATCGGACTATGCTGGATAACGATACCAAAAAAAGGTATAAGCCAGCCCTGGCTAATTTTCTTCGCATCAATGCAAAGCATTATGTAACACTTTCACAAGGATTTAAAATTGAACTTAATGATATGAATGGGAAGCCCCGATCAGAAGCTTCCTTTTCAGAAACTGATCCTTTAAACCCGCTGATTTATACCGAGAACGTCTATAAGGTAGCAGATCAAAAAATGGAGTTCAAGCAGCTTGATAATACGGTTAGCGTAATAAGTCCAACTGGTGTTATCGATACGGCGGCCATTATTGGGAAAGATGTAGAACTTATGATGGATATGCGTGAACAGGTTTCTATTACCAACGGAAACAATGTAAATCTTAATGCTGACATGTTCTCAATTCCATTCCTGCCTCCTTTTCTGGTGATACCATCTTTCCTTAATCTGGCACAGAGGGAAGAAACACAGTTTAGATCAACAGCTACCTTAAAAGTGATTCAACGTTATGGGATTGTGGATAGCGTTATTTCTATAGATAAAGGAAGTAAAGTGTCTACAAAGGATCTTCTTTATGATAGTGAAACAGGTGAAGTGGTACTGAGCCGGACGCAAAACGAATTTAATGACCCTATTTATACTTTTAAATATCCATCCCATTGGGCCTATGACGGAATGGGCATGGCATACAAGAACATCGATATAGCATTCAGTCATGTACAGATCAGGGACGGAAAGATAATATCTGGCCTGCCAGCTCCAGATAGCCTGTTTTTAAGTAGTGGTGATGAAATATTGGTAGCTGGCAAGCAGGCTGTTGGTTCCCAGTTACCCAATTGCACAGTTCCTTTTGCCACCTTCCCGGTGGCCACGCGAGCATGGGCCATTGATTCCAGTATAGTAAGAGGCGGAGCTAAATATTTTTATATTATAAACAGGGATGGTACTCCTTACACAGGATTTGATGTGAGTATTAAGATTGTTCGCTCCGGTCGTCGAAATGTTGCAGGTACTGTGGGTAGTATCAGTACGTTGCAAAATCCAATGGTGAAGAATGGTAGCACCCAGCAATATGAACTGGTATTGAATACAAATTCCAAAGTCATCCAGGCAACTGCAGCAGAGTTCAAACAAAACTGGGTCACTGCAAATCCCATTTGCAGCACTAAAGTGAAAACCTGTCCCGCAGGCTACACGCTCAATCCCAAAAATCCTAATTACTGTATCAGAGATTCAATTCAACCGGCAACTATTCTTGATACTATTGACATTTGCCTTGCAAATTATCAGGATGTAAATTATAGCGCTTGTGGAAGTTTTATTTATAACTGGGCACAAACATCCTGCAGTCCTATAACTAATAATAACCTGTGGGTGAACGTTCAGGGCTTTACCCAGGGCGCCTGTGACCCAACCTCCAGCTGTATTCTAACAGGTGGCGGTGGAGGTCAGTCCAGAATGATGATGCCGCAAGAGGAACCTTCAAAGCTTAAGAAGAAAAAAAAGGAACTTATTGCGCCTGTGGAAATAATACCTATTGCTCCTGACAGCACTACGGCCAGCAGACCAATGAAATCAGTTATCGGCCAGCCTTTAAAGCCTCGGGTGAATGCCCCGATCGTAAATAATCAATCTGAAATTCAAACTGAAGCTGCGTTTTTCTATCAGCCTCAGGTATTTCCAACAGGGAACGATAGCTTAATCGGACCATTGAACCGTTCAGGAATCTGGCCTTGTCAGCCTCCTGGCACACAGGCTTATCAGCCACAGGGTGTGTATACCGGCTATACAGATACTCTGTTCATTCCCGAAACGAAAGCCTATTATATAGGAATGGGGGCCGACAACAGGATTAATGTATATATAGATGGAGTGTTGTTCAAACACCTGGATGATTTTGCATCCCTTAGGAATTTTGAACGTTGGCATATATTTCCTGACTCCCTTACTGCCGGTATCCATACCATTCGGATTGATGGTTACAATGAGGTGAGCGGATCAGGTTTCAATCCAGCTCTGTTTGGATTAGAAGTATATAATAATACAGAGCAGGAATTACGTAATGGCCGTTGTTACTATGGCTGTGCCAATCCTCTTAATTTGATCTTCTCTACAAGGGATGCCGTCGGTAAGCAATTCTATGTGTATGGCTGCCCGGCAGGATTTACACCTAATGGCTCAAGCTGTACCAGGCGTGATTCCGTTCCAAGTAATGCCGGACTGGCAAATGTTACTTCCAATAATTATGTAGACGGAAGACTGGGTAGCTGGAGAGAGACCAGGAACTACCTGTATTATGCAATGAGGAAAGAAACCAATCCTTATGTGGCCACCAATGTTCGCACAGATGGTAGTTTCATTGATTATAATTCTTTTTGGACATTCTCAAATAGTAAACTCCAGCCCCAATATGATACTATGCGGTGGGTTTGGAACACTGAAAAGACCCTGTTTAACAGAAAGGGTACAGAAATTGAGAACAGGAACGCACTGGGCATGTATAATGCCGGTATTTATGGTTATGATCTTAATTTTCCGGTTGCAACCATCGTAAACAGTCATTATAATGAGGTGGCTTATGATGGATTTGAGGATTACGATTTCCAGACGTTTAGTTGCGATACGTGCAGTCCGTTACGTCATTTCGATATCGGTGTTAACAAAAACAGGATCGTTTCCACTCAGAGGCATACAGGTAAGTATAGCCTGAAAATTGATGGGAATACATCGATTTCTCTTCAGTACAAGGTCCTGCCTGATTCAGTTGTTCCAAAAACTCAATTACAATTTAACACTACAGCAAATAGTTGTTATGGGGGGCTTGTGGGTCTACAATCAGTTACTTCTGATACCACAGCGAAATTGATAGGGTTCTTTCCCTATCAGGGAAGGAAGATGGTAGTCGGTGCGTGGGTGAAGGAGGAACAGGATTGCAGTTGTGTTAGTTATGAAAATAATACGATCTCCATTTCATTCACCGGATCGGGAGTAACTTATGCATTTAAGCCTACAGGTAATATAGTGGAAGGCTGGCAGCGATATGAAAGCGTTTTCGATATACCATCCACAGCTACAAATATTTCTATCGGTCTCCAATCGAACAGTGCATCCCCGGTCTACTTTGATGATTTACGTATTCATCCGTATAGCGGAAATATGAAATCATATGTATACAATGCAGTAAATCTTCGATTGATGGCCGAGCTCGATGATAATAATTATGCTACTTTCTATGAGTATGATGATGATGGAACGCTGATAAGGATCAAGCGGGAAACACAGAAAGGTATCCGGTCAATTAATGAAACAAGAAGCGCGTTGGTAAAACAATAGTATGTCAAGATCAATTGTAAATAAGATGAAAAAGAATTTAATAAAATTAAGGGTGAATACACTACTTCTAATGATGCTGTTTAACAGTTCTTTTACAGCTGCCCTGTGTCAGGGTATTGAAAAGGATAATGTGGTCAGTGAACTCAGAGCTGCATCTGAAAGGTATCGCAAGGCGCAATACCTGGCCTTTGACATTAGCTATCGTTATTACAATGAGAAGCAGCCGGGAGTATATCTGGATAGCCTAAACGGCAGCTTTAAGCTAAATGGAAATAATTATTGGTATGAGCTTGATAATACAGAAGCAATTGGGAATGCTGATTTCATGGTCATGCTATTCAAGGAAGATAAGATCATGTATCTGACCAGGCCTTCTGCCTTTTCCATGAGCCAGAATCCGGTTTCCATGATCGATAGTTTTTTGACTGGCAGAACAGATATAAAATACAGTATTTCCAGAGAGCATAATTTAAAAAGATTGACCCTGGAATTTGATAGCGGTGCAAAATATAAGTCGATCCAGTATGACATAGATCAATCCTCAGGTTTCATTAGCAGGATGACGTGTGTTGTTAAGGCTTCGGAAATGTATGATGCTTCTGTGAAGTCGCAGGTGGAGGATAGTGATGTTTATGTGGTGGTTGAAGCAGGTTTTAAAAATTACCGGCAGAGTGGTTTTAACGTAAATCAGTTCAATACGGCCAGATATTTTAAAAAAGAGGGAGAAGAATATGTGGCATTGCCTCCCTATGAAACCTATAAAGTATTTCTGGGCACAAACACCTTATAATAAACCTTAGTATGAAGAAGTTATTTATAAATCGTTACCTGCTTCTGATAGCTTTGCCAATATTCACCAGTTTTTATACTCGGGCAGCTGTTGATCCTCCAGTGCTTAAGGTGCTGGATGGAAATCTGCAGCAAATCAAAGTGGATTCAATAGCTATTGTTGAGGATGCCAAGTTCTTCGATCCGGCATACAACAGCCTGTTGATTAAGCCATATAAGGTAAGGAATAGTGTTACGTTGAAGATAAATGAGGCAGCACTATTCTATCTTCAAAGTTCATTTTCAGCAACAGTTCAGATAAGGGTGATATGCACCCGTGCAAACGGAAATCTTGACTCCGTTGACAAAACACTGACCATAAATTACCAGGGTGATAGCGTCTATACAAACAGGTCGGCCTATGTTTTTTCAGATGCCTATCGGGTTAAAATAAAGATATTGAGTGTGAGCACTAATGTTGGCTGGGACGTATGGAAATCACTTATGGTGGCTAATGAATTACAGAGCTTTCCGGCCTATAACTTCTCATGTACTAATGATGCTGTTCAATCTGTAAGCAATACATCACTTCCTTCCAACACTACTGCAGACGAGTTGCCTGTAAGCTGGGGTTTTAAAGTGATGGCCGATGAGTATGACCTGGAATGGACATATATCGATTCAAGTTCACTGGCCAGTGGGCGTTATGGAAATCCTTCAACACCAGATCCTGTTTTAATCTTTGATAATAATTCAACCAGGGTCACCGTTACAGGCACAACCTTTAAGATTCCGCTGATCTATGATGGCAAGGGCTCACTCTTTTTCAGGGTTAGGTCTGTTCAATTACCATTGAGTGGCACGCGCGCCGAAGCTCATTGGAGTTCTGAATATACGGGTGGAATGGGTAAGTTCGATTTTGAGGGTCACCAGCGAAACCTCAATTGGCAATCTGCCATTACATTTGCCGAAGAAGGGAAATTTAGAGTGTCTGTAAAATATTTTGATGGAACCCTTCATCCGCGTCAGACAGTAACAAAAGATAATTCCACCGGTACCACCCTTGTTGCAGAAACTTTTTATGATTACCAGGGACGGCCCGCGCTTCAGGTACTGCCTACACCTACACTGGATAATGTGATAAAATATACACCTAACTTCAATGTAGGAATTAATTCCAGCTCTTATGATAAGGATAATTTCGATTTTCTTTCCGATCCATCAATGTATTGTACCCGCAAAGCAGATCCAATGGACACGACTACAGGTGCGGCAAGATATTATTCTCCGGCTAACCCGGAAAAGAATATTGGTGGCAATCAGTTTATACCGGATTCAAAAGGATTTCCATTTACAGAAACAGAATATGTTCAGGATAATACAAACCGCATAGCGAGCCAGGCTGGAGTAGGACCTACTTATACATTGAACAGCGGGCATGAAACGAAATATTTTTATGGTACTCCTGATCAGAAAGAACTGGATGCCCTCTTCGGAACTGAAGTAGGTCATTATTCCCATTATTTCAAAACAATGACAAGGGATGCAAATGGTCAGTACAGTGTAACCTATGCGGATATGCGTGGCCGTACCATTGCAACGGCACTGGCAGGTTCAGTTCCAGATAGTATCAAGCTGGACACTCTGCTGTCAAAGAATACAAAGACCATTACTGAAAACCTTTCTGACCCCGATGCTACTATTATCAAGGACCTGGTTATGGAAAGCAAAAAAGGTTTGCTGGTTCCAAAGGCGGGTTCCCATACCTTTTCTTACCAATTGACTCCCCAAACCCTGCAATTAAATAATTGCTCGAATACTGCAGTCTGTTATGATTGTTTGTATGACCTTGAAATAAAGATTACAGATGACTGTAATAATCAAAAACTGGGAGGGCAGGCTTTTGATACTACTATAAGAAACTTCTCATTAAATGCTATAGATACCACCTGTGCCAATCCAGCCCCTTTTTTCGCTCTGAATTTCTCAAAATTTCTCGAGGAAGGTAGTTATGAAATAACCAAGAAGCTGTCTGTAAGTCGCTATGCAATGGATTACTACAGGGATAGTGTATTTATCAAGAAAAATACCTGTATAAGTCTCGATTCTTTTATAAAGATGCAACGTCAGCTAATCTCTGGAGTTTTAAATTGTACGCCAACCTGCCAAAGTTGTACGGATAGTTTGGGTACCTGGGACCAGTTCAGGGTAAGATTCATGAACCGATCCGGGATAGCAGCCGTTGATACTCCTTCATACAGGACAGTAGCTCTTGAAGCATATGCAAAAGCCAAAGCAGATTGTGATGAGTTGTGCGATAAGAACACCGATGTCACAGATATCCGGAAAGCGATGCTTAATGACCTGATATCTCCATCCGGACAGTATGCCAACATAGATAGTTCTGATGATGTGTATTCAATTTATTATACTGATGTAGATGTAAATGATAATCCCTCTGTACCCAGTTTTAGAAAGCCAACTAATTATAAGGATGCTGATGGTAATCCGGACCTGGTATATGATGAACAGGCTGGTACCATGGTGCCGCCCCAACAGCTTGGAGCAGATGTCTTCTCACAAAAATTCAAATTATCGTGGGCTGAAGCCTTGTTACCTTATCATCCGGAATATTGCAAGTTGATACAATATGAAGCATTGGCGCAAAGTCATGAATGGGATAGAAGATTTGAAGCAGTTGAGTCGTTTAGTGAAGCCATGCAAAAAGGATATCTCAATCCAACTAACAATAATACCCTGCCATTCAGCAAGTACAATGCTACAGGAGCAGCAGATCAGGATCCATTGGCCGGTACATATAATAATGGAACAAATCAATACAAAACAAAGCTGGAAAACCAGCTGAAAGAATACCGTGATAATAATTTTAATGGTGCAAATGGTATTAGTATGTGGGGCATAGCCACCATTACAGCCATGTGTAAGGATAATACTGTTACCGGTTGTTATTCAACCTTCGGCACTAATGGTTTTGATACTACCATTATGTGTGTAGGTGAAAGGGATATGGCCTGGCGTGCCTTCCGCCAGATGTATCTTGATATCAAGCGGGAAATAATATATGCACAAATAAAAACAACGTGTAATGGCCAACCTGGTGGGGTGCCGGCCACAACTCTGTTCACTGCGCATCATCAACCGCATTTCAGTGATGCGGTGGAGGCATTGCAGTCAAACGGAACTACCCTTCCAACAGATATAAGTGGGGTTAACAATCAGCAGCAGCAGGCGCAAACTGAGCAGATTGCCTACTACCAATCCAATTGTGCCGCATATGTTACCCAGTGGTGGAGAGCGCTCAAACCTTGTAATTATACATCAACTGATTCTGCGATTATAGTTCCAAGATTGATCCAGGTATGTGTTGAAGGGTCAGATGGCAATCATCCTGCAGGGGCCAGCAGCGTTCGTCCGGAAAGCACCTATAAATTCAAAAGTTTCAGGGATGTATTGCAATTCTATGCAGACAGTCTGGTGCGTCCCTTTAATACCAATGCATGTAACCCATACCTCATTACGGCACCCCCGCCGTATGATAAACCGGTTTCCTACGGCGATGTAGAAGTATGGACCAAGCCTGACAGCTGCCAGTGTTCACTAGTGTCAAAGGCATATGCTACTTACCAGCTTAATCCTGGTGGGGCAGGTTCCTTCTCCGCTTATGTTAATAATAAGTATGGTGTTAATATGTCAGAAAATGACCTGCAGACGCTTCGCGGTCTTTGCAATAATTCCATAACGTGCAACTATCTTCCGAATGCCATTATTGTACCCAGCGGGTTCCAGTGTGGCAGTGAAATAGCCTGTGCTACCTGCGAGGATATTGCGAAGGTTTATTCAAACTTCCAGCATGATTTTATGGGCTCATGGAGGCTTGCAGCCAATGATTCATTAAATAATGCCCAGTACAGGGCCTTATTCACTAATTATTTCAATGCAAAGCTCGGATATCAGAAGGCGTACCAGGATTATGTTGATTTTCTCCTGCTTTGTAATGTCCCATATATCCAGCCATCCACTACAGCACCAATAACACAAGGGCCAATATTAAATTCCCCGCCAAACACTAATGGGTCAACAAGCGGAGTGGTCTGTGATACCTTGCAAAACATTGTTTCAACTTTTAATTCTCTTTATCCTGGGTTAAGTAAATGGAATATCATTGGAGTTAAAAGATGGAAAACTTATTTTCCGAAAATCGAATATCTTCAAACTGGCGGTGGTATACAAACCTTTACGCCATCCACAAAGTCGACCCATCCGCTTAAATGGTATGGCACAGGTCAAAAGGACCTTGGATATGCCGGTCAATGGTATCGAGATAGTTTGACATTTGTGATGTTTGATTTCGGACAATTTCCACGAAGCGCAACCATTGATAGTGTAAACCTTAAACTTGCACGTGATTTCTCCGCGCCATGGCTGCCGGAAGTTTACTGGTGTAATATGGCAACTGTCTGGGATACTGCGGGTGTTCCCCTTGGCATTTCATTCCCTGGTAACAAGTATAGTGTATATACACCAATGTATCAAACGATAACAGGTGGCGGGAATATTCTTTATACTTATGATTCCAAGGCACAGATGTCCAATGTGATCAAGTTTAATAACCTAAACAAGGGCCATGTGCTCACCAGTTTCCTCAATCCCGCCGTGGCGGATAGTAACTCTGTGAGTTTCTTCAGTTCATTCAATCCTTTAGTCCAGACAGACCCGGAGATAAGGCCGCACGTAGATGTATTATACAGGTATGATACGATATATAAGTGCGAAGACCTGATTACTGCTTATTTCAATTACAGGTTAAGGACAAATCTGACGTATGATAGTGTCAAATCGCTATATCTGCAAAAATGCGGTGTTACGCTACCTATTGCGTGCGCCAGTGATAATTCTACGGCTAAACTTTGTGGACGAAACGAACCATTGTTTCCCAACGTAAATGTGAATGAAATAAATAACTGTAGTGATACTGCATTCTTTGCAATTAGTACTGGAACGGAATTGTATAATTCATACAGAGATTCACTAATAAATGTGTTTGATAGCAGTTACAGGGCCAAATGCCTGCAGGCTTACAAGCTGGAAAGCTTTACAGTTACACATCAGGTGAGTGAGTATCATTATACCCTTTATTATTATAACCAGGCTGGTAATTTAGTGAAAACAATTCCACCAGAAGGTGTGTGGGCTAACTATGATCCCCTTTGGCTGGATAGTGTAAAGAATGCCCGGGCCGCTGGCACGGTTAAAGTGCCTAATCATACAATGTTAAGCGAAGTACGGTATAATACGCTCAATCAAGCCATCGCACAACGTACACCTGATGCAAGCCTAACGACATTGTGGTATGACAGGCTTGGCAGAATGGTGATTTCCCAGAATTCTTACCAAAGAACAGTTAGTGTCACTGAAAATAACCGGTTTTATACTTACTCATTGTATGATTTTAACGGCAGGGTTGTGGAAGTGGGTCAAATTAAGAATGCTACAGCCAAAGCTATGCATGATAGTATTAGCAGGAATCAATCTTCTCTGAATAACTGGATAGCCAGTTCGGCTGCTAACAAGGAACAGATTACTCAGACAATTTATGATATTCCCTATTCTGGATTTACAGGTTTAACACCTGTTCCGCTATACCAGAGAAACTTACGTAATCGTGCATCCTATTCAACGTTTACAGCTGGCAACAATCCGGCACAATATAATCAGGCAACCTTCTTTAGTTATGATTTCCATGGAAATGTGGATACGTTATTGCATGATTACGGTAGCAGTTTATTCAGCGGTGTAGCCAATGTGATGAATGCGAATGGTAACAGGTTTAAGAAGGTCGTTTACCGGTTTGACCTTACGAGTGACAAGGTAAATCTCGTGGCTTATCAACCGGGTCAGGCGGATCAGTTGTATCATCGGTATACCTATGATGCAGACAATAAGCTATTGATGGCAGAAACCAGTTATGATTCAGTTTATTGGGAAAAGGATGTCCGTTATCAACACTATAAACACGGATTTTTATCCAGGATGGTATTAGGAGACCAACAGGTCCAGGGGATTGACTATGCCTATACTCTGCAGGGCTGGTTAAAGGGAATAAACGGCACAAGTCTGAATGCGGATTACGATATGGGTAATGATGGTAAGGTAACTGCACAGAATCAATATGTAGCGAGGGATGTATGGGGGTTAACCCTTAACTATTTCTCAGGTGACCACACTCCGATCACCAACACCAATCCATTCCCTGGAACCAGCGCCTTCCTGGGTTCATCTTATAAGCCACTATTTAATGGTAATATCAGTAGTATGGCGGTGAATATTGGTAAGTTTAATGAACCAATACTGTATGCTTATTCGCATGACCAGCTGAACAGAATGACAGGAATGGATGCATTTAAAGGATTGAATGAATCTACAAACAGCTGGAATGGAATGTTCCCAACTCAGGAATATAAAGAAAGGGTGGCTTACGACGGTAATGGAAACATTACCAAATATCTACGAAATGGATTCGGATCGAATTTGAATATGGATAGCCTTACCTATAACTATAATCTGACAGGAGGAAAATTGGTCAATAATCAGCTTTCATATATCAGGGATAATGTTGGCAATGCCATATATAATGACGATTTGGATAATCAGCCGATCAATAACTATGATTACGATTCCATTGGGAACCTTGTTAGGGATAACCAGGAAAATATCACGCTGATCAAATGGAGTGTGTATGGGAAGATTCTTGAAATTCAGCGAAATCCTACAACAGGTAACCCTGTTACCAATATTCAGTATACTTATGACGCCGACGGTAGCCGGATAAGTAAAAGGGTAGAGAAGGGAAGTACAGATATTACTTATACATGGTATGTGCGTGACGCTGCAGGGAATGTGCTTGCCACTTATAATAGTACGGGGTCAGGAACAACTTATTCTTCTTACACGCTGGCCTTAGCTGAGCAGCATCTATACGGTACCGGCAGAGTAGGTATTTCTACCAGAACGGTGGATATGAAGGTTCCGTATGTGCCACCAACTATTGTGGACTTCAAGCGCGGGCTCAAAACTTATCAGTTGTCCAACCATTTAGGCAATGTAATGGTCACTATTTCTGATAAAAAACTGGGACATGATGCTGGGGGTGGGGCAATTGACTACTTTACAGCGGATGTATTGACAGCAAATGATTACTATCCCTTTGGGATGGTACAGCAAAACCGAAACTATTCCAATGGAACCAGCTACAGATATGGTTTTAACGGCCAGGAAAAGGAAACCGAAATTACTGATCTCGACTTTGGAAACAGGGTGTATGACCCCAGAACGGCAAGATGGTTAAGCATAGATGCTCGTGCCGGAGATAATCCAGATCTTTCACCTTATGTTTTCACTGGTAATAATCCGATCATATATGTTGATGTTGATGGAGATGACAGAGTCTTTTTCAATGCCCAGGGGGTAGAGATAAAGCGATTCAAGTCCACAACAGAATTTTCTACTTATGTCCAGACAGGCGAAAGGCTGGCAAAACAACTGGATGGCACATTTAAAAAGGTAGCAACGTTCAAACCAGTTCCAATGCCAGGAAGAATTACCAAAATGACTGAATATGAAACTGCGCTTAAACATGATCTGAATAAATTTGATTACGAAATTGCCGCCAAAGTGGCTATATTCAATGATAACAAAAACAGGGGCCAGAATATTCCTGAGAAAGTTGAAAATACTGGGCATGCTGCCAATGTACCAGATCTACAACCCAATACTGTAAAAGCCATGATCCTTAGTGAAACAAATTATGGATACGATGCCAGTAAAAATGGTGCGGTAGATATAATACAATCAAACGTCAAACAAGATTGGGATAAAAACAAACCGAGGGCTGGAATTGCTGCGGCTGGAAAGACAGCTGATTATCATGAGAGTATTTCGGCAGGTATATTGTGGCTTTATTTCAAAGGCACCCTGGTAGATAACATAAAATATGATAAAGAAGGGAAAGGTATAATAATTGGCGCTGATGTAAGTTGGATCGGAGGAGCCGATTGGCGAAATGCAGTGGAAAAATATAATGGTGGCGGCGATAAAAACTATATGCCCAAATACGATGCTGCCCTTGCCGGGCTTGCAGTTGGAGAATCCTTCTGGTATGTATATGGGCCTATAAAAGAGGCGGCAGATGCCAAAAAGGCCGAGGAAGCAAAAAAGAAAAAGGAAGAAGCAAAGAAAAAGGCTGCCGAAAAGAAAAAAGAACAACCTAAATCAAAAGTAGTATCATCTAAACGTGGATAAATTTCTAATAATAGTATTTTTGGGATTGATTGGATGTAAATCTGGAATAAAGAAGGAAAATATTGTAAATACGCCAGGCAGGAACAGTTATTTTTTATCTCTAAATGATCCAGAAACCCAGGATTGTGCAGAGTACCTAGGCAGTATGGAGATCAACTCAAAAAGGTATGAGGTTATTAATTTTTTTAGAAGGGTAATGGCAGCAGAAAATTGGCATGGACAATCGAGACTGATTTTTCTTTCTGAAGATGATACGCTGACTTATATGCTTAGTTCAAATTCTGATTTTCCATCTTCTATAGATTCAAATAAACTTTATTTTCCACAAAAACAAGAATCAAGGAAAATAGATTCACTTACTGATATCATATGTTTGCCCACTGGTTGCGTTAATAAAGAGGACAATCTTTCCGATATGTTTTTCCTGAAACCTGATTCAGTTGCAAAAGTATTCAGAGGGGGGTATTTCCCCTTCTGAGTACTTCCTATTGATAAATGATTTTTTACCAATCTGCAGGTAACAACAAATAAGGCTCTTGGGTCTTTATATAATTGCATCCCATACTATCAATTGAAAAATGTTCAATATTTCTATTTATACCCCTGGGATGGTCTTTATAAAATATTATTTTATCGTCTTTTACTTTCCCTTCCAATAAAAGGATATACCAGTCATTTCTTTTTTGCGTATACGTGAGCTCAATTTTCAGCTTATCACCTTCCAGGGTATAAAAACCGGCATATCCAAAAATTCGATCACTTAAATTTTTAGGAACATTAGAATCAAATGCAAATAACACCCTTCCATCTTTATAAAATTTAAACCATCGATCCTTATAGCAATTATATTGATATAAACTGCTTGTTGAAAGAATGGAAGTATCAGTTAATTTAAATTTTTTTCTTAATCTAAATTTGTACTTCTCTGGAATATAATAATTATTAGGAGTGAGTTTATACCCTCCACCGCAACTGATCAGCAATTGTATTAAAATGGGAAATAATAATAATAAATTGTTCACTTTCATTTTATCCTATTAATTGTGTCCGCCTCCAGTTGCTGTGGGTGTTGATGTTTCAACTGATTGATGCCCAGTATATGGATAGATGAATATCGGGTTGTTTGATCGACCAATAAATATCAATCCAAGTATACTCATTCCCTTCCCTGTGTGAATATCGGTCTGTGCTTTACCGCCATTATCATAATCGATACGAACTAATCCAATGCTCAAGAATTTGCTACTTTTATTCAATGAGGTCTGATAGGCTCCCTGTGAATAAACCAGTTTCCCATCCTTATTAGTTTCTGGGGGATACAGGCTTTGTAGGGGAACGGGCGCGGTTCGACCTTTATATGTACCTACCCCAGTAAAAGTTTCAAATCCATAACTTATTTTTCCGTAAACATCTCCTAACCCAAGGGCATTAGAATTTAAAGTAATTGAAACACCTCCTGACCAGTCTTCATCTTTGCCAGACCCACCAAAAAGTTTTGCAATAATTGATCCTTTATTAAAAAGTCTATCATCATTATGATAATCCACAGTTACTGGACCTGTCTTAAAATTAAAAAATAATTGTTTATTGCCCCTATTGGTAGCAGATGAATAGGTCCATGCATTCCCCATCGTGATGGAGGCAGCATATTCATTCTCTATTGGAGATTCAGTTTTATTATTGATAGTCTTGACGGAAGATGCACGGAAACTTCCACCACCAAGCGTAAGATAACCGCCACCCGATACATCAAACTGAGCTTGACTGGATTTCCCCGCTGTACCTAACCCACCATTATAAATATTCAAACTTGTTGTAGCTGCCGCCTGAACTGCACCGTAAGTTATGCCAACACCCGCAGAAGTTGACACCCGGAATCTTGGACCCTGATCACTGAAGTTTACTGCAAAGTTTGCAGAGAATTGATAGCTTACCCTTTCTTCACCATCCTTATCTACTGACTCGATTGGTCTGTTGCTTGCATATTGATAGGGAGTAAGTTCTGGGTATTCTTTAGCAATTGGATCAACACTTAAGAACTTACCAGTCCTGGGATCATAAATCCGCATTCCATAATCCAGCTGATTGGCATATCCATTTACTTCATCATTTTTTTCCTTCCCATTAAAACCAAACCGGTAACTACTTCCGCTGACAAATTTTCTACCTAATTGTACCATCCCAAAGGGATAGTTACTCTTTTTTATCAAACTCTCTTCTGTCCTGCTTTTTCATGAAATAAGGTTGCTATTATTTATATCAAATTCGTAACTTTTGATACCATTTTCACCCTACTTTATCTGAAGAAAAAACACAACCTATGCCTGCACCAACTAGCCGCAAGTCACTTGATTTTTTCAAGCTGTACAACAGATTTATTCAGGACAGCCGAAAAGGCCGTCGCCTCCAGCCTAACGGGAAACGCATCTCTCCGGGTACTGTCGATAATTACTTCTATACAGGGCTTCTTATAAAACGGTTTTGTAATGAAAAGCAATTTGAACTGAGAATACAGTCAGCCCGGCGGTTGTCCATGCGCGAGTCAGAAGTGGAAAAGAACTACTGGAAGAAATTTTACAAGCGATTTACCGATTTTCTGTATGACGACTGCGGGTATTTCGATAACTACGTCGGTGTAACTGTTAAGAATATCCGGACATTCTTTAATTACCTGAACAAAGAACTCGCCATAGGGGTAGGGGATTTCCATAAACAGTTTTATGTTCCAAAAGAAGAGATTGCGATTTTTCCCCTTCTGCCAGAAGAGCTGAATTATCTCATCAATGATAAAGATTTCGAAACCAGTCTCAAGCCCCGAATGAGAGAAGTGAAAGATTTTTTCGTTTTCGGTTGTACAGTGGCTTTACGCTTTTCTGACCTGGTCAAACTTGACAAATCAAATATCAGGGTAGCTAACCATCAATACTATCTTTCCGTCCGTTCCATAAAAACCGGTACAGATACACTTGTTAAGCTCCCCACTTATGCAATTGATATCATCAACCGATATAAAAAATTGAAAAAACGTCTTCTCCCAAAATTCAATGTGGTTAATCTTAACAAATTCATTAAGGTCCTTCTACAACAGGCAGGTTTTTCTCAGCCTGTTAATATCACCCGGGGGAAAAGAGGGATTGCCATAGCGCAAAAAAATGAGAAGGGTACTCAACTGCGGTTTTGTGATGCTGCTACAACCCACACCATGCGTAGGACTGCCATCACAACCATGCTTAGTTTGGGCGTTCCAGAGCAGGTGGTGAGAAAGATCAGCGGTCATTCGGCAGTCGGAAAAGAATTTTATCGCTATGTGTCCTGGGCCCAGACATACCAAGACCAGGAGACCGGAAAAATGTTCGATAAATTACAGCAAAGGAAACTGGAGCCTGTTTAACGGCCAATTGACTAATAAATTACTAAAAAAGCCTTCAAAAAATAAGAGAAATTCGGGCAAGAGAAGCACCTTAGGTGAGAGAAGAAATTTCCCATTTAATGACTACGATAAAACCCTTACAATGCAGACTGGGACTGCGTTTCAGGAGATAAAAATTTTATAAATTTAATACCATATTTTTTGTTGGGGATAGAGAATAAATGTAAGTTTGGATACTAAGCTTATCAATGAAATTCACCTCCTTCCAACGGCCTTTTTTGCCAGCAATTTTTCGATTGCAGCGTGACAATTCTGAATTTCATTCAACTTATTTTTTCTATTTAATTAGCTGCTTATTCCCATTCCTTGTCCCGGTCGCAATCTACATCCACACCCATTTTCTTCTTTTCAGAAAAGAACGAACACCAGCAGTATCTTCCAATTCAACTCTGATTTTTCTTTCCGGCTAATTTTTGCTCTATAATCAATTTGCTGAAATAGTGTTTTCGGAACTGCTTAAACTGCCTTTTTGTTGAGCCTGGAAATCCTTTTGTCTTTTTTTGTAAGCAGCCTTAAGCCAGCTATCTATATCGCCAGGATATTCATTGGAAAAATTGGATAGCTGTCAAATTTATCAAGGCGTAAATCATATTGTTAACCATCAAAAAAACACCCTCGTATGAAAAAACATTTATTCACCTTATTTCTATCATTAACTGCCAGTGTTTTTGCAATTTCACAACCTAACCACATGATTGGTAATACGGCTACTACGTTTACCCTGAACTCACCTTGTGGATCAGTAACAGACGGGTCCTATACAGTTCAGCTTAGCTATTTTAGTTTCATGCTAGGCGATTGGGTACCAGGTCCTGATCAAAATACGCTGACGAGCTATTCCAATGTACAGATAACAAGAAATTTAAGCACCGGGGACGTCGTCTATGATTTTAGCAGTGCTTCACCAGTTCCCGATTTTCCCCTGGATATGAGTGAAAGTCAGGGTTGGATCAAAATTCCCAGTGTTGGCGTTCAAATGAATTGGGATAATCATCAATTGAATTGCCCTTCATTGCCCGTTACACTAATCAGCTTTAATGCAAGTAAATCTGGATGTGATGTTACGCTGACATTTGTTACTGCTGACGAAATTGACATGACCCAATTCGTAATTGAAAGAAATAGTACTGCAAACGGACCCCTGGATATGCCGGTCAGCTATTTTACTCCACATAATGATGGCCTTGGTCATACGTATTCCTTTACGGACAGCTATCCGTTAAATGGCTACAATATATATCGAGTTAAATTGGCAGGCACCTCTGGATACGTTAAATATTCCAATCA